>NZ_WFLL01000022.1:0-101094 GCF_009208755.1 Janthinobacterium sp. FT14W | reverse complement strand
CGGCTGCCTGCGGCGCCAGGCCAGCGGCGGCCAGCGCCTGCTGGATGGCGTCGGTGGCGGCGGCGGGCCCGCGGCCCATCAGATTGCGGGTTGCGGCGCGCATGTGCGCCAGCATGTTGAGAGGTAGTTTCATGACCATCCTTAACGGTGCCGCGCATCGGCCGGGTCATCGCCGCGAACCGATACGCTAGTGAATTCGCCCTGCGAGCGCTGTCTTGACGACGGTGCTGGCATGCAGGGCACCTAATACGAAAATAGACTCGATGGTGGCCAGTGCCAGTTCCACGGAGACGTCGCCGGCGATGCTGGCCAGTCCCAGCACCTGGATTTGCAGGCGCTGGCCGGCTGCCTGAATCGCTTCCAGGTCGGCGCGCGAATAGTGCTGCATGCCCAATACCAGGCTTTTACGGGCGACGGTCTGTTTCACCACGTCGGCGTGCGTACCCAGCTGGTTGCGTATGGCCGTACGGATCAGATCCGTGCGGTTGGAATAAAATCCCTCCTGGACCAGCAGATCGATCTGCCCCAGGTCGATCAAGCCGAGGTTGATCGTGATTTTCTCGGATTCCCCAATTTTGGGCTTGCTGTCTTGCTTGGCCATAAGTCTCCAAAAACTCCATGTGGCATCCATTTGCCATCTGTATGGATGGTAGTATAGTTCTGAAACACCTCAAGTCAAGCGGCATCTGGCCTGACCGGGGCGCCGGACGGGCCGCCGCAGAGTGAGAATGTCACGTAAAATATATTTTCGGAGCATGCATTTTTCGTCATATTTTCGTTCGAAAATATATGTACGGAAACATTGCATGGCGATGCCGCCGACTCGCCGGCGTGGTTTCGCGGCATAATGAAAGCCTTCACGTTTACCGATGCCGCTCCATGATGGTCGATACTCCGCCAGCCGTTCCGCTCCCCTTGCCGTCACCGGTGCCATCGCCCTGCGTCAGCCTGTGCAAGATGAACCGCGGCAGCGGCTTGTGCGAAGGCTGCTTGCGCACGCTCGACGAGATCATTGCCTGGAGCAAGGCCGACGACGATTTCAAGCGCGCCGTGTGGGCCGAATTGCCGGGCCGTGTATCCCTGCTCGATTTCGAGCCCGACTACTGAGGACGCCCATGCCGCGATCGCCAGCGCTGTTCCCCGATTCCATTCAGGTGTTCGAACGCGGCTGGCTGTCGTCGAATAACATCCTGTTCCAGGGCCGGGACGACACGGCCCTGATCGACAGCGGCTATGTCACGCATGCGCCGCAAACCCTGGCCCTGCTGCGCCACAGCCTGGCCGGCCGGCCGCTGGAGCGGCTGTTCAACACCCATCTGCACTCCGACCATTGCGGCGGCAACGCGCTGCTGCAAGCCGAATATGGCTGCCATACGGCCATTCCCGCGTCGGAAGCGGACAAGGTGGGGGCGTGGGACGTCGACGCCCTCAGCTTCCAGGCCACGGGCCAGCAATGTCCGCGCTTCGGCTTCGACGCCACCGTCTCGCCCGGCGACACCTTCACCCTGGCCGACATGGCCTGGCAAGCGCTGGGCGCGCCGGGCCACGACCCGCACTCGCTGATTTTTTACTGCGCCCAGGAAGGCATCCTCATTTCCGCCGACGCCCTGTGGGAAAACGGCTTTGGCGTGATCTTCCCCGAACTCGATGGCGGCTCCGGCTTTCCTGAAGCGCGCGCCACCTTGGACCTGATCGCCAGCCTGGACGTGCGCGTGGTGATCCCCGGCCACGGGCGGCCGTTCCAGGATGCCGCCGGTGCCCTGCAGCGCGCGTACTCGCGCCTCGACTACCTGGCGTCCGATCCCGTGCGCAATGCGCAGAACGCGGTGAAAGTGCTGCTGAAATTCCTGCTGCTGGAACGCCAGCGCATCGCCCTTGCCGAGATACCCGCGCTGCTGCGCGGCATGCCCGTCTTCGAAGAGGCCAACCGGCGCTTCCTGCGCCAGGAAGCGGCCGCGCTGGCCGAATGGGCCGTCTCGCAGTTAGTGAGGGCTGCAGCGGCACATGTCGAGGGTGAGTACTTGCTTAACGAGGGCTGAAACGCGGGTGCGATAAATTCAGCACGATCGTACTTTTTCTGCACTATAATCAACGCTCAGTGTTTTTTTACGTCCGATCAACTTTCCAGCGAGTCCGCCATGGCATTGCCTGTTGCGTTGCAAAACCTCTCCTTACCCGTTATCGCGTCGCCGATGTTCATCGCCAGCGGCCCGGCCCTCGTCGCGGCGCAGTGCAAGGCCGGCATCGTCGGATCCTTCCCCGCCCTGAACGCGCGTCCCGCCGAATTGCTCGACACCTGGCTCACGGAGCTGCAGGCCGAACTGGCCGCCTTCCAGGCCGCCAATCCGGATAAAAAAGTGGGACCGATCGCCGTCAACCAGATCGTGCACCAGTCAAACGACCGCCTCGCGCATGACGTGGAAGTGTGCGTGAAACACCAGATCCCCATCATCATTTCCTCGCTGCGCGCGCCGCCCAAGGAAATGCTCGACGCCATCCACAGCTATGGCGGCATCGTGCTGCATGACGTGATCTCGATCCGCCACGCGAAAAAGGCGCTGGAGGCGGGTGTCGATGGCCTGATCCTGGTGGCCAGCGGCGCCGGCGGCCATGCGGGCACCCTGTCGCCGTTCGCGCTGGTGGGCGAAGTGCGCAAATTCTTCGATGGTCCGCTGGCGCTGTCGGGTTCCATCGCCACGGGCGACGCCGTGCTGGCCGCGCAGGCGATGGGCGCGGACTTTGCCTACATCGGCTCGCGCTGGCTGGCCACCAAGGAATCGAACGTCAGCGACGGCTACCGCGACGCCATCGTCGATTCCAGCGCGGCGGACATCGTCTACACGAACCTGTTTACTGGCGTGCACGGCAATTATCTGAAGAAATCGATCGTCGCGGCCGGACTCGATCCGGAAGCCCTGCCCGAAGCGGACAAGAGTTCGATGAATTTTGGCTCGGGCAGCGCCAAGGCCTGGCGCGACATCTGGGGCGCGGGCCAGGGCGTGGGCTTGATGGATGACGTGCCGAGCGTCGAAGAGATGGTGGCGCGCCTGAAGGCCGAATACGATGCGGCGCGCGCGCGGCTGAAGCTGTAACGTTGGTGAGGATGTCGGATGACGCGCTGCACGCCAATCCGACCTGCTCGAACCTGGTGGCGTAGGTCGGATTAGCGCAGCGTAATCCGACTACCATCATGAATCACTCCTGCTTCAAGTCCTCGGGCTTGATGGCCCACAGGCCCGGCAGGTTGCGCCAGTAGCCATACGCATCCATGCCGAAGCCGACGACGAAGCGGTTCGGGATCACCAGGCCGACGATATCGGCTTGCACGGGTTTTTTCTTGCCGATGGCCTTGTCGGCAAACACGGCCAGGATCACTTCGGAGGCGCCCATGTCCAGCAAGCGCTGCTTGACGTGCGCCAGGGTTTCGCCTTCGTCCAGGATGTCGTCGAGCACGATGACGGTACGGCCCGCCACGTTCGAGCGGGGGATGACTTTCCACACCACTTCGCCACCCTTGTCGTCGTCGCCGTAGCGGCTGACGTGGATGTAGTCGAACTCGAGCGGAAAGCTCAGCTGCGGCAGCAGGTTGCCCGTAAACACGACGGCGCCGCCCATCACGCCCAGCACCAGCGGGAACTCCTGCGAGTCCTCGGCGTTGAAGCGCGTGTTGAGCACATCGGCCATGCGCGTGATCGACGCCTGCACGGTATCTTGGTCGAACAGCAGTTCCGCGTTCTTGATCAGGTCACGGGCACGGTTGTGATGAAATTCTTGCATGGACTCTTGCATGGCGATGAATGGGGCTGATGGTCAATGCCGGTATTATCCCGCAAATCGGCCTTATTTGTAATCGCGCATGTCGTCGATGACCTTGCCATCCTGCGCCAGGCTGCCCACGGCCACGAGCACCACGTCGCCGCGCAGCTTGGTCAGTTCGCGGATCGAGCCAATGATGGCCTCGGTGCCGCTGGCGTCATGCGGATCGTCGACTTCGCAATGCAAAGCCATCTCGTCGTTGGCCATGCGCCCGGACACCACCAGCCGCGCCTTCCTGATCTGCGGGTGGCGGCGCGCGATTTCATGCACCTGCGACGGATGCACGAACATGGCGCGCACCTTGGTGGTCTGGTCGGCGCGTCCCATCCAGCCGCGGATGCGCGTATTCGTGCGCCCGCACGGCGACTCCGGCGCGTCCGTCAGCACGGCCGACAGGTCTCCCGTGGCAAAGCGGATCAGCGGGTAGTCGGCATTGAAGACGGTGACGACGACTTCGCCCACTTCGCCCGGCGCGACGGGCATGCCGCTGCCCGGGTGGACGATTTCGAGCAGCACGTTTTCATCGATCACCATGCCCGGATTGAGCTTGCCATTGCTGGCCGTTTCATAGGCGATGCTGCCGATATCGGCCGAGGCATAGGTCTGGAACACGTGCGGCACGCCGTTCGCGGCAAACCAGCTGCGCAGGGATTCGGGCAAGGCTTCCGCACCCATCACGGCCTTGGTGACGCTGCTGATGTCGGCGCCCATCTCGCGCGCCTTCTCGATGATCAGTTTCAGGAATGACGGCGTGCCGATATACGTGTCGGGCTTCAGGTCGACCATCGCCTGCACCTGCATTTCCGTCTGGCCGATGCCGGCCGGGATGACGGTGCAGCCCAGGCGCGCCGCGCCCCCTTCGACCATGAAGGCGGCCGGCGTGAAGTGGTACGAAAAGCAGTTCTGCAGCAAGCCGCCGGCGCGCACGCCGGCCGCATACATGGGCCGCGCGAAGCGCCACCAGTCGGGGCCGCGGCCTTCCGGGTCGAAGATGGGGCCGGGCGAGACAAACACGCGCGACAGGGCGTTCTTCGGCGTCGTGTTCAAGCCGCCGAACGGCAGGGTATCGTGCTGCAATTGCTTGAGGTCGGACTTGCGCGTCACGGGCAGTTGCGCCAGCGCGGCGCGGCTGGTGATGTCGGCGGCGTTGACGCCATCGAGGATGCGGGCCCAGCCCGGCGCCTTTTGCGCGCGCGCGATCAGCTGCGGCAGGCCGGCCATCAATTCGCGTTCGCGCTCTTCGGGGGCGCGTGCTTCCAGACTGTCGAGCGTATCGGTCATGTTGCGGATTCTCCAATGTCACGTTGCAGTTTTTTCGTCAGCCTGGCAAAAATCAGGCTGTATGAGCGGTGCAGCAGGGCCGCCATTTCTCCGTCGTCGAGCGCATCGGGGCTGGCGATATGCACCCACTTGGCCCGTGCCAGGTACGGCGCCGGGCGGATGCCGGGGCGGTCCGTCAACTCCAGGAAGCGTTCCGCATCGACCTTGAAGCTCATGCCGCGCGTGCTGTGCGCTTCCGCGCCGCACAGCGCGAACATCCGGCCACCGACGCAAAACGCCAGTACGTTCGTCCATTTGATGTCTTGCGTCGCGCCGGGAAAGCCGCGGCACACTTGCTTCGCCCGTTCCAGGTCCATGCTTTGCTTCCTGCCTCAGGCCAGCCAGCGCTTGCGGCGGCGGTAGAACTTCATGTCGCGGAAGCTCTTGCGCCCGGCGCTGGAGACGCCCAGGTAAAACTCTTTGACGTCTTCGTTGCTGGCCAGTTCCTGGGCCTGCCCTTCCATCACGACGCGGCCGTTTTCCAGGATGTAGCCGAAATCGGCATAGCGCAGCGCCACGTTGGTGTTCTGTTCGGCCAGCAGGAAGGACACGTTTTCCTTGTGGTTCAGGTCCTTGACGATGCCGAAGATCTCTTCGACGATCTGCGGCGCGATGCCCATCGACGGCTCGTCCAGTAAGATCATCGACGGCTTGGCCATCAGCGCGCGGCCGATGGCGCACATCTGCTGTTCGCCGCCCGAGGTGTAGCCGGCCTGGCTGCTGCGCCGGGTTTTCAGGCGCGGGAAATAGTGATACACCTTGTCCAGCGCCTCCTTCAATTCGCCGCGCGACAGGCTGCGCGTGTAGGCGCCCGTCAGCAGGTTTTCCTCGATGGTCAGATGGCCGAAACAGTGGCGTCCTTCCATCACTTGCGACAGGCCCCGCTGCACCAGTTCATTCGGCGTCAGCTGGTCCACGCGCTCGCCCTTGAACTGGACTTCGCCCTTGGTGACGTCGCCCCGCTCGCCGCGCAGCAGGGTCGAGATGGTTTTCAGGGTGGTCGATTTGCCGGCGCCGTTGGCGCCCAGGAGGGCCACGATCTTGCCCTGCGGGACTTGCAGCGACACGCCCTTCAGGACCAGGATCACGTGGTCGTAGATGACTTCGATATTGTTCACCGACAGGTAGGGCGGCGGCGTTTCCGGTGTTTGCGTGGCAGTGGGTGTCATGGCTGCTTCGTTTTCATATGTGTTGGCGATGCTGTCGGATTACGCTTCGCTAATCCGACCTACGTGGATGCGGCGTAGGTCGGATCAGGCCGCAGGCCGTAATCCGACACCACCATCGGCAGCGATTTACTTCATGCACGCCGGCGTGATTTTCTTCTCTTCCGCGTACTTGTTCGAGGATTCCTCGACGAGCTTGCGCACCAGGGCCTTGTCGCCGACGATCCACTTCGGCGTGATGGCGGTCCACTTCTTGCCATCCCACTGCTGCACTTTCACGGCGCCCGAGCCTTCATGGTCGTCGCAGCTGGTCTTCACGGTGGGGAACATGCCCAGCGCGCCGACGGCCTTCTGGCGCGCATCGTCGACGTTCAGGTTTTCCAGGCCCCAGCGCATCTGCTCGCCCGTGATCGGTTTGCCCTTGCCGAATTTTTCCTGCGCCGTGCGGATCGCCTCCACCCACAGGATGCCGGCCGTCACGCCGCGCATGTGGTAGACGGAGCCGATGCGCGACTGGTCGGACAGGTTGCCCTTGCCGGACGCGTAGAGCTTCTTGCGGATGTCGTCGAGCACGGGGTAGTTGCCCGGCGTATTGAACGTCATCGCCGTGTAGCCCTTGGCCGCGTCGCCCGACGGAATCGTGTCTTCCTCGGAACCGGCCCACCAGACGCCCAGCATTTTGTCGCGCGGGAAGCCGTTGCGCTGCGCCGTCTTGATGGCAACGGAGTTCATCACGCCCCAGCCCCACAGGATCACGTGGTCCGGCTTGGCCTGGCGGATTTGCAGCCATTGCGATTGCTGTTCGCTGCCTGGCGGCGCGACGGGAATTTTCACCAGTTCGAAGCCGTACTGTTTCGACAGCGCTTCGAGCACGGGCAGCGGCTCCTTGCCGAAGGCTGAATCGTGGTACAGGTGGACGATTTTTTTGCCTTTCAGCTTGTCCATGCCGCCATCCTTGTCGCCCAGGTACTTGATCATGCCGGCGGCCTGGCTCCAGTAGCTGGAGATCAGCGGATACACGTAGGGGAAGACCTTGCCGTTGGCGGCGTCCGAGCGGCCGTAGCCGATCATCGTCATGGGGATCTTGTCCTGCGCCACGCGGTCCAGGATGCCGTAGGCGACGCCCGTGGAGAGGGTTTCGACCAGGGTGGCGCCGCCCTGCTTGGTTTTCAGGCGTTCATAGCATTCGACGCCGCGCGACGGGTTGTATTCGGTTTCGCATTCTTCCCAGCTGATCTTCACGCCATTGACGCCGCCGCCCAGGTTGACCAGGTTGAAGTAGTCGATGATGCCGCCGTAGAAACCGGAGCCGCCGGCCGCGTAAGGGCCCACGCGGTAGGACGGCAGGGCGATGTACTGTTCCTTGTCCTGATTTTTCTCCTGACCTTGCGCGCTGCCGGCAATGGTGAGTGCGGCACTGGCGATGGCGGCGGCCAGCATGAGCGATTTGATGTGTTTCATTGTGTCTCCTCTTGTTTTATTTGGTATTCAAGTGAACCGACATCGACTGCAAAAACTTAATGGGGGAAGGGCCAGAGTCTCAACTTTTCTTTCGCGATCTGCCACAGCCTGGCCAGGCCGTGCGGTTCGACGATCAGGAAGAAGATGATCAGCGCGCCGAACACCATCAGTTCCAGGTTCGACGCCACGCTGGTCGGCAGTGCCAGGCCATGCGCGATGGTGTTCAGGAAGACGGGCAGCAGCACGATGAAGGCCGCGCCCAGGAAGGAACCGAGGATCGAACCGACGCCGCCGATGATGATCATGAACAGGATGCGGAAGGACAGGTCCAGGTTGTACGCTTCCGGTTCCACCGTGCCCAGATAGGCATACGCATACAGCGCGCCGGCCACGCCGCAGTAGAAGGAGCTGACGGCAAACGCCAGCAGCTTGGTGCGCATCAGTCTGAAGCCGATCACCTCGGCCGCCATGTCCATGTCGCGCACGGCCATCCACGAGCGGCCCACGTTCGAGCGGATCATGTTCTTGGCCAGCAGCGCCATGCCGGCCACGATGGCCAGCACCAGCAGGTATTTGCTTTGCGGCGTGTCGAACTGGTAGCCCAGGATGCTCATCTTCTGCACCGTGATGACGCCCGAGGAGCTGTAGTTGGTCAGGTACGGGATCTTGGTCAGGCACCAGACGACGAAGAACTGCGTCGCCAGCGTGGACGCGGCCAGGTAGAAGCCGCGGATGCGCAAGGAGGGCAGGCCGAAGGCAATGCCCACCATGGCCGCGCACAGGCCGCCCAGGATGAACGACAGCAGCAGCGGCAATCCCGGCAGGCGCGCCATGAAGTTATACGAGGCAAAGGCGCCCACGGCCATGAAGGCGGCCGTGCCCAGCGACAGCTGGCCTGCGTAGCCGGTCAGGATGTTCAGGCCCAGTGCCGCCAGCGCGAAGATCAGGAACGGGATCAGGATCGCCGACAACAGGTAGGGCGAGGCGAAATACGGCAGGAGGAAGACGGCGACGAGGAGCGTGGCCGTCAGCGCCAGGCGGTCCTGGCGGATCGGGAAGATCTGGTTGTCAGCCTGGTAGCTGGTCTTGAATTGTCCTGCTTCACGGTAAATCATGGCGTGTCCTTTGCGATGGAGCGATAGCGTTGTGCGGCGTGTGCATGGTGCGGCGGCGCGGCGTCAGATGCGCCGGATGATGCGTTCGCCGAACAGGCCTTCCGGGCGCACCAGCAGGAACAGCAGGGCCAGCACATACGGGAACCAGCCTTCGATGCCGCCGCCCACCATGGGGCCCAGGTAGACTTCGGCCAGCTTTTCCGACGCGCCGATGATCAGGCCGCCGACGATGGCGCCCGGCACCGAGGTAAAGCCGCCGAGGATCAGCACCGGCAGAGCCTTTAACGCGATGAAGGTCAGCGCGAACTGCACGCCGTTGCGCGCGCCCCACAGCAAGCCCGCCACCATGGCCACCAGGCCCGCCACGCCCCATACGACGGCCCAGATGCGCTGCAGCGGAATGCCCACGGCCAACGCCGCCTGGTGGTCGTCGGCGACGGCGCGCAGGGCGCGGCCCACCTTGGTCTTCGAGAACAGCAGGGCCAGACAGATCACCAGCAGCGCGCAGATGCCGGCCGCCACCACGTCGAACTGCGAGACGATGATATTGAAATGCTCCATCAGGAAGGGCATCGGCACGTCTTCGATGGGCAGGTCCAGCTTGTGCACCTGCGAGCCCCACATCAGCTGCGCCAGGCCCTCGATGAAAAAGGTCAGGCCGATGGTGGCCATGAAGAGCGTGATCTCGGGCTGGTTGACGAGGGGCCGCAAGACCACCCGTTCGATCGCCATGCCCAATACGATCATGGTCGCCATCGTCAGCGGGATGGCCAGCCACAGCGACAGGCCGAATTTGTCCATGATGCCCACGCAGGTGAGGGCGGCGAAAAACACCATCGCGCCCTGCGCAAAATTGAACACGCCCGAGGCCTTGTAGATCAGCACAAAACCGATGGCCACCAGCGCGTACATGACGCCCGACAGCAGGCCGCCGATCAGCACTTCAAAGAAGAAATTGATATTCATGAGTTGTCCAATGGGTTGCGCGTAGCCCTGCCCGATTACGGGCAGGTCGTTTCGCCGGCAGGCAGCGTGCTGCCTGAATTCCCGGCTACACCACCTAAATAAGCGTTGATGACATCCTGGTTGCTGCGCACCTCGTCGGGCGTGCCGTCGCCGATCTTCTTGCCGTAGTCGAGCACCACGACGCGGTCGGAGATATCCATCACCACGCCCATGTCGTGCTCGATCAGCACGATGGTCGTGCCCAGCTGGTCGTTGACGTCGAGGATGAAGCGGCACATGTCCTGCTTTTCTTCCACGTTCATGCCGGCCATCGGTTCGTCCAGCAGCAGGATTTCCGGCTCGGCCACGAGGGCGCGGCCCAGTTCCACGCGCTTTTGCAAGCCGTAGGGCAGGCGCCCCACGGGTGTCTTGCGGATGGCCTGGATTTCCAGGAAGTCGATGATTTCCTCGGCCTTCTTGCGGTGTTCGATCTCCTCGCGCCGCGCCGGTCCCCAGTACAGGGCTTGCAGCAGGAAATTCGACTTCATTTTGAGGTTACGCCCCGTCATGATGTTGTCGAGTACCGTCATGCCTTTGAACAGGGCGATGTTCTGGAAGGTGCGCGCGATGCCGGACTTGGCGGCCGCATAGCAATCCATGCCGCGCCGGTGTTCGCCGCGGTAGATGATTTCTCCCTGCTGCGGGCGGTACACGCCATTGATCACGTTCAGCATCGAGCTTTTGCCCGCGCCGTTCGGGCCGATGATGGCGCGGATTTCATGCTGCTTGACGTCGAACGAGATGTCGGTCAGCGCCTTCACGCCGCCGAACGACAGCGAGATGTTCTTCAGGTCGAGGATGACGGGACCCGTCTTGCGGGCCGTGCCGAAATGGGCGTCGAGTTCGTTCATTTGCATCGTGCTGTGCTCCATCATGCGGCCAGGCCCTGGGGCCGGTACGTTTTGCTGTCCCAGATCTGCAGGTCGGCGCTGGTCGAGCCAAGGCGGCCGTCCTCGAATTTCACCTGGGTCTCGATGTATTGCGTTGCCTTGCCCTCATACAGGGCGGAAATGAGCACCGCGTATTTTTCGGCGATGAATTTGCGGCGTACCTTGCGCGTGCGCGTCAGCTCGTCGTCGTCCGGGTCGAGTTCCTTGTGCAGCACGAGGAAGCGGTGCACCTGCGTGCGGTCCATCAGCGGGTCGGCCGCCAGTTCCGCGTTGACCTGCTCGATGCAGTCGCGGATCAAGCCGTAGGTTTCGGCGCGCGCCGCCAGGTCCGTGTAGCCGGAGTAGGCGATGCCGCGCCGTTCGGACCAGTTGCCCACCGCTTCGATGTCGATATTGATGAAGGCGCAGACCTGGTCGCGCGCATGGCCGAAGGCCACCACTTCCTTGATGAAGGGGAAGAACTTGAGCTTGTTTTCGATGTAGTTGGGCGCGAACATGGCGCCGCAATTCATCTTGCCGACGTCGGCCGCGCGGTCGATGATCTTCAGGTGGCCTTCGCCGTCGAACACGCCCGCGTCGCCCGTATGAAAGTAGCCGTCGGCATCGATCACTTCTGCCGTCGCATCGGGACGCCTGAAGTAGCCGCTCATGGTGGCGGGCGACTTCACCAGCACTTCGCCGTTGTGCGCCAGCTTGACTTCCACGCCAGGCGCGGGCAGTCCCACGCTGTCGAACTTGATATTGCCATCCGGCTGCAGGCACACATAGGCGCAGGTTTCGGTGGAACCGTACAATTGCTTGAGATTGACGCCGATGGAGCGGTAGAAGCGGAACAGGTCGGGGCCGATGGCGGCGCCGGCCGTGTAGGCGACGCGCACGCGCGACAGCCCCAGCACGTTTTTCAGGGGGCCATAGACCAGCAGTTCGCCCAGCTGGTAGCTGAGGCGGTCCGCCAGCGACACGGGCTTGCCATCCAAAATCTGCGCGCCGCAGCGCTTGGCCACGTCCATGAAATGGCTGAACATGCGGCGCTTGATGCTGCTCGCGTCTTCCATGCGTATCATCACGCTGGTGAGCATGTTCTCGAACACGCGCGGCGGCGCAAAGTAGCAGGTGGGACCGATTTCGCGCATGTCGATCATCACCGTGTCGCCCGATTCGGGGCAGTTGACGGTGAAGCCGGCCACCATGGCCTGCGCCAGCGAGAACAGGCAGTCGCCCACCCACGCCATGGGCAGGTAGGACAGGATGTCTTCCTCGTCGGTGAGCTTGTCGAAGGCCACGCCGCCTTCGCCGGCGGCCAGCAGCGCCGTATGGCTCTGGCACACGCCCTTCGGTTTGCCCGTGGTGCCCGAGGTGTACAGGATCACGGCCGAATCGCTGCCGCTGCCCGCCGCCACGGCGGCGTCATAAAAGCCCGGGTGTTCGCGGTCGTAGGCCCGGCCGAGCACCTGCAGCGCGGCAAAGGAGGTCAGCTCCGGCTGGCGGTAATGGCGCATGCCCCGTTCATCGTCATAGGCGATGTGGGCCACGTGCGGGTACAGGCTTTTCAGTTCCAGCAGCTTGTCGACCTGCTCCTGGTCTTCGACGATGGCGTAGCGGATTTCCGCGTCCTGCAGCACGTAGGCCATGTCGGCGGCCGGCGCGTCCTGGTACAGCGGCACGGGCACGCCGCCCAGGCTTTGCGCGGCCAGCATGGCCCAGTACAGGCGGGGCCGGTTGTCGCCGATGATGGCCAGGTTCATGCCGCGCTGGAAGCCGATGGCGGCCAGGCCGCAGGCCAGTGCGCGCACCTCGTCGTTGACCTCATGCCAGGTCCAGGTTTGCCAGATGCCCAGGTGTTTTTCGCGAAATGCGGGCTTGTCGGATCGTGCTGTCCCGTGTTGCAATAAGCGCCGCGGAAAAGTCGGCATGGTTGCTGTGGTATTCGTTTGCACCAGTGTCCCCCTGTTGCTTGTCTCAGGCCCCACCTCGTTGGATGGCGCTCTGTGTTTTTTATGTGTAAGGCGTTTGTGCAATGATAGTAGCTTGCGTTAGTTTGCCGAGTTGTCTTTTCGGGGACATTTACCCACTTTTCGATGGTGCATCGCACAATGACCAACCCTGATATCAGCCTCAAGGATGCCGTGCGCGCGGCCAACTGGGCGCAGCTGCTCGATCCCGTGCAAATGGCCCGGGTGGAGGCGGATGTGTTTGAAACCTTCGTGTCGAAAGGCGGCTTTGTCTGCCGCAAGGGCGAGCCGGTGGACAACTGGATAGGCGTCATCAGCGGCATGGTCAAGATGAATAATTTTTCCGCCTCGGGCAAGGCCATGACCTTCATCGGCGTGCCGCCCGGCAGCTGGTTCGGCGAAGGTTCATTGCTGAAGAATGAAATCCGCAAATACGACACCATGGCCCTGCGCGACACGCGCGTGGCGCGCCTGCCCGGCACCACCTTCCACTGGCTGCTGGAAACGAGTCTGCCGTTTACGCGCTTCCTGCTGATGCAGCTGAACGAGCGCCTGGGGCAGTTCATCGGCATGGTGGAAAACGAGCGCCTGCTGGACCTGAACACGCGCGTGGCGCGCTGCCTGGCCTCGATGTTCAACTCGCACCTGTACCCGGGCGTGGAAACGCTGGTGCAGCTGTCGCAGGAGGAGATCGGCCTGCTTTCCGGTTCCTCGCGCCAGCGCGCCAACCAGGCCTTGCAGGTACTGGAAAAGAAAGGCTTGCTGCGCCTCGATTACGGCGGCATCCGCGTGCTGGACCTCGATGGCTTGCGCCGCTATGAAGCCGACGACGCCGAATGAGGCCGCGCTGCCGGAACAGCCTGCAAGCGCCCGGCTAATCGCGGTATCATAGGCGCTTCCCAGCACCGCACCTTTTCGCCGCCATGCAGACATCCGTTCAGAGTACCCCCGCCTCCCGTTTGACCGAGCTGCGCGCCGCCATGCGCGCGCAGCACATCGACGCCTGCATCGTGCCATCGGCCGATCCGCATTTGTCCGAATACCTGCCGGCCCGCTGGCAGGGCCGCGAGTGGCTGTCGGGCTTTACGGGTTCCGTCGGCACCCTGGTCGTCACGCAGGATTTCGCCGGCGTGTGGACCGATGGCCGCTACTGGGAGCAGGCGGAAGACGAACTGGCCGGCAGCGGCATCGTCCTGAAGAAGATCCCGTCCGGCGCCAGCGTGCTGTATATCGACTGGCTGGGCGAGACCATGCAGCCGGGGCAGACGGTGGCCGTCGATGGCGCCGTGCTGGGCCTGGCCAATGCGCGCCTGCTGCAGCAGGCGCTGGGCGCGCAAGTGACCCTGCGCACGGATACCGATGTGCTGAACGCCGTCTGGCCGCAGCGTCCGGCCATGCCGGCCGCGCCCGTGTACGAGCACGCGGCCGCGTATCCGGCCCTGTCGCGCACGCAGAAGCTGGACGCCCTGCGGGCCGGCATGGCGGCCCACGGCGCCAGCCACCATGTGATTTCCACGCTCGACGATATCGCCTACCTGTTCAACCTGCGCGGCGCCGACGTCAACTACAACCCCGTCTTCCTCGCACATGCGCTGGTGGGTCCGGAGCGCGCCACCCTGTTCGTCGCCGACGGCAAGCTGCCGGCCGCCCTGCGCGCCACCCTGGAGAGCGAAGGCGTGGACGTGGCCGCGTATGACCGCGCGGCGGCCGTGCTGGCCGCCCTGCCTGCGGGCGCCACCTTGCTGCTGGACCCGCGCCGCATCACGTTCGGCACGCGCCAGGCCGTGCCCGATGGCGTGCGCGTGGTGGAAGCCATCAACCCGACCACCCTGGCCAAGTCGCGCAAGACGGACAGCGAAGCGGCGCATGTGCGGGCGGCCATGGAGCAGGATGGCGCGGCCCTGTGCGAGTTTTTCAGCTGGCTCGATGCCACCCTGGCCGACCCGCAGCGCGCGCCGCTGACGGAAATCGGCGTCGACGAACACCTGACGGCCGCGCGCGCACGCCGCGCCGGTTTTGTCAGCCCCAGTTTCGGCACCATCGCCGGCTTCAATGCGCACGGCGCCATCATGCATTACCACGCCCATGCGGGCACGGAAGCGACCATCGAAGGCGACGGCTTGCTGCTGATCGATTCGGGCGGCCAGTACCTGGGAGGCACCACGGATATCACGCGCGTGGTCCCCGTCGGCACGATCACGGCCGAACACCGGCGCGACTTCACCCTGGTCCTGCGCAGCATGATCGCCCTGTCGCGCGCGCAGTTCCCGCGCGGCGTGAAGTCGCCCATGCTCGATTCGATCGCCCGCGCGCCCCTGTGGGCCGAGGGCATCGACTTCGGCCACGGCACGGGCCATGGCGTGGGCTTTTTCCTCAATGTCCATGAAGGGCCGCAATCGATTTCGCAGTCCGCCATGCCGGAGCCGCAGACGGCCATGGAGCCGGGCATGATCACCTCCGTCGAGCCGGGCATCTACCGCCCCGGCCAGTGGGGCATCCGCATCGAGAACCTGGTGCTGAATGTCCCGGCAGGGACGACGCCCTTCGGCGAATTTTTGCGCTTCGAAACCCTGACCCTGTGCCCGATCGACACGCGCTGCGTGGAGCGGGCGCTGTTGCGCGACGACGAGGCGGCCTGGCTCAACGACTATCACGCTACCGTGCGCGCGCGCTTGTCGCCGCACCTGGCGGGCGACGCGCTGGCGTGGCTGGAACAGCGCACGGGAGCCATCTGATGCGCTCGACCCGCGCCACCTCCGCCATCGAGCGGCTCAAGGAACGCACCGGCCACCGCCTCTACACGATGGCGCGCACGGGCGATGAACTGTTTTTTCTCACGGAAGGCCCGGGCTTGCCGCCTTTGTGCCCGCCGCTGGAACTGGACGCCTTTGTCGCCTTCGTCAATGGCCTGGGACCGCAAAAGGCGCGCCGCGTCAGCAAGCTTGACGTGGCGTTTGAAAAGCAGCTGACGAAAAAGCCCCAGGACTAAATGCCGACCATCGACTTCCTGCGCGCCTACTGGTCGCCGGCCGAGCTGGCGACGAATGGCGTGATCCTGCTGAACCTGCTGGGCGCGCTGCTGCTGGGCTTGCTGGTGGGCTACGAGCGCTCGTATCACGGGCGCGCGGCGGGCATGCGCACCTACAGCCTCGTATGCATGGCCTCGGCCGCGCTGACGGTGCTGGGCGGCTATCCCGAGTTCTGGTACGGCGGGCATGGCGCCATCGTCGGCAGCGATCCCACGCGCGTCATCCAGGGCATCGTCACGGGCGTGGGCTTTCTCGGCGCCGGCGTCATCATGCGCGAAGGCTTCAATATCAGCGGCCTGACGACGGCCGCCTCGATCTGGGCTTCGTCCGTGATCGGCATCATGGTCGGCATCGGCTTTTATTTGTCGGCCATGGGCCTGGCCTTCCTGTGCGCGATGGCGATGATTTTCCTGTCAAAACTGGAAAACTGGCTGCCGTCGCGCCACGCGGTGGCCATCACCATGCGCTTCAAGCAGGGGTTTATGCCGCGCGAAGATGCGCTGCGGCGCATGGCCGCCAAGCGCGGTTATGACATCGCCAGCGGCTCGCTGACCATCGGCAGCACGGACGGCATGCAGGAGTGGCGCTTTGTCGCCATCGCGCATGGCAAGAATACGGGCGCCAGCCTGTCGGCCATGTCGGCCGAACTGGCCGCCTTCGAAGGCATCGCCGGCTTCCAGCTGTCGCATGCGCGCAACTGAAAAGGATGGACATGGACGCACAGGCCCAAAACGTACTCGATTTCTGGTTCCTGCCGCCGGATAAGCCAGGCCATGGCCAGTCGCGCATGGAATGGTTCCGCAAGGATGACGGCTACGACGCGCAGATACGCGAGCGTTTCGGCGCGCTGATCGACGCGGCCATCGGGGGCGGCTTGCGCGAATGGGAAGCGACGCCGCGCGGCGCGCTGGCGCGCCTCATCGTGCTCGATCAATTCACGCGCAACGTCTATCGGGGCACGCCGCGCGCGTTTGCCGGCGACGCCCAGGCGCTGGCGCTGGCCGTCGCCCTGACGCAGGCAGGGCAGGACCGGCAACTGCCGCCCATGCTGCGCGCGTTCGCCTACCTGCCGTTCGAACATGCGGAAGACCTGGCCATGCAGGCGCGCGCCGTCGAATTGTTCCAGCTGCTGTCGCAGGCACAGCCCGGCTTTGACGGCATGCTCGATTATGCCGAGCGCCACCAGGAAGTAATCGCCCGCTTTGGCCGCTTCCCGCACCGTAATGCCATTCTGGGCCGGCCCTCCACGCCGGAAGAAGCGGCATTCCTGCGCCAGCCCGGCTCCAGCTTCTAGGCCGCCATGAACGTCACCCTCAACATCATCGGCGCCGGCCATGTGGGCCGCGTGCTGGGCCGTCTGTTCGCCGGCGTGGACGGTATCGCCGTGCAGGACGTGCTGACGCGCTCGATGGCGTCGGCGCAGGCGGCCGTCGATTTCATCGGTGCCGGCACGCCCGTCGCGCACTATGCGGCCTTGCGCCATGCCGACGTCACCATGCTGGCCGTGGCGGACGACCAGATCGGCCCCGCGTGCACGGCACTGGTGGCCGAGGGACGGCAGGCGGGCGCCATCGTGTTTCACTGCAGCGGCGCGCTGGCGTCGAACGTGCTGCTGGCGGCCGCGCAGGCGGGCGCCTCGGTGGCCAGCGCGCACCCGATCCGCAGCTTTGCCGACCCGCAGAAGGTGGCGGCCACTTTTGACGGCACCTTTTGCGGCGTCGAAGGCGATGCGCTGGCGCTGGCCTTCCTCACGCCGGCCTTGAACGCCATCGGCGCGCGCCCCGTGCCCATCGATCCGGCCGCCAAGACCCTGTATCACGCCGCTGCCGTATTTGCCAGCAATTACCTGGTGACGGTGCTCGATGCGGCGCTGCGCGCCTACCAGGCGGCCGGGATTCCCGAACCCGTGGCGCGCGAACTGGCGCAGCCCCTGGTGACGGAAGCGGTGGCCAATGTGTTTCGCCTGGGCGCCGCGCCCGCGCTGTCCGGACCCATCGCCCGCGGCGACTCGGCCACCGTGCAACGCCAGCAGCAGGCGGTGCAAGGCTGGGATGCCGCCACGGGCGAGTTGTACCGGGCACTGGTGGCGCCCACGCAGGCGCTGGCCAAACGCAAGTCCGAGCGCTAGCTCGCGTGCACGCCGTTGCGTCCCTGCTGTTTCGCCTGATACAGGGCGCTGTCGGCGCGTGAAAAGAACGCCGATTCGCTTTCGTCGGGCCGGTACTCGGTCACGCCCAGGCTGATCGTCACGGGTATCTGCGGCGCGGGCAGGCCGAAATCGTGCTGCTCGACGGCGGCGCGCAGGTTTTCCGCCACTTCCGCCGCCTTGGCCAGGCTGCAGTTATTCAGCAGCACCAGGTATTCCTCGCCGCCCCAGCGCGTGATGACGTCGCTTTCGCGCACGGTGGCGCGCGCCACGTCGGCCACGCCACGGATGACCTTGTCGCCCCACAGGTGGCCGTGCGTATCGTTGACGCGCTTGAAGAAATCGATGTCGAACAGGATGGCCGACATCGGCTGCGCCGTGCGCTTGGACAGGAGCATGGCGCGCTGGAACAGCAATTCCAGCGATTGGCGGTTCAATAGCCCCGTCAGCGCATCCGTCGAGGCGATGCGCTCGATGCGGCGCTGGTAGCGGTTCACCGTCAGCAAGGTCAGCACCAGTACCAGCAGGGTGACGCCAAAGCTGATGGCCAGGTTGAAGATGAATACGCGCTGCAGCGACTGGACTTCGTCGCTGACATTCTGCTCGACCACCAGGTACCAGCCCAGTTCGGGAATGAAGCGCGAATTGACGAGGATTTGCGCGCGGCCCAGCTGGTACGACAGGTGCGTCGGTTCGCTCTGCTGGTTGATGATCCGGTCGGCAATGGCGGTCACGCCGGGCAGGCTGCGGATGTTGCCGTGCCCGTTGCGCATGGTCTTGCCTGCCAACACCAGGGTGCCGGCGCCGTCGACAAAATAGATGTTGCGGTGGAAGCGCGCCTGGTAGCGGTCGATGATATGGCTCATGGTGGCCAGGGTCAGGCCGATGCCGGTGGCACCGATGAACTGGCCGTCGTAGTCGTACACGCGGTGGTTGATGAAGATGGTCATGCTGTCGCGGTTGGCCATGTCCACGTCGACATTGGTTTCGTAGTCGCTGTTTTCCATGGCGCGCACGCGGTAGTACCAGATGTCGCGCGTCGCTTGCGGGCTGACGGATTTCAGCGTGCCTTCGGCATAATAATATTTGCTGCTCTTGTCCGAGACGAGAAAGCTGGTGATGGCGCCGTATTTCTTCTTCACTTCGGCCAGGTAGCGCACGATCTGCGCCGGGTCGCGCTCGCCGGCGAGTATCCAGTCGCGCACGAAGGTGTCGTGCGCCATCAGCGACGAGATGAAGACGGGGCGCAGCATGTCTTTCTGGATTTCGGAATAAATATTGTCGCCCGTCAAAGGCAAGGTCTGGTCGGCGATGCCATGCTCGATGGCCTGGCGCGAGGCCAGGTAGCTGGCCAGGCTGGTGGCCATGAAGCCCGCCCCCAGGATCAGGGTCAGGAGGATGAGCAGGCGGTACTTGATCGACAGAAGGCGCATGGAGACGAGGGTGGGCAGGCCAGGGCGTGCAGGTCTTGCCGCAGGCGCCTGGCGCTGAAGCAATCTTTACGCAAGCCAAAAGTATGCAGCAGGCCGGGTATTGGCGCAATGATAACTGGCTTTATTGATAATTTACGCTGGCGAACGCGACCAGATAACCACGACTTACCAAATAAAAGTGCCGATTTGTCGACAAAGATGCAAATTAGCAATAAGATTTAACGAGGGGAATCATTGCGCAGCACCCCTGTCTTGCCGCCCGTTTCAGGCGCAGGACACCACGCGCTGGGAGTGTAGTATGTTATTTTTAAAGAGTACGTCCGTCAGCAAGGCCCCCGGTATTTATGAGGTCGACATCGCCGCCAAACCACCGGGCAAGACCTTCGGCATTTTCCTCGCCACCGATCCCGACCATCCACCGCATGCCTTGCTGGGACAATTGAAGGCGCTCGGTTTCGAGAATACCTATAGTTCGCCCTACCTGCACAAGGACTCGGGCAAGGTGCTGGACCTGCATTTCCAGAAAGATGGCACGGATATCTTCAAGGGCTGGAAAACCGAGGAGTGCACGCACAACCTGGCGGCCATCACGGCCCTGTTCGAGGAGCATGGCATCGCCATCGCGCCGCGCGTCATGTCGATGGCGGAAGCCTACGCCTGAACGCCTGTCACAACCTGCTGCGCGTCGTGCTTTGCGGCCGCCGATGCCCACTGCCTCGGCGGCCCGTGCATGCGCACAGCGCCGCTTCTCAGGCCAGCGGGGGCACCGAGCCCCACTGCCGCTCGCCACGGTTTTGTTTGGCGTTTTAAGCAGCGTCAGCCAACCTCCACGCCGATGTGATACAGCGCCCACGGGCAGCTGGCGAAGCGTTCGGCCAGGGGCAGTGCGGCCACGGCTGCGATGCGGTCCGCATCGTGGATCGCCCACAGGGGCCCCAGGCCGCCCAGCGCCATCGCCTGTCCATCCAGGTGGGTGGCGACAATAAAACGCTGTGCGCGCGCCTGCGCCACGGTCAGCGCCGCCGCGTAGCCGTCCACGGCGCGCAGCAGCAGGCGCACCTCGCTATCGTCCGGGGCGCCCGCTACCTTCAACACATCGACCAGCAGCGGCCCGCGCAGGGCATGCGCCTTGCCGTCGTATTCCAGGGTGGGGTGGATGGTGCGTGCCGGCAAGTTCGCCAGCGCCGCAAAGTCGAATGCCCGCGCCCGCTCAAAGCTGATTTTTTGCTTGTGCATCATCTGGTCGCGCACGGCGTCGAACGGCCCCCGGTTGGGCTTGTCGACGCTGCCCGTGATGGTCAGCAGGGCCGGGCCGCGCAGGCCGGCGGCGGCGGGCGCGGCCCGGGCAATGGCGGGCACGGCCGCGGCAGCCATGGCTGCGGCGAGAAACTGGCGTTTGTGCATGCACTTCTCCTTTGAACTGAAAATCGCTAATGTTCTTAAGTCTATCTTAAGTTCGCTCAACGGTGCGCATCTTTGCTTTATTGTCAGTTTGAAATTTCCGCTTACATCTTGTCACAGTTCTTACGGAATGGAGAAAGACGTAGATTTTTTCGGCTGTTATTGTGTAGTCATCGCACTTCGCTGAACTGCGAATCCAGGCACCATTCACTAATTGAAAGAGAGAACATGATGAAGAAGAAAATCCTGTTTGCAATGATCGCCACGGCCACCGCACTGACCGGCATGAGCGCCGCACACGCCGAAGGCGCCTATGTGGGTGCCGGCATCACGGGCAACCGTTACAACTTCGATATTCCTGGCGCCACCAGCGCCGATAATCACAGCGGCTACAAGGCAGGCGCCAAGGTCTTCGCCGGTTACGATTTCGATAAAACCTGGGCAATCGAAGGCGGCTATGCCGATTTCGGCAGCAGGGATTACAGCTATGTCACCGGCGCCGGCAACGGTTCCGTGAAAAGCGATTCGCACGGCTACTACCTGGCCGGCAAGGCCACCATGCCGGTGAGCGACAAAGTGGGCGTGTTCGGCAAGCTGGGTGTGGCCAAGGTCAAGAACAGCTTGAGCGGCACGGGTCTGTCGTCCGGCATCAGCGGCAACGACAAGACAGGCGTGTACGCATCCGTCGGTGCCCAGTACGCGATCAACGAGAAAGTCTCGCTGACGGCGGAAGTGGAACACTTCGGCAAGAGCGCCGACCAGGGCCGCAAGGCGACGGGCCTGGCACTGGGCGCACGCTACAATTTCTAATCACTTAGAAGTGTGCTGAAAAAAAAGGCAGTTACCGCGAGGTAACTGCCTTTTTGCATTGCCGGACCGAAATTACGTGGTCAGCGGCTTGTAGCGGATACGTTTTGGTTTCGCGCCTTCTTCACCCAGGCGTTTCTTCTTGTCGGCTTCGTATTCTTGATAGTTGCCGTCAAAGAAGGTCACTTGCGAGTTGCCTTCGAACGCCAGGATGTGCGTGGCGATACGGTCGAGGAACCAGCGGTCATGCGAAATGACCATGACGCTGCCGGCAAATTCCAGCAGGGCGTCTTCCAGCGCGCGCAAGGTTTCCACGTCCAGATCGTTCGACGGTTCATCGAGCAGCAGGACGTTGCCGCCCATCAGCAAGGTTTTTGCCAGGTGCAGACGTCCGCGTTCACCGCCGGACAGGTTGCCCACTTGCTTTTGCTGGTCCGAGCCCTTGAAGTTGAAGCGGCCCAGGTAGGCGCGCGACGGCATTTCGAAGCGGCCCACGGTCAGCATGTCGGCACCGCCGGACACGTCTTCAAACACGGACTTGTTGTCGGCCAGCGAATCGCGGTTCTGGTCGACGATGGAGACGCGCGCCGTCTGGCCGATGGCCACTTCGCCGCTGTCCGGCGTTTCCTTGCCGGTGATCATCTTGAACAGGGTCGATTTACCGGCGCCGTTGGGGCCGATAATGCCGACGATGGCGCCTGGCGGCACGGTAAAGCTCAGGTTATCGATCAGCAGGCGGTCGCCGAACGCTTTCGACACGTTCTTGAACTCGATGACTTCATTGCCCAGGCGTTCGGCCACGGGAATGAAGATCTCCTGCGTCTCGTTGCGCTTCTGGTACTCGTGCTCGGACAGCTCGTTGAAGCGGGCCAGGCGGGCTTTCGACTTGGCCTGGCGCGCTTTCGGATTCTGGCGCGACCATTCCAATTCCTTCTGCAGCGCCTTCTGGCGCGCCGATTCCGTCGCCTCTTCCTGTTTCAGGCGGGCTTGCTTCTGGTCCAGCCAGGTCGAGTAATTGCCCTTCCATGGAATGCCGTGGCCGCGGTCCAGCTCCAGGATCCACTCGGCCGCATTGTCGAGGAAGTAGCGGTCATGGGTGATGGCCACCACGGTGCCGGGGAAGCGCAGCAGGAATTGTTCCAGCCAGTCGACCGATTCCGCATCCAGATGGTTGGTCGGCTCGTCGAGCAGCAGCATGTCCGGTTTCGACAGCAGCAGCTTGCACAGCGCCACGCGGCGCTTTTCACCGCCGGACAGCACGCCGATCCTGGCATCCCATGGCGGCAGGCGCAGCGCGTCGGCGGCCATTTCCAGCTGCAGGTTCAGATTGCCGCCGTCGGAAGTCGAGATGATCGCTTCCAGGCGTGCCTGTTCCGTGGCCAGGGCGTCGAAATCGGCGTCTTCCTCGGCATACGCGGCGTACACGGCTTCCAGCTTGGCTTGTGCTTCAAATACTTCGCCCAGGCCCGATTCCACTTCCTGGCGCACGGTCTTTTCCGGGTCCAGCTGCGGTTCCTGCGGCAGATAGCCGATGTTCAGGCCCGGCATCGGCACGGCTTCGCCCTGGATGTCGGTGTCGATGCCTGCCATGATTTTCAGCAGGGTCGATTTGCCGGAGCCGTTCAGGCCCAGCACGCCGATCTTCGCGCCTGGGAAGAAGGACAGGGAAATATCTTTCAGAATCTGGCGCTTGGGCGGGACGATTTTGCCCACGCGATTCATGGTGTAGACGTAATTTGCCATTAGAAATCTCGGGTGATATACAAAGACGGACAGGATACGGTAAACGCCCGCTTCCGGCCAGCGCTGCGCGCTGCCGGGCCGGGCAAAGAGGCGATTACGCCGCCAAGCGGGCGCGGCGGCCGTTCCACAGCCCTTCGGCCGCATACAGGGCCAGCGCCGTCCAGATGACGAGGAAGCCCAGCATGCGCTCGGGCGTGAAGGATTCGTGGAAGACCCACACGCCGATCAGCAACTGGCCCGTGGGGGCGATATATTGCAGCAAACCCAGTACGGCCAGCGGCAGGCGGCGTGCGCCGGCGGCAAACAGCAGCAGGGGAATGGCCGTGATGGGGCCGGACGCCAGCAGCAGGGCGCGCGTGGCGGTGGAATCTGTATTGACGAAGCCGCTCTGGCCATGCCAGGCCAGCCACAGCATGTAGGCCAGCGCCAGGGGAAATAAAATCAGTGTTTCAAACGACAGGCCCTCGAGCGCGCCCAGCGCGGCCGTCTTGCGCAGCAAGCCATAGCCGCCGAACGTGGCGGCCAGCAGCAGGGCGATCCACGGCACCTGCCCCGCCTGCCAGGTGAGCCAGGCCACGCCGCAGGCGGCCAGGCCGATGGCCAGCCACTGCAGGCGGCGCAGGCGCTCGTGCAGCAGCAGGAAGCCCAGCATGACGTTGATCAGGGGCGTAATGAAGTAGCCGAGGCTGGCGTCGACCACATGGCCGTTGTTGACGGCCCAGATATAGATGAACCAGTTGGCGGACAGCAAAAACGCGCTGGCCACGAAGCTGGCCACCACTTTCGGCTGGCTCCTCAGGCTGCCCAGCCAGCCCCACTGGCGGCGCACGGTCAGCACGATGCCCAGGAACAATAGCGACCAGACCATGCGGTGCGCCAGGATTTCCTGCGGCGCGATCTCGCCGATGGCATGGAAATACAGGGGGAACAGGCCCCAGCACAGGAAGGCGAGGGAGGCGTAGAGCATGCCTGGATTCATGATGGCGTTCGCTAAAGAGTAGACAGTCTGTCATTATGGCTGAAAACACCGGGGGCTGCCCGGCGCCGCTGGCGAGGCGTAGAATGGCAACAAATCAACGGCCGCAAGTCCGCGCAGCAACGCGGAGCGGCATAAAACAACGACCTTGGGGCAGCCCGGAACCATGCAAAAATACTCTTGCTATTTGCTAATACCTATCATATTGTGCGATGCAACAAAACAAAAACGGGTGCAATCTTGACGTCGGAACACAAAAAAAGCAGCCTGGTCGGCTTGACGCTGGCTGCTGTGGGCATCGTCTACGGCGATATCGGCACCAGTCCCCTGTACACCCTGAAGACGGTCTTCGACCCGACCCACGGCCTGTCCGTCACGCATAACAACCTGCTGGGCATCGTCTCGCTGATCTTCTGGGGCCTGACCCTGATCGTCTCCCTCAAGTACGTGACCCTGGTGCTGCGCGCCGACAACCGCGGCGAGGGCGGCATCATGGCCCTGATGGCGCTGGTACTGTCGTCCGTCAGCAAGTCGTCGCGCTGGCATGTGCCGCTGATGGTGATCGGCGTCTTCGGCGCCACCCTGTTCTATGGCGACAGCGTGATCACGCCGGCCATTTCCGTGCTGTCGGCCATCGAGGGCCTGGAAGTGGCCACGCCCGCCTTCAGCCCGTACGTCGTGTGGCTGACGATCGCCGTGCTGGTGGGCCTGTATTCCGTGCAATCGCACGGCACGGCCGGCATCGGCCGCTTCTTCGCCCCCGTCATGCTGATCTGGTTTGTCGCGCTGGCCTGCATGGGCGTGGTCAACATCATCAAGTCGCCGGCCATCCTGGCCGCCGTCAATCCCCTGCACGCGGTGGCTTTCCTGTTGGAAAATGGCCGCATCGCCTTCCTGTCGCTGGGCGCCGTGGTGCTGGCGCTGACGGGCGCCGAGGCGCTGTACGCGGACATGGGCCACTTCGGCAAGAAGCCCATCCGCATGGCCTGGTTCCTGATCGCCTTCCCCGCGCTGGCATTGAACTACCTGGGCCAGGGCGGCCTGCTGCTGGCGCATCCGGAAGCCATTTCCAATCCGTTCTACCAGCAGCTGGGCGCCTGGAGCGTGTACCCGCTGGTGATCCTGTCGACCATGGCCACCGTGATCGCCTCGCAGGCCACCATTTCCGGCACCTTCTCGATGACCAAGCAAGCGATCGCGCTGGGCTTTTTGCCGCGCATGCGCGTGCGCCACACGTCGGAAAGCGAAATCGGGCAGATCTACATTCCCGCCGTCAACTGGCTGCAGCTGGCCGTCGTGCTGATGGCCGTCGTCGGCTTCGGCTCGTCGGAAAAGCTGGCCGCCGCCTACGGCATCGCCGTCACGGCCACCATGCTGGCCACCACCATCCTGACCTTCTTCGTCATCCGCTACCGCTGGAAGATGAATTTGCTGCTGTGCTGGGCCGCTACCGGTTTCTTCCTGATCATCGATGTCAGCCTGTTCTCGGCCAGCGCCCTGAAACTGTTTCACGGCGGCTGGTTCCCGCTGCTGCTGGGCTCGATCTTGTTCATCATCATGCTGACCTGGAAGCGGGGCCGCCAACTGGTGTTCGAGAACCTGGAAAAGCATGCGATTCCGCTCGACGACTTCCTTTCCTCGCTGTTCATCGCGCCGCCGCTGCGCGTGCCCGGCACGGCCATCTTCCTGCGCGGCGAAACGGACGGCGTGCCGCATGCGCTGCTGCATAACCTGTTGCACAACAAAGTGCTGCACGAACGGGTGATCTTCCTGACCGTCTTCATGCATGAAGAGCCGTGGGTGGCGCCATCGGAGCGCGTGCGCGTGGTCGACCTGGGCCACCAGTGCTACCAGGTCAATGTGCATTACGGTTTCAAGGATGAACCGGACATTCCGGCGGCGCTGGCGCAATGCGCGCAGCAGGGCCTGGATTTCGAGATGATGGAAACGTCGTTCTTCATCGCGCGCCAGACCATCATCTCGACGCCGGGCGCCGGCATGATGCCGTGGCGCGAGCACCTGTTCGTCACCATGTCGCGCAATGCGCGCACGGCAGCCGACTACTATCAGATCCCCAGCAACCGGGTGATCGAACTGGGTACGCAGGTGGAAATTTAAACAATGTGATAATTATGTCAATGTTGCATTGACGCACAAATTTATCGCCGCGCTTACGTCTGCTTACAAACGGGGCCGGCGACTCCTGTTAAACTCCAGCCCGTACCGGTCCGCACCGTACGGGCCTTAGCCACACACCAATATTTAAAGGGAAACCATGAAATCGGTATTTCAATTGATCGCCACGCTCGCTTGCGCCGTGGCCCTGACCGCCTGCGGTGCTGCTGCCAATACCGAGAAGCCGGTCGTGCTGGACCCGAATACACAGGTGAAAGAGCTCACCATTACCAATCCGGTGGTCGGCACCGGCACGGCGGCGGCGGCCGGCGATACCCTGCTGGTGACCTACACGGGCTGGCTGTATGACGCGACCAAGCCGGACAACAAGGGCAAGCAGTTCGATGCATCTCCCGCGCTCACCGGTTTCGAGTTTCCCTTGGGCATAGGCAAAATGATCCTGGGCTGGGACCGCGGCCTGGTCGGCATGCAGGTGGGCGGCACGCGCCGCCTGCTCATACCGTATGACCTGGGCTATGGTGTCAGCGGCTCCCGCGACCCCGTGACGGGCGCCGTGGTGATCCCGGCCTACGCCGGCCTGGTGTTCGACATCACGCTGGTCAATGTGACGAAAAAGTAAGCGCGCACAGGGTAGCGTGACAAAGGGCGATTCCACGGAATCGCCCTTTTTGCTTTGGAGGACAGGCGCCGTCAGGCCGGCGCCAGCTCCTGGAAGTAATAGGTGGCGCCGCCCAAGTCGGCTGGCGCGTCGTATTGCAGCACCTGCGTGCGGCGCAGCGCCACCGGTGCGCTGAAGGCGGGACCGTCGTAGACGAAGGTGTGGAATTCGCCGTTTTCACCGCAGGCATCGACGCCGGGCGGCAGGTCGGCCAGGAAGGCGGCGTCGAATTCGCGCCCGCAAAATTCGCGCGGCAGGTGCCGGCCATTGATGCACACGACGATGGCCTTGAAGCCGGCGGCGAGAAATTCGTCGACCAGCGCGCGCCGCGCCTCTCCCCACAGGGGCAGATGCGCCGTCAGGCCGGCCGCGGCGCAGACCTTTTCTTCCCAGTCGCGGTGCGGCTGCAGGTCGATGTCGCCGAAGATGGCGTGGGCGATGCCTTCGTCCTTCGCCGCGCGCAGCATGGCGATGAATTTTTCCTCGTAGCTGGCCCAGCTGGCGTGATAGCGCTGCAGGCGCGCACCCAGGCTGGCCGCCTGCGCTTCGAGCAATTCGGGCGGCACGCCGTGCGAGCGCGATTTGCGGCCATCTTCATCCATGGCCGTGACCAGCAGCGGCACGCGCAGGCCGGCGTTGCGCGCGCGCCACAGGGCCAGGCAGGAATCCTTGCCGCCGCTCCAGGAAATCAGGGCCGTCGTCATGCCGCCGTGCCCGCCGCCACGGCACGCAGCATGTCGATGTGCTGTATGCCGTCTTCATCGTAGGGCGCGCTGACGGTGACAAAGCCGAACGACTGGTAGAAGCGCTCCAGGTACTGCTGCGCGCCGATGCGGATGGCGTGGCCCGGGTGCTGGCGCTCGGCCCGCGCGATGCCTTCCGCCAGCAGTTGCCGGCCGGCGCCCGTGGTGCGCGCCTCGGGCGCCGTCAGCACGCGGCCCAGCGACATTTCCTCATACTTGGCGCCGGGCGCCAGCACGCGCAGGTACGCCGCCAGCTGGCGCTGGCCGCCGGCCGTCTGCCAGCCCAGCAAGTGCATGGCTGGCTGGTCATGTCCATCGAGGTCCGGGTAAATGCACTGCTGTTCGATGACGAACACGCGCTGGCGCAAGGCCAGCACCTGGTACAAATCGTGGGGGCCGAGTTCGTCGAACGTGTTCCATTGCCAGCTGATCATGGTTCATCCTTGATTGAGAGTGGCCATGATTTTACCGGCTTCACGCCGCCGGCGCGGGATAGCGCTGCGCATACCACTGCTTCAGGTGCTCGATGCAGCGCGTCACGCGGGGCGCCACCAGCTGGCGCGACGGGTAGATGGCAAACAGCGCCAGGCTGGGACGCTGGATGTCGGGAAACAGCTCGACCAGCGCGCCGCTGGCCAGTTCTTCGCGGCAGACAAAGGTGGGCAGGATGCCGATGCCCAGGCCCTGCAGGATCAGGCTGCGCATGAACAGGGTGTTATTCGTGCGCACCCAGTTCGGCACTTCGATGTCGCTGTGCGGCCCCGCATGGCGCAGCGGCCAGCGGCTGCCGAACAGGGCGTGGCTGTAGATGAAGCAGCAATGGCGTGTCAGGTCCGTGGGGGCCAGCAGGGGAGCGTGGCGTGCCAGGTAGGCGGGCGCGCAGCAGATGTGCAGGCGGTAGTCGTGGATGTGGCGCGCCACATAGCTCGAATCGGTGAGCGCCGTGGTGACGCGAAAACCCAGGTCGTAGTTGGCGGCCGCCAGGTCCACGTATGCATCTTCCAGGTCAATGTCCGGGCGCAAGGCCGGCGACTCGGCCATGAAATCGGCCAGGCCCTCGGCCAGCTCGCCCACGCGGCGCACAAGGCCTTGCTGGACCAGCTGGCGCTGACGGTGCCGGGCCGCTCGCCCGTGATCAGCCTGAAACGGGTGGAGCAGATCGGCCATGGCCACTATGCGGCCGTGCTGGTGCCGGGCGGCCACGCGCCCATGCAGGACTTGTTGAAGGATGCCAGCCTGGGCGCCTTGCTGCGCCAGTTCCATGCGGACGGCAAGCCGACGGCGCTGCTGTGCCACGGCCCCATCGCCCTGCTGTCGGCCCTGCCGCAGGCGGGGGCATTTGCGGCCGCGCTGGAGGCGGGCCAGACGCCGCCAACGCCGGCCGGCTGGATCTACAGCGGTTACCGCATGACGGTGATCAGCAACCAGGAAGAGGCGGCGGCGCAGGGCGCGCTCGGCGGCGGCACGATGAAGTTCTATCCGCAGTCGGGCTTGCAGGCGGCCGGTGCGCAATATGTGCAGAACCAGGCGCCGTGGAGCAGCAACGTGGTGGTCGACCGCGAACTGATCACGGGACAGAATCCCGCCTCGGCGCCGGCCCTGGCGGACCAGCTGCTGCAGGCGCTGTGTTAACGCAACGTTAACGCAACATCCCCGGCGGCGCCAGGGCGCGGCCGGGGATGTGCAACGGGCGCAGGGCCGCGTGTTCTATTACACGATCGTCAGGGTGACGTCGATGTTGCCGCGCGTGGCATTCGAGTAGGGGCACACGATGTGGGCGGCGGCGACCAGCGCTTCGGCGGCGGCGCGGTCCATGCCCGGCAGCGAAATTTTCAGTTCCACTTCGATGCCGAAGCCCGTGTCGATGGCGCCGATGCCGACGTTGCCTTCGATGGACAGGTCTGCCGGCAGGGCGATCTTGTCGCGGCCGCCAACGAATTTCATGGCGCCGATGAAGCAGGCCGAGTAGCCGGCGGCGAACAGTTGTTCCGGATTGGTGCCCACGGCGCCATTGCCGCCCAGTTCTTTCGGCGTGGTCAGCTTGACGTCCAGCACATTGTCGGACGATACGGCACGGCCTTCGCGGCCTCCGGTGGCGGTAGCTTGAGCGCGGTACAGGACTTGTTTGATCGACATGATGGTTTTCCTTGAGTTGATTAAATAGTTAACGACTAAATAGTGTGCTACTTGCTTCGCGGGCTGGCGCCCCAGGATGCCCGTCTGAAGAAGCGATTGCCGGCGTCCATGTGCTCAATATATATCGTGCGCTATTTAATTGCAAGCGATTTTATTTTGAGGCGGCGCCTATTTGTGCATTATTTTTGGGCCTTTGTCGCCGGTATTGCCCTTCCATCGCATAATGGCCTCCGTCGCCGGGGCCGATTGCTATGCTGGGCCCACTTCAAACCCCAAGGAAAAATCATGACCAGCCTCTTCTTTATCCTGCGCATCACCCTGGCCACGATGGTCACCTACATCATCGCCACGGCTATCCTGGTGGAGAATTTCCTGCGCTATATCTTCGGGCATACGGAAGGCTTTTTTGTCATCGTTGGCGCACTGCTGGCCAGTGCCGTCGTCACGAATGCGTTTTCGCATGTGCGGCGCGTGCGCCTGATCGCCGGCGCCGTCAATGCCAGCACCCTGTCGAGCCGCCAGCGGCGCCAGATCGAGATCCCGTTCGAGGCGGGCGAAGTGTTCGACATGATCGACGCGGCCATCCGCGAACTGCCGGGCAGCGAGGTGGTCGAAAGCGCGCGCGACAGCCTGCAGGTGCAGGCCCGCGTGCGCCGCGCGGCGCCGTACACGCACACGGGCTTGCCCCGCATGCGCGTGCTGGGTTTCCTGGAGCCGCGGCCGAACCAGATCCTTGCCACCGTCACGCCGAATGGCGAGGCGGGCAGCGTGACCCTGATCTGCGAGCCGGCGCGCAATGCCTGGACCGACTGGTTCCTCGTCGACCATGGCAGCAACCTGGAAAACGCGGAAGCGGTGACGCGGGCGATGACGCGCCGGGTGGCGCAGCGGCGCCGCGGCGAGCAGGCCGAGGCGCGCCAGACGGTGACGGAAAAGGAACTCACGGTGGCCAAGCTGAGCCTGCTGCACGCGCAGGTGGAGCCGCACTTCCTGTACAACACCCTGGCCAGCGCGCAGCTGCTCACGCGCAGCGATCCCGTGCGGGCCGACGAAATGCTGGGCAACCTGATCCTGTACCTGCGCCACTCGCTGCCGCGCACGGAGCAGGCGATGTCGACCCTGGGCACGGAGCTGGAACGGGCGCGCGCCTACCTCGATATCCTGAAAATCCGCATGGGCGAGCGCCTGAACCTGCAGATCGAAGTGCCGCAATACCTGCGCCAGGTGGAACTGCCGCCCATGATGCTGCAAACCCTGGTGGAAAACGCCATCAAGCATGGGCTGGAGCCGAAAAGCGGCGGCGGCACCATCTGGATCATGGCGCGCAGCGGCAATGGCACGGTGATCGTCACGGTGGCCGACGACGGCAAGGGGTTCAGCGACGACGGCGCGGGCACGGGCATTGGTTTGCGCAATGTGCGCGAACGCCTGCGCCTGACCTACGGCAATGCCGCCGCGTTTGCCATTGTCGCCAATTTCCCCGATGGCGTGACGGCCACCATCACGGTGCCGGACAGCACGGCGCAAGGAGTGTCGTATGCATGAGATTGAAATGACGTGCGTCATCGCCGAAGACGAGACCCTGCTGCGCGATGCGCTGGCGGCGCTGCTGGCTGAAGCGTGGCCCAATTTGCGCATCGTCGCCGCCTGCGACGACGGCGGCACGGCGCTCGAGGCCATCGCCACCCTGCGTCCCGACGTGGCGTTTCTCGATATCCGCATGCCGGGCCTGACGGGGCTGGAAGTGGCGGCCGGCGCGCTGGAAGCGAGTCCCGGCACGCAGGTGGTGTTCGTCACCGCCTACGACCAGTACGCGATCGATGCCTTCGACAACGGCGCCGTCGATTACCTGTTAAAACCCATCGCCCGCGAGCGCCTGCAAGCGACCCTGCAGCGCTTGCGGGCGCGCGCCGGCAAGGCCAGGACGGGCGACGGCGCGCTGGCCGGGCTGCTGCAGCAATTGAGCAGCGCCCTGCCGGCGGCCGCCAAGTCGCCGCCGCTGGTATGGCTGACGGCCAGCAGCGGCAAGGATACGCGCCTGATCATGGTGGAAGATATCGCGTATTTTCAGTCGGACACCAAGTACACGGCCGTCATGACGGCCGAGGGCGAGGCGTTGCTGCGCAAGCCGATCCGCGAACTGCTCGACGTGCTGGACCCGGCCATCTTCAAGCAGATCCACCGCTCCACCATCGTCAACATGAAGATGGTGGCGTCCGTCACGCGCGACGAGGTGGGACGGGGCATCCTGCGCCTCAAGACGCGGCCGGAAACCCTGGCCGTGAGCCAGCCGTTCATGGCGCTGTTCAGGAATATGTAGAGCTGCTCAAGCCGGGGGCAGACCCTCAACACCGCCAACGCCAGGCTCACCGTCAACGTGGACGGGGGGCTGACCCCAGAATTACTCCGCAGTTTCAAAACCCTCAAGCACATTGACGACATTGATGCCGATTTCCTTCACCGCATAGCCGCCTTCGAGGATGAAGGCGGTGGGCAGGTTCAGGTGCGCGAGGCGCTCGCCCACGCGTAGGTAGTCGGCGCTTTGCAGGCAGAAGTGCGACAGCGGGTCGCCGGCGAACGTGTCGACGCCCAGCGACACCACCAGCGCGTCGGGCGCGTACATGGCGATGCGCAGGCAGGCCGTTTCCAGCGCGGCGAACCAGCTGGCCGCGGACGTGCCGGCCGGCAGCGGCAGGTTCACGTTGTAGCCGAGCCCCGCGCCGCTGCCCGTCTCGTCGGCATGGCCCAGGTAAAACGGATACTCGCCGCGCGGATCGGCGTGGACGGAGGCAAACAGCACGTCGTCGCGCGCATAGAAAATGCTCTGGGTGCCGTTGCCGTGGTGGTAATCGATATCGAGGATGGCGACCTTGCGCGCGCCGTCGTCGAGCAGATGCTGCGCGGCCAGCGCCGCGTTGTTGAGAAAACAGTAGCCGCCGAAGAAATCGCTGCCCGCATGGTGGCCCGGCGGGCGCGTGAGGGCGAACGTGGCCCGTTCGCCCAGGCGCAGCGCGTGGGCCGCATTGACGGCGCAGTCGGCGCCCGTCTTGGCCGCCGTCCACGTGCCGGCCGTCAGCGGCGTGCCGTTGTCCATCGAGTACAGCCCCAGCTTGGCCGTGAAGTCGTCCGGTTCGATGTCGTGGCGCAAGGTGCGCACGGGCCATACGGATGGCAGCGCATCCTTGCCCGCGTTGTCCGGGTCGAGCGCCAGCCAGTCGTGCCAGGCGTGCCGCAGGAAGTGCAGGTAGCGGGGCGTGTGGATGCGCTCCAGCGACGTCAGCGGCACGCCGTGCGGCGTGACGATGCGGCCCAGGTTGCGCCGTCCCAGCTCGGCCACCACCATGTCGGCCCGTTCGGGCGTCTCGAAGCAGGGCACCATGGCGCCGCGAAACATCTCGAAGCGGCCCCGGTGCTGGCCGTGCAACTCATTGTAGAAGGTCAGCATGGGGCGCTTTGCGCAAGGTCAGGCTCAGGTGTGCGAGCACAGGGTGCTGGCGCGGTAGGCAGCGACGAAATCGTCGAAGCTGCCGGCGGGCGCCGCTTCCATGGCGCGCTGCTCGGCCAGCGAGCTGGCGGCCATCTCGTCGAAATACGCGCTTTGTTCCGGCGCCGGCGGCTGCGCGCGGAAATAGGCGGCGTGGCGTTCGCTCTGGCGCAGGCCGAAGGCGGCAAACGAGCCGCCGTTGGCGCGCAGTTCGGCCAGCACCTTCGCCGATGGCGTCGCATCGGGGTCGGCCAGTTTACGGGCTTGCGCCGCCAGGCTGTCCGCGTGCTGCGTGCCACCGTGGCGCGCGTCGAGCAGCGCCGCCACGGGGGCGATGCGCGCCAGCAGCTCCTCGCCCCACGCTTGCAGGCCGATCTCCTCGCCGTCGCGGCGCAGGGCCAGGCCCGGCTTGCGGCCTTCCTTGACGGTGCGGGCGAAATTGTTCGTGTAGCAGGCGCTTTGCTCGGCCGAGATGGGCGCGCTGTCGTCGAGCGCGCAGAACAGCAGGAACGCGTCGAGGAAGCGGCCCGTTTCCAGGCTGATGCCCACCGGCTCGAACGGGTCGACATCCATGCAGCGCACTTCGATGTATTGCACGCCGCGCAGGCACAGGGCCTGGATGGGGCGCTCGCCCGTGCGGATCACGCGCTTCGGGCGGATGGTCGAATAGTATTCATTTTCGATCTGCAGCACGTTGGTGGACAATTGGATCCACTCGCCATCCTTTTTGGTACCCAGCGCTTCATACGGCGGATACGGATCGTTGACGGCATGCGTGAGCGCGTTGACGTAGTCGTCCAGGCTGTTCTCGTGCGGACGCAGGCCCGACTGGGCATCGTTCTGGTAGCCGAGGTCGCTCATGCGCAGGCTGGTGGCATACGGCAGGAACAGGGTGTCGTCGGACAGGGTGTCGAGCTTGTGCGCGCGGCCGCGCAGGAAACCGGCCGACAGGGCCGGCGAGGCGCCGAACAGGTACATCAGGAGCCAGCTGTAGCGGCGGAAATTGCGGATCGTCGCCAGGTAGCTTTCCGACTGCACGTCTTTCGGCGTGGCCGTCGCGTGCGCGGGGCTGGCGCTGGTGTCCGGATTGCTGGCCAGCACTTGCCACAGCTGCTCGTCGAGCGAATAGTTATAGTGGATGCCGGCGATGCATTGCATGGCTTTGCCGTAGCGCAAGGCCAGGCCGCGCCGGTAGACGTGCTTGAGCATGCCCATGTTCGAGGTGCCGTAGTTGGCGATCTCGATTTCCGCTTCGGGCGGCAGCTGGCAGGGCATCGACTGGCTCCACAGCAACTCGTCGCCGAGGCGGCTGTAGGCGTGGCGGTGCACGGTGTCGAGCTTGTCGAGCGTGACGGCGATATCCTGTTCCGCCGGCGTGATGAATTCGAGCAGCGCTTCCGCGTAGTCGGTGGTGATTTCAGGGTGCGTCAGCGCCGAGCCCAGTGCGGCGGGGTGGGGCGTGGAAGCCAGATGGCCGGCATGGTCGACGCGCAGGGTTTCACGCTCGATGCCGCGCAAGCCGCCCAGCAGCGCGCGGTTGGCATCTTCGGTCAGCAATGCCAGGCGGCGAGTCAACAGGTTGGGCAATTTGAGCTTCCTTTCTTGTGCAGCAGATAAATAATTTGTGCTGAGATTAACCGAATTTTGGCAAATGCGTCGGCGCCGGCCCAAAAAACGCCGCGTCGCCAGCGTCCGCCCCGGGCAAGGAGGGCGGCGCTTCGGTCAGGAATTCGCTTGATATTTTAACAAACTGCGGAGCATCTGGCGCGTCGCCGGATCAAGCCCCGTGCACGTGGACGGGCTCAGCCCAGGCGGGCGCCGCTGACGCGCTCGATGCCGGCCAGGTCGCGCCAGCTTTGCACTTTGCTGTAGCCGGCGTCGGCCAGCAAGCCGCGCACGGCCGGCGCCTGGTCGTAGCCGTGTTCCATCAGCAGCCAGGCGCCTGACGCCAGGTGGCGCGCGGCGCCGGAGACGATGGTGCGCAGGGCCGACAGGCCGTCCGCGTGGTCGGTCAGCGCGCCGGCCGGCTCGAAGCGCAGGTCGCCTTCGGCCAGGTGGCGGTCGCCGCTGGCGATGTAGGGGGGATTGGAGACGATCAGGTCGAATTTTTCCGTCCCCAGCGCCTCGAACCAGTCGCTGGCCATGAAGGTGATGTTGACGCCGTTGGCGCTGGCATTGCGGCGCGCCACGGCCAGGGCCGCGCTGCTCACGTCCAGGGCCGTGACGACGGCGTCGGGCCGCGTGTAGGCCAGCGCGACGGCGATGGCGCCGCTGCCCGTGCCCATGTCGAGCACGCGTCCGCCGGGCGGCAGGCGTTCGAGCGCCAGTTCGACCAGCACTTCCGTGTCGGGGCGGGGGATCAGCACGGCCTCGTTCACTTCGAACGGCAGGCCGAAAAATTCGCGCTGGCCCACGATATAGGCGATCGGCTCGCCTTGCAGGCGGCGCGCCAGCAAGGCCGATAGACGCCCCGCCTCGTCGCTAGTGAGCACACGCTCCGATTGCGTGATCAGCGAGACGCGCGACAGGCCCAGCGCGTGGCCCAGCAGGATGCGGTTGTCGAGCGGGTCGAGCAGGGGACGGATTTGCAGGGCGCCGACAGTGCTGCCGGCGGGGATCAGTGTTTCTGGCATGGTGCTTTCAATTATTTCTGACGGCGCAGCAAGGTCCACAGCAGGCCGAGGGCAAACATGGCGAACCAGAGGAACGCCCATTGCGGGATGGACAGGCCGAAAAATGGCTCGCCGGCATTTTCGCAGGCGCCATACGATTCAAACATGAAGGGCATGACTTGCGCCGTGAAAATCTTGTTCAGCGCCGTTTCCACGGGGTCGATGCCGCACGAGAAGCCGGGATTGGCCAGCACGTACAAATGCTTGGCGCCCACGCCCAGGCCGCCCAGGGCCGCCAGCAGGCCGATGCCGGCGCCGATTTTCGGCCGCTTCGCCGCCGCGCCCGCCAGGCAGGCGATGCCGATGGCGAGGAACAGGTAGCGCTGGATCACGCACAGCGGGCAGGGCGCCATGTTCATGGCATGCTGCAAATACATGGCGACGCCCAGCATCAGGAAACACAGGGCGGCGATCGACAGGAGGACGGTGCGTGAATTTTTCATGGGCGACACGGTGAGGTGAATAGGGAAAAAGCGTTACGCATTCTCGCACAAGGGCAGATTTTTATTGCTTAGCCGCTACTTAAACCCAAAGGCAGAATCCGGGGTCGGACCCTCAGGGACTCGGCGTCCCCGTCCGACCCCAGCCCTTGCTTTGGGTTACTTAGTCTCCTAGCGCTGCAAGTAACTCCGCCTGGTGCTCTGCCGCCAGCGCATTCGTCAGCTCCGTCAAATCCCCATCCATGATGAAGTCCAGCTTGTACAAGGTCAAATTGATGCGGTGGTCCGTCAGCCGGCCTTGCGGGAAGTTATAGGTGCGGATGCGCTCGCTGCGGTCGCCCGAGCCGATCAGGCTCTTGCGGGTGGCCGCTTCCTTCGATTGCTGTTCGCGCAGCTGCACGTCCTTGATGCGCGCGGCCAGCACTTTCATCGCCTGCGCCTTGTTCTTGTGCTGGCTGCGGTCATCCTGGCATTCCACCACGATGCCGGTCGGCAAGTGGGTGATGCGCACGGCGGAGTCCGTTTTATTGATGTGCTGTCCGCCCGCGCCCGAGGCGCGGTAGGTGTCGATGCGCAGGTCGGCCGGGTTGATGTTGACGTCTTCCACTTCGTCCGCTTCCGGCATCACGGCCACCGTGCAGGCGGACGTGTGGATGCGGCCCTGCGTTTCCGTGGCCGGCACGCGCTGCACGCGGTGGCCGCCCGACTCGAATTTCAGCTTCGAGTACGCGCCATTGCCGACGATACGCACGATCACTTCGCGGTAGCCGCCCAGGTCGGAATCGGACGAGGACACCAGTTCCACCTGCCAGCGGTTGCGCTCGGCAAAGCGTGTGTACATGCGCAGCAAATCGCCGGCGAACAGGGCGGACTCGTCGCCGCCTGTGCCGGCGCGGATTTCCAGGAAGATATTGCGTTCGTCGTTGACGTCCTTCGGCAGCAGCATGGTCTGCAATTCGCGCTCCAGCTGCGCCATGGTGGCTTTCGCCGCCTCGATCTCTTCCTGGGCGAATTCCTTCATGTCCGGGTCGGACAGCATCTCTTGCGCCGTCGCAATATCGTTGCCCGCTTCCTGGTAGGAGCGGTACAGGGCCACCAGCGGGCCCAGTTCGGCATGCTCGCGCGTCATCTTGCGGTAGCTGTCCATGTTCGACGTGGCGTCCGGGTGCATCAGCAGTTCGTCGAGTTCGACCAGGCGGTTCGCCAGTTGATCGAGTTTGGCCAGCATGGATGGTTTCATAGCGATTCGTGGTAGAGAGTGTAGGGATGGTGCGGGTCCGGCAAGCCCGGCAGGCGGGCAGGGGCGGCCGCGCAGGCGGCCAGCGGGCTGCGCTAACGGCGGGGGCGGAACAGTTTCGGCAGCAGGGTGACCAGCTGCTTGCGCTCGTCGCCCTGCGCATGGTGCAGCGCCTGCTGCGGGCCGTGCAGGAACTTGGCCGTCAAGCCTTTCGACAGCGCTTCGAGCACGGCGTCGATGTCGGCGCCCTTGGCCAGCATCTTGCGCGCCCGCTCCACTTCCATCAGGCGCAGCGCTTCGCTGTTTTCATGCAGATGCTGGATGACGGGCACCATGGCGCGGTCGTCGACCCAGCTCATGAACGATTGCACGCGCGTCTCGATGATGGCTTCCGCTTGCGCCACGGCCGCTTGCCGGCTTTCCAGGCCCGTCTGCACGACCTTGCCCAGGTCGTCGACCGTGTACAGGAAGACGTCGTTCAAACGGCCCACTTCCGCCTCGATGTCGCGCGGCACGGCCAGGTCGACCATGAACATGGGCTTGTGGCGGCGTGCCTTGATGGCGCGCTCGACCAGGCCCAGGCCCAGCAGCGGCAACGATGACGCCGTGCACGAGATGACGATGTCGAACTGCTGCAGTTGCTCCGGCAAATCGGCCAGGCGGATGGCCGTGCCGTTGAAGCGGTGCGCCAGTTCCTCGCCCCGTTCCATGGTGCGGTTGGCAATGGTGATGCTTTTCGGATTCTGCGCCGCAAAGTGCGTGGCGCACAGTTCGATCATTTCGCCGGCGCCGATGAACAGCACGTTTTGCTCGGCAATCTTGTCGAAGATGCGCTGCGACAGGCGCACGGCGGCGGCCGCCATCGACACGCTGTGGGCGCCGATTTCCGTGCTGCTGCGCACTTCCTTGGCCACGGAAAAGCTGCGCTGGAACAACTGGTGCAGATACGTGCCCAGGCCGCCCGCCTCGTCGGCCGTGCGGATGGCGTCCTTGATCTGCCCCAGGATCTGCGTTTCGCCCAGCACCATCGAGTCCAGCCCGGAGGCGACGCGGAAGGTGTGGCGCACGGCATCGTGCTGCGGCAGCATATATAAGTGGGGGCGCAGCTCGCTGTAGTTGAGCTGGTGATAATCGGCCAGGAAATGCGCGCCCGCGTCGAGCGGATTGGGCACATGGCTGGCCGCATACAGCTCCGTGCGGTTGCAGGTCGACAGGATGGCCGCTTCGTCGTTGTCGCGCAGGTCGATGCGCTGGAACCAGGTGCGCGCCGCCATCACCGCCTGGCCCAGGTGCTCAGGCGCAAACGCCAGCTGTTCGCGGAGCGACACTGGGGCGGTGGTATGGTTGAGGCCGACGGCAAGCAGTTGCATTTCAGGGCTGTTGGGAATTCTTATGCCGACATTATAGCGCCTTGTGCCCGCTCCTTGAGCAGTCCGCCTGTTTTTGCCCTGCTGCGCCGGCGTCACCCACCCAGTTTTTCCAGGCGATATCCATAGCTGTAGACGGGCACGAGGCGGTAGCCGTGTTCCGGTTTCAGCTGCAGCTTGTTGCGCACGCGCGAGACGTGGGTATCCATGGTGCGCGAAGGCAGGGCCGTGTCGCGTTGCCACACGGCTTCGTGGATGTAGGCGCGCGACAGGGGACGGCCCAGGTTGCGGAAAAACAGTAGCGCCAGGGCGAATTCCTTGTGCGTCACGTCCAGTACTTCGCCATCGCGCAGCAGACGGCCGGGGCGGGTCTCGAACGTGTAATGACCGAATTGCAAGTACTCGGCGCCATTCTGGGCCGGGTAGGCCACGCGCAGCAGCGCCTGGGTACGCAAGGTCAGTTCGCTGCGCCGCAGGGGCTTGATCATGTAGTCGTCGGCGCCCGCCGTCATGCCCGCCACCACGTCGTCTTCGCCCGAGCTGTTGGTCATAAACAACACGGGCGCCTTCGGCGCCAGTTTTTCCCGGGCACGGCGCAATACTTCCGCACCGTCCAGATCGCTGACATGCCAGTCGAGGATGAGCATGTCGCAACTGTCCTTGCGCAGTTGTCCCAGCATCTCCTTGCCACTCTGAAACTCGTGGCAAGCGTGGCCGGCGGCGGTGAGCACCTGGCAGATCAGTTCTGCCTGGCTATGGTCGCTATCGAGTACGGCAATTCGCATAATGGGCTGGAGTGTGTAGCAACAAACAGACGGTCCGCTCTGCTTATCGTAATGTTAAGGAATGCTCAAGTGAAATATAACAGAGATTGCAACTGTGTCCAGTGAAATCGGCAGACCGGGCCTTTACGTTACACTTGTTGATCGACCCCTCACCGCGGAGTAACGGCCATGACAGGCAAGAGCAGCACAGATTGGACCCTGATACCGGCCAGCCGCGCCGAAATCGAGCAGGTGCGCGAGCGTTGCCGGCGCCTGGTGCAGCGGCGCGCCATGATGTCGGCGGGCGCTTCGGCCATTCCCATCCCCGGCGTCGACCTGATGTCCGACGTGGGCCTGTTTTCCATGCTGATCAATGATATCAACCACGAATTCGGTCTCACGCCCGAGCAGATCGAGCGTCTCAACCCGCAGTTCAAGATGATGGCCTACCGCGCGGCGGTGGGCATGGGGGGCATGCTGGTGGGTAAGCTGGTATCGCGCGAACTGATCCTCCACCTGCTCAAGCGCAGTGGCGTCAAGATTGCCACCAAGCAGGTGGCGCGCTTCGTGCCGTTTGCCGGCCAGGCCGTGGCGGCCGCCATCGGCTACGCCGTGTTCCGCCAGATCGGCAACCAGCACGTGAATGCCTGCGCCGCGGTGGCGCAGGAGTTGCTCACGGTCAGGCCGGACTAAACCTCAGGCGTCCGGCAGCACCACATTGACGTCGAGTACTTCCAGGTTGCCCTGGCGGTCCAGCGAGATCTTGATGTCGTCGGCATTGACCTTGGTGTACTTGGAAATGACGGCGATCAATTCCTTGTGCAGGGCGGGCAGGAAGTCCGGACCATCGCGCCCGCTGCGTTCGCGGGCGATGATGATCTGCAGGCGTTCCTTGGCCGCGGTGGCCGTCTTCGGCTTGGGGGGGAACAGGAAAGAAAGCAAGGCCATATCACTTCGCCCCAAAAATGCGCTGGAGTAATCCAGGCTTTTCATAGTTGGTAAAGCGCAACTCGATATCTTCGCCGAGGAAACGCGAGACCACGTCTTCATAGGCTTGCGCCACGTCCGTGCCCTTGAAATGGATGGCCGGGTTGCCCTGGTTCGAGGCAGCCAGCACTTGTTCCGATTCCGGGATGATGCCCACCAGCGGGATGCGCAGGATTTCCTGTACGTCCTGGTAGGACAGCATTTCATCCGATTCCACGCGTTTCGGCGAGTAGCGGGTAATCAGCAAGTGTTCCTTGACGGGTTCGCCGCCCGTCTGCGCGCGGCGCGACTTGGCTTGCAGGATGCCCAGGATGCGGTCCGAATCGCGCACCGACGACACTTCCGGGTTGGTGACGATGATGGCTTCGTCGGCAAACGTCAGCGCCATCAGCGCGCCATGTTCGATGCCGGCCGGCGAATCGCAGATGATGAACTCGAAACCCATGTTGATCAGGTCGTTCAACACGCGTTCCACGCCTTCTTCCGACAAGGCATCCTTGTCGCGCGTTTGCGAGGCAGGCAGGATGAACAGGTTGTCGCAGTGCTTGTCCTTGATCAAGGCCTGGTTCAGCGTGGCCTCTTTATTGATCACATTGATCAGGTCGTAGACGACGCGGCGCTCGCAACCCATGATCAGGTCGAGGTTGCGCAGGCCCACGTCGAAGTCGAGCACGGCTGTCTTGTGGCCGCGCATGGCCAGGCCAGTGGAAAAACTGGCGCTAGAGGTCGTCTTGCCGACACCGCCCTTGCCGGACGTCACAACAATAATTCTTGCCACAAATAATCCTTTTCAGATATCTCTTGAATTGTGCAGCTTAAGAGCGGTTCACGGGAGTGACCGGATTGACAGAGTGTATATCGATTCTGTCTCCAGCCAAACGAATTTGCGCGGGTCCGCGCGCCATTTCTGGCGGGAAACCATCCTCGAACGTGCGGTAGACACCGGCGATCGAGACCAGTTCCGGTTCCATGGCCAGCGCGAAGATGCGCGCCTGGGCATTGCCCGAGGCGCCGGCCAGCGCGCGGCCGTACAGCGAGGAATACACGTGGATGCTGCCGTCGGCGATGATTTCGGCGCCATTGTTGACGACGGCGGTGATGATCAGGTCGCAGCCGCGCGCGTAAATGCGCTGGCCGGCCCGCACGGGCGTGTCGACCACCATCACTTGCGCTTCGGCGCCCGCCTGGGCGGCCGCCGTCGGGGTATCCTTGGGGCCATCCTTGGGCGGCGCATCGTCGCGCGTCTTGCCGCTGTCGAGGCTCAGGCCTTGCGCCAGGATGGCGTCATGCATCTCGGCCGGCGCATTGCGCACGGCCACGGCATTCAAACGGTATTTTTTCAGCAGGGCCACGAGGGCGGCCCAGTCGATGGGCACGCTGCCGGAGGGCAAGGCCGCCACGTCCAGCACGGCCAGGTCGTCCTCGAAAAAGTCCGCCACGCCCCCTGTCATGTCGCGCAGGGCGGCATCGAGTGCCTGCGTATCGGCGCTATGCAAAATGGCGGAGACGGCGACGACGGTGGAAATCTTGATTTCGATAGGCTTCTGCGACGGGCTTTTGGACATAAACATTTATCAAAGTGAAACTGCGGCAGGCCAACTGTTCCGTACGGCAACAATAGGGAGCAGTAAATTTCTTGCATTCTACTGCAAAAAAATCGCCGTCAGGGACCTGGAGTGTGCTATTCCGCAGGGCAACAGTAACTTCTTGTAAAAAAACAAGGGCGGCGCCCGGGAAAACCCGTGCGCCGCCCCGAAAACAGCCGAGAATGCGGCCTGAGTACGCCGATGTCATCACGCCGCCCGCATCTGCCGTGCCGCCGCGAGCATATTTTGCAGGGCCGCTTCCGTTTCCGCCCAGCCCCGCGTCTTCAGGCCGCAGTCGGGGTTCACCCATAAATTGGCTGGCGGGATGACGGCGCTGGCCTTTTGCAGCAGTCTCACCATGTCGGGCGTGGAGGGGATGCGCGGCGAGTGGATGTCGTACACGCCGGGGCCGATTTCGTTCGGATACTGGAACTGGCCAAAGCCCGCCAGCAGCTCCATGTCCGAGCGGCTCGTCTCCAAGGTGATCACGTCCGCGTCCATGGCGGCGATCTGCGGCAGGATGTCGTTGAACTGCGCGTAGCACATGTGCGTGTGGATCTGCGTCGCGTCGCCGACGACGGACGCGGCGATGCGGAAGGCGCGCGTGGCCCACTCCAGGTAGGCGTCCCACTGGCCGCGGCGCAGCGGCAAGCCTTCGCGGATGGCCGGCTCGTCGATCTGGATGATGCCGATGCCGGCCGTTTCCAGGTCGGCGACCTCGTCGCGGATGGCCAGGGCCAGCTGCAGCGCCGTGGCGGCGCGCGGCTGGTCGTCGCGCACGAACGACCATTGCAGGATCGTGACGGGGCCCGTCAGCATGCCTTTCATCGGTTTATCGGTCAGGCTTTGCGCGTGCACCGTCCATTCGACGGTCATGGCGGCCGGGCGCTGCACGTCGCCGTAGAGGATGGGCGGCTTGACGCAGCGCGAGCCGTACGACTGCACCCAGCCCAGGCGCGTGAAGATGAAACCGTCCAATTGCTCGCCGAAGTATTCGACCATATCGTTGCGTTCCGCTTCGTCATGCACGAGCACGTCCAGGCCCAGCGCTTCCTGGCGCGCCACGGCAGGGGCGATTTCGGCGCGCATCTGCCGTGCGTACTCGGCCGCCGGCAACTCTCCCCGTTTATGGCTGGCGCGGGCGGCGCGGATGGCCGTCGTTTGCGGGAAGGAGCCGATGGTCGTCGTCGGGAAGCGGGGCAGCTGAAAACGCGCGCGCTGCACGGCCTGGCGCAGGGCAAAGCTGGAATCGCGGCGGTCCACGGTGGGCGACAGCGTTTGCAGGCGCTGCGCGACGGGCGGGCGGTGCACGCGGGCGCTGGCGCGCCGCCCTGCGATGGCCTGGCGGGACGTTGCCAGCGCGGCCAGCGCGGCGGCATCGGACTGCCCTTCCAGTGCGCCCTTGAGCAGGGACAGTTCCGTCAATTTCTCCGTGGCAAACGCCAGCCAGGTCCTGATTTCCCCGTCGAGACCCGTTTCCGCTTCCAGGCTGAACGGCGCGTGCAGCAAGGAGCACGACGGCGCCAGCCACAGGGGACCCGTGCGTCTGGCGGCCAGCGGCTGCAGCACGGCCAGGGCCGCATCGAGGTCGGTGCGCCAGACATTGCGGCCATCGACGATGCCGATCGACAAGACTTTATGCGCGGGCAGCCAGTCCGTCACGCTGACCAGCTCATGCCGCGCGCGGATGCCGTCCACGTGCAGGCCGGCCACGGGCAGGCGGCACGTCAGGCTGAGGTTTTCTTCCAGCGGCGAGAAATACGTGGCCAGCAGGATATTCACGCCCACCTGGTTCAGCTGCCAGTAGGTGCTTTCGAAGGCGCTGCGCCACGCGTTGGGCAAGTCCAGACCCAGGATCGGTTCGTCGATCTGCACCCAGGTGACGCCTTGCTGTTTCAGGCGGTCGAGCAGGGCGCCGTAGACGGGCAGCAATTGTTCCAGCAGGGCCAGGCGGTCAAAGCCCGGTGTCTTTTCCTTGCCCAGCCACAGGAAGGTGAGGGGGCCGATCAGGGCCGCCTTGACCGGGTGGCCCAGCGCCTGCGCCTCGGCCACTTCCGCCAGCAGGCGCTCGCCGGCCAGCGAAAACCGGGTCTGCGGCGACAATTCGGGCACCAGGTAATGGTAATTGGTGTCAAACCACTTGGTCATTTCCAGCGCGTGATGGCCGGCCTCGTGTGCCTGGTGGCCGTGGCAGCAGTCCCCGTGCGGCGCACGCGTGTCTGCGCCGCGCGCCAGCGTGAAATAGCGCGACAGCGGCGACTGCTCTGGCGTGAAATTGAAGCGGGCCGGTTCGCAGCCCAGCAGCTGGATGTGGTTGGCCACCTGGTCGTAAAAGGCGAAGTCGCCCACGGTGACGTAGTCGAGCCCCGCGTCGCGTTGCAGCGCCCAGTGGCGCGCGCGCAGTTGCCGGCCCGTCGCTTCCAGGTCCGCCTCGGACGCCGCGCCGCGCCAGTGGCTTTCCAGCGCCAGTTTCAGCTCACGCGCGGCGCCGATACGGGGAAAGCCAAGGATGTGGGTGTGCACGGTCATGATGTCATCGAGATTTAATGTGAATGCGCTAGAGTGTGCGGCAACTTGGTCTATAATCAAAACGAAACATTTTGCCGAATAACATGAAAATAATTCACGTACATCATCCATTGTCCCGATGCTAGAAATCCGCCACCTGCGCACCCTGAGTGCCTTGCGTTCGTCCGGCAGCCTGGTGCGCGCCGCGCAGCTGCTCAACCTGACCCAGTCGGCCCTGTCGCACCAGATCCGCCTGCTGGAAGAGCGCTACAAGGCGCCTTTGTTCGAGCGCAAGTCGATGCCGATCGCCTTTACGGCCACGGGCAGCCGCCTGCTGGAGCTGGCCGACAAGCTGCTGCCCGAGATCGAACTGGCCGAGCGCGACGTGGCGCGCCTGTCGCAAGGGGACAAGGGGCAGTTGCGCGTGGCGCTCGAATGCCATACCTGCTTCGACTGGCTGATGCCCGTGATGGATGCGTTCCGCCAGCGCTGGCCGGAAGTGGAGATCGACCTCGTGTCCGGCTTTCACAGCGAGCCGGCGGACTTGCTGCGTTCGGGCGAGGCGGATCTCGTGATCGGCTCGCCGTACGGCCCCGATTTCACCGTGTTTCCCTTGTTCCGCTTTGAAATGTTGGTGGTGATGGCGCAAAAGCACCGGCTGCAGGCGCAGCGCCGGCTGGCGGCGGCCGACTTTACGGGTGAAACATTAATTACCTATCCCGTGCCGGAAGAGCGCATCGACCTGATCCGCGAAGTGCTGCGGCCGGCCGGCATCGCGTTCGAACGCCGCACGGCGGAATTGACGGTGGCCGTGCTGCAGCTGGTGGCGAGCCGGCGCGGCATCGCCGCCTTGCCGAACTGGGCCATCAAGAATTACGTCGACTACGATTATGTGGTGGCGCGCCCGGTGGGCGAGCACGGCTTGTGGAGCGACCTGTATGTGTCCGTGCCCGACCATCTGCAGGACAAGGCATATGTGCGCGATTTCGTCAGCGTGATACGCGAGCAGTGCGCGGCCTCGCTCGATGGTATCAAGTTGTTGTCCTGATCAACGTTGAATTGGAAACAAACCAACAGGAAAGCTTGAGATATATCAAGGTTCAGCAATGAACCACCGCTTACAGTTGAGTACTGTGCGGCGCAACATGGCGCCGCCTACTCTTAGGGGAGGAACGACATGTTTTCATTTTCCGAACAATGGGCGCTCGCCGGCAAGGCCGTGGTGGAAGCACAATTGAGCACTGCGCAAGCGTATGCCCAGGCCGCCGTCGACAGCGGCACCAGCGTGCTGGACTTGCAGCTCGATGCGGCCCGCGCGGCGCTGGCCGCCGCTACGGTAGCGGGCAATCAGCTGCTGTCCGTGAAGGACCCGCAAGCCTTGCTGCAGCTGTCGCGCACGCAGTCGCAACTGGCCATCGAACGCATCGGTGCATATGGTCGCCAGGCAAAGGATGTTGCTCAAGAAACCCAGGAGAAATTCGACAGCGTGACAAAGGGTGAGTTTGCTGCATCGCGTCAAAAGTTTGGCGAGCTGTTGCAGGTGGTGAAGCAAACCCCCGTGCCCCTGATTATTCCCTTCAATAATTTTCTAAAAACCACTTTCGGCGGCGCCGATGAAGGGTATGATAAAAATAAAAACACGCGTCCCGCTCGTCAAACGTAGGCGCGTTACGGCCCGGCAGCGGCTATCCGCCGCGCCAGGCCGTCCGCCGCCATCGCCGGACAGGCTGTCATCGCCGCCGCCTGCGGTGCGGCGCTGGAACTGCGGCGTATGCCGCGCTAGAATGAAACACGGCTTGCTGTGTCTTCCCGGATTCATTGGATTGTATTACCACCTTGACCTTGGCCCTCGTGGCCTGCTTATCGGAGAAATAAATGGATGATGTCGTAATCGTGGCCGCCGGCCGTACCGCAGTCGGCAAATTCGGTGGCAGTCTGGCCAAGATTCCTGCGTCCGAACTGGGCGCGCATGTAATCAAGGGCTTGCTGGCACAAACCGGCATCGACCCGAACCTGATCGGCGAAGCGATCCTGGGCCAGGTGCTGACGGCCGCCGTCGGCCAGAACGCCGCGCGCCAGGCTGTCATCAAGGCTGGCTTGCCCAGCGCCATCCCGGCATTTACCATCAACAAGGTCTGCGGCAGCGGCCTGAAGGCCACGCACCTGGCGGCGCAAGCGATCAAGTGCGGCGACGCCAACATCATCATCGCCGGCGGCCAGGAAAACATGAGCGCTTCGCCGCACGCGATGAACGGTTCGCGCGACGGTTTCCGCATGGGCGACTTCAAGATGATCGATACCATGATCGTCGACGGCCTGTGGGACGTGTACAACCAGTACCACATGGGCATCACGGCGGAAAACGTCGCCAAGAAATACGAAGTGACGCGCGCCGAGCAGGATGAGTTCGCGCTGCAGTCGCAACTGAAGGCGGAAGCGGCGCAAAAAGCGGGCAAGTTCAAGGATGAAATCCTGCCGCTGGAAATCGCCAACAAAAAAGGCACGGTTGTCTTCGACAGCGACGAATACATCAAGCCCGGCTCGACCCTGGAATCGCTGGCCGGCCTGCGCCCCGCGTTTGCCAAGGATGGCACGGTCACGGCCGGCAACGCTTCCGGCCTGAACGACGGCGCCGCCGCCGTCATCATGATGTCCGCTTCGCAAGCGAAGGAACTGGGCCTCAAGCCGCTGGCACGCATCAAGGCCTACGCCTCGTCGGGCCTGGACCCGGCCGTCATGGGCATGGGTCCCGTCTCGGCCTCGCGCCTGTGCCTGAAAAAAGCGGGCTGGACGCATGAAGAGCTGGACTTGATGGAAATCAACGAAGCGTTTGCCGCGCAAGCGATTGCCGTCAACAAGGAAATGGGCTGGGATACCAGCAAGATCAATGTGAACGGCGGCGCGATTGCCATCGGCCACCCGATCGGCGCCTCGGGCGCGCGCATCCTGGTTACCCTGATCCACGAAATGATACGCCGCGACGCCAAGAAAGGCCTGGCCGCACTGTGCATCGGCGGCGGCATGGGCGTAGCCCTCGCCATCGAGCGCGACTAAGTAGCTGGCACCGCACCCAAGCTACTGCGCGGCGCTCTTTGCGGCCTGCGATGCTCACCGTGCTCCAGCACGGTTGCGCTTCTTGGCCACAAATCATCGCCGCTCGCTACGCTTGAGTGCGATGCGCTACGCCGCCGTCACGCGGCGGTTTTGGATTGCTTTCATTAGATTATTAACTTTTTAGCAACAGAACGACACTGAGGGGATGAAAATGGCAAGAGTTGCATTGGTAACTGGTGGCATGGGTGGTCTGGGCGAAGCGGTGTGTTTCAAGCTGGCGGCGCTCGGTTATCGCGTGGTGACCACCTATTCCCCGGGCAATCCGAAGGTCGCGGAATGGCTGGCGACGACCAAGGACATGGGCTACGACTTCAAGGCATATCCATGCGACGTGGCCGACTACGATTCGGCGGCTGCCTGCGTGGCGGCCGTGGAAGCGGAAATCGGTCCTGTCGACGTGCTGGTGAATAACGCCGGCATCACGCGCGACATGACGTTCAAGAAGATGGACAAGCCGAACTGGGACGCCGTGATGGGCACCAACCTCGATTCCGTGTTCAACATGACCAAGCCTGTCTGCGACGGCATGGTGGAACGCGGCTGGGGCCGCATCATCAATATCTCGTCCGTGAATGGCCAGAAGGGCGCTTTCGGCCAGACCAACTATTCGGCCGCGAAAGCCGGCATGCATGGTTTCACCAAGTCGCTGGCGCTGGAAGTGGCGCGCAAGAACGTCACCGTCAACACCATCTCGCCCGGCTACATCGGCACCAAGATGGTCATGGCGATTCCGCAGGAAGTGCTCGACAGCAAAATCATCCCGCAAATTCCGATGGCGCGCCTGGGCAAGCCGGAAGAAGTGGCCGGTCTGGTGGCCTACCTGGCCTCCGATGAGGCAGCGTTCGTCACGGGCGCGAATATCTCGATCAACGGCGGCCAGCACATGTCGTAATCGTTGGTGCGGACAAACAAAAAAGACAGCTGCGGCTGTCTTTTTTTATGCTGGCGAGCAAAACGGGACCAGCGCGTGCTTTGCCTTAGAATCAGCATTTCTCCATTGCATCATCTCCATGACTCTTCTTCCCGCCTTGCGCCGCGCCAGCGTGCTGGCCTTCCTTCTCCTGGGCACGTCCGCCGTCCAGGCCAGCGTCGCGTTCCACGTCACGGTGATTAGCGAGCGCGTCAACAAGCCCGGCGTGAAAACCAGCCTGCCCGCGCGCGATACGCAGGACAGCGATGTCGTGCTGGGCCCGCATTACCTGAGCGTGCGCGATGGCCGGCGCCTGTCCGTGCTCGACTTTGCCACGCGCCGCCGCTACGCAATCGATACGGCGGCGGGAACCTATGACAGTTACTCGCTGTTCGATGCCGTGGGCTTTCGCGCCGTCGAACTGCGCCACCGGCAGGGCATGGCCGGCATCCTGACGGCCGGCAAGCTGGAACAGCATGCGGCCTTGCTCGTGTACGAGGAACAGGCCTTGTCGCTACTGGCCGGCAAGCGGCGTGGCCCGCTGCTGCCGCAGGTGCTCGACGGCGCCGTGCTGTGGTCGCTCGACGGGCAGCCCCTGCTGCGCCTGGGGATAGCCGGCAGCCCCGTCAGCGGCGACGACGCCACGGCGTTTGCCCAGTATCTGCGCTACACCTGGGGCGGCCACCCGCTGGTGCTGAAGATGCTGGCCGGTGGCAAGCGCATTCCCGCCCAGTTCACCTTGCATTACCAGGAGGTGGGCGGCACGGTCGCGCGCCATTTCCGCATCGGCGCCATGACGGCGGAGGCGCCCGCCGCTTACACGCTGGCCGCCTACCGGCCCCGCCCGCTGGCGGCCGATGCGCCCCCGCTCGAGCGCGTGCTGGCGCAGGCGGCGACGCTGCCGCCGCTGGGGCCCCAGGCGCCTCCGGCGCTGCGGGCCGAGGCGGAAAAGCTCTTTGCGGCAGAGCAACCATTTGACGCTTTCCTGAGCATGCTGGAAGACCATTTTTCCACGGGCGCGCTGGTGGAGAAACTGACGCCCCGGCAGCAGCTGGCCATGCAGCAATGCCAGCCCATCCACGACTTGACGCGGGGGCTGCAGGCCAAGGACCAGGAAGGCATCGCGGCCGCGCTGGCCACCGTGCAGGAATTAAGGACGCAGACGGGGCTGGAGCAGCCTGTATTGGCCTTGTTCGAAGGAAATCTGCGCGCCAAGCTGGGGCAGTGGCCGGCAGCGACGGCCCTGTATCTGCAAGTGCTGCAAGCCAGGCCCCACATGGCGGCCGTGTACCAGGATCTGGGCGACGCCTTGCTGGCGCAGTTCGATGCGCCAAATGCGTGGCGCAGCTGGGATGCGGGCCGGGCCATGGCGCCCACGCTGCGGCAATTTCGCAAGGTCAACGATCTGGAGGCCCGCTTGCTGAGCGATTATCCCGCTTTCTTTGCCGGCGGTATGGCAGTTCAGCCCAGCACCAGCCGTCCGGCCAGCAGCACGAAGACGGAGGGCAGCACGAACTTGCCGTAAGGCGAAGGTTTGCCCCGCAGGCGGCGTGCCAGGCGCGCGGCCAGCATGGCGTACACGGCGTCGAACAGCAGACCCACCAGCACCAGGGTGGCACCCAGGCGCAGGTATTGCATGCCGACACTGTCGCTGCCGGTGACGAACTGCGGTAAAAACATGCTGCAAAACAGCAGTGCCTTTGGATTGAGCAGATTCGTCAGGAAGCCGCGCACCAGGCTGGCGCGGGCGCTGTGCGCCGTGGCGGGCGTCTGCGCTTCGGCCGCCGCGCTTTTCGACAGGGCCGACTGCAGCAGGCGCAGCGCCAGGTACAACAGGTAGGCGGCGCCCGCCCATTTGACCCACTGCAAGGCTTGCGGATGCGTCACCATCAGCGCCGCCAGGCCCGCGCCCGACAGCGCCACGTGCACGGCGCGCGCGCCGGCGATGCCCACTGCCGTCACCAGTGCCGTGGCCACGCCGCGCGCGGCGCCCGTGGCCAGCACCAGCGCCATGTCGGGGCCAGGTAATAAAAAGGCGCCAGCCAGTGCCAGCAGGTACATCAGGAAGGTAGAATCGGACATGGGCCAGTCGACAAGAAAAGCGGGAGCATGCGCACGGTGCAGCCTGCTCGCCGGGCCCCATTATGTTCCTGCCGTGATGAAATGTGCTTGCTTTTCCTGCCCTGCATGCCCTAGTATTCGGGTAGATTCCACTCCCATAAAAACAAAAATTAGATGAAAATTTCAGAAGTTAGCCTCGACGCCACCGATTTGCAGATACTCAGGCTGTTGCAGGATGAAGGAAGGCTGTCGAATGCGCGTCTGGCCGAGCGCTTGAAGCTCAGCGAAACCCCCGTGTGGCGCCGCTTGCGCCGCCTGGAAGAGGAGGGGTTTATTACCGGCTACCAGGCTTTGCTCAATCGCAAGAAGCTGGGCATCGGCCTGGTGGCGTTCGTGCGGGTCGTGTTTGCCAACCATGGCGGCGAGCAGCCTTCGCAGTTCGAGCAAGCCATCGCGACGATCCCAGAAATTTTGTCGTGCCACAATGTGGCGGGCGAAGCCGATTACTTCCTGCAAGTGGTGGCGCGCGACCTGGAAGCGTATGGCGAATTTGTCTCGACCGTGCTGCGCCGCCTGCCCGGCGTGGCGGAAATCCAGTCCAGCCTGTCGATGCGCGAAATCAAGTCGTCGAACCGCCTGCCCTTGCTGCTGGCCTGAGCCGGCGGGGGCGCACTATAATTGGAACAGTTGCCAGGCACGCAGTGCCTGGCGCCCTGACCGTATCTAGAGGACCGCCATGCCCGATTCCCTGACTCCCCTGTTTCCCGCCCTGTCGCCGAACCGGCACGGCATGCTGGCGGTCGATGACATCCACACCATTTACTGGGAAGAGTGCGGCAATCCCGACGGCATTCCCGTGCTGTTCCTGCATGGCGGCCCCGGCGCGGGCCTGTCGCCGCAGCACCGCCGCTTCTTCGACCCGCAGCGCTACCGCGTGATCCTGTTCGACCAGCGCGGCGCGGGCAAGTCCACGCCGCTGGGCGAATGGCGCAACAACACGACGCAGCTGCTGATTGAGGACATCGAACGCTTGCGCGCCCAGTTCGGCATCACCCAATGGCTGGTGTTCGGCGGTTCCTGGGGCTCGACCCTGGCGCTCGCGTATGGCCAGGCGCATCCCGAAGCCTGTCTCGGCTTCGTGCTGCGCGGCATTTTCCTGTGCACGCAGGCGGAAATCGACTGGTTCATCGATGGCGTGCGCTGGTTCTATCCGGAACTGTATGAGGAATTCGCCGCGCCCATCCCGGCAGAGGAGCGGGGCGACTTGCTGGCGGCCTACGTGAAACGCATCCTCAGCAGCGATCCCGCCGTGTACTGGCCGGCCGCGCGCGCCTGGAGCCGCTTCGAGGGGCGCCGCGTCTACCTGATGCCGCAACCGGAAGATGCGCCGAACGATGCGCTGGACCTGGGCGTGGGCCGGCTCGAATCGCATTACATGGCCAACCTGGGTTTTTTCGAGGAAGACCAGCTGATACGCAACATGGCGCGCATCGCGCATTTGCCGGCCGTCATCGTGCAGGGACGTTACGACGCCATCTGCCCGCCGCTGTCGGCCTATCGCCTGCAGCAAGCCTGGCCCGGCGCGCAGCTGGACATGATCCCGGACGCGGGCCATGGCGCGCTCGAGCACGGCATCGCTTCGGCGCTGGTGCGTGCCACCGAGCGCTTCGTGCCGGGGCGCGGCTTCGCATGATCTTGCAACACGCCGGTTGGCAAAGGGGCCAGCCGGCGTGCGCCACCTGCTACACTATGGCCTGTGCTGGCGCCAAGGTCGGGCGCCGGTGTGAACCCACGACTTTTTATCCATGAACATACAGATCGGCGACATCGGCCATATCATCCAGCTGGCGATTGCGCCGGTTTTCCTGTTGACCGGTATCGGCACCATGCTGGTGGTGCTGACGAACCGCCTGGGCCGCATCATCGACCGCACGCGCGTGCTGGAAGACCGGCTCGACATCGGCTACAACGATTTCTATATGGATGAGCTAGATACCCTGTATCGGCGCACCCATCTGATCAATTATTCGATTTCGCTCAGCACGGCCTGCGGCTTCTTTGTCTGCGTCATCATCGCCATGCTGTTTTTGGGCGACATCCTGAACCTGACCCTGGATAAATACATCGCGGCCTTCTTTGTGCTGGCCGTGGTTTGCCTGATCGGCTGTTTTATTTATTTATTGCGCGAAATTTACCTGGCCGCGACGGCCCAGCGCATCCGGCGCCATATCCGCCCGCCCCGCTAGGCGGCGCGCGCCGGCTTACCCTACTATTGAAGAACGAGTCCAGCATGCACGATTACAAACGTCCCCCCACCCTGCACCGCTACGGCCAGCGCAGCGAACTCGAGCTGGCGCTGAGCCTGGGCCAGTTCCGCCTGGTACCAGCGGGCAATTGTCTGACCCTGAGCTTTTCGCAAGTATGGGACAAGCAACTGTTCGACCTGTTCGCCCCGGCCGACGCCTGTCTGATCATCCACAATACGGAAGAATTCGGCGAACGCCTGCACCGCGCCGTGCAGCGCACCTTGCCCAGCTGGGCCGGCATCGATGGCCTGGTCGAATATGGCCAGCGCGCCGCCCTGGGCGCCGCCTTCACCAAGACGCGCGCCGAAGCGCCGGAGCAGGAATGGCTGTTCGCCTGGCGCTCGATGCAGCCGCAGGCCAGCCTGAACCCCGTCACCGTGAAGCTGGGCAGCCTGGAAAACTTCGCGGAAATCCGCGACCGCGATACCTACCTGGCGTAGTTCAGCCGGATTTTTCCGCGTGCTGGCTGTCGATGCGGGTGAGCACGGCGGCCATCATGCGCTCGATATCGCCGCGTATCATGGTCGTGCCCAGCATGCCGGGCACATAGAAGCCCGGCATCAGCCGGCTGGAAAAGACGATGCGCGTGCCGCCCGTCTCGGGGATCGGATACAGATTCCAGCGCGATTCGTAGTGCCGCATGTCGCCGGAGATCAGGGCGATGTCGATGGCCGTGAACGGCGTTTCCGTGGCCCGCACCACCAGGTGGATGGGGTGGTTCATGAACAGGAAGCGCGCCATGCCCTGCTGCTCGATGATGACTTCATTGCCGTTGCGCGACAGCACGCGGCAGGAGCTCAAGTCCGGCACGAATTCATTCATGCGCTCGTAGGTGGTCAGGGTCTTCCAGACGGAGGCCGGCGGCGCCTGCACGCTGCCGCTGGCATCGACTTCATACATGCGCTGCCCGTCGACCTCGATGCGCTTGACGTCGACCTTGAGCTTGTCCAGCCGCAGTGCCTGCGCCTGCGCCAGCACGGTAGCGGGGAGGGCGCACAGCATCAGCAGGCAGAGGAAGAGTCGCGTCATGCCACCTAGCCTACGGGAAAGTACCGCGCGGCACAAGCTGTACGCATCGCCGGCCCGTGCGGCGGGCGATTTAGAACTCCCGGTCTAGAGAAATACGCTGCGGCGGCCCGCAATGCTTGTTACCGTACGGCCTGCATACCATCTTCTATCGGACCGACCATGACTGCCTATCCCCACCTGCTGGCCCCGCTCGACCTGGGCTTCACCACCTTGCGCAACAGAGTCATCATGGGGTCCATGCACACGGGCCTGGAAGACCGTTTTTATCATTATGGCAAGCTGGCCGCGTTTTACCGCGAGCGGGCGCGGGGCGGCGTGGGGCTGATCGTCACGGGCGGCATTTCGCCGAACCGCCAGGGCTGGCTGCTGCCGTTCGGCGGCACCCTCAATTTCCTCGGCGACGTGCCGAACCACCGCAAGGTGACGCGTGCCGTGCACGAGGAGGGCGGCAAGATCGTCATGCAGATCCTGCATGCGGGCCGCTATGGCTATCAGCCCTTCGTCGTCTCGGCGTCGGCCAAGAAATCGCCGATCTCCCCGTTCCGCCCCCGTCCCTTGAGCGAACGGGGCATCGAGCGCACGATCTGCGACTACGTGCGCTGCGCGCGCCTGGCGCACAAGGCCGGCTACGACGGCATCGAAGTGATGGGCAGCGAAGGCTATCTGCTGAACCAGTTCCTGTGCGCGCGCACCAACCTGCGCCAGGACCGCTGGGGCGGCAGCATCGAGAACCGCATGCGCCTGCCCGTGGAGATCGTGCGCCGCATCCGCGCCGCCGTCGGCCCCGACTTCATCATCATGTACCGCCATTCGCTGCTCGATCTGGTCGAGGGCGGCAATACCTGGGACGACGTGGTGGCGGTGGCCAAGGCCCTGGAGCAGGCGGGCGTGACGATTCTCAACACGGGCTTCGGCTGGCATGAGGCGCGCGTGCCCACCATCGTCACCTCGGTGCCGCGCGCCGCCTTTGCCAGCGTGGCGGGCCGGCTGCGCCGCGAAGTGAGTATTCCCGTGGTGGCGTCGAACCGCATCAACATGCCGCACGAAGCCAATGCCATCCTGGAGCGGGGCGACTGCGACCTGGTGTCGATGGCGCGCCCGTTCCTGGCCGACCCGTTCTTTGTCGCCAAGGCGGCAGCGGGCCGCGCCGACGAGATCAATACCTGCATCGGCTGCAACCAGGCGTGCCTGGACCACACGTTCGCCAACAAGCGCGCCAGCTGCCTGGTCAACCCGCGCGCCTGCCATGAAACGGAACTCGTGTACGCGACCAAGGCCGTGCCGCGCCGGGTGGCCGTCGTCGGCGCCGGCCCCGCCGGCCTGTCCGCCGCCACCGTGGCCGCCGAATGCGGGCACGAGGTGACCCTGTTCGACAGCAGCGACAGCGTGGGCGGCCAGTTCAAGGTGGCCATGCAGATACCGGGCAAGGAAGAATTCACGGAAACCATCCGCTATTTTGCCCGCCGCATCGCCTTGTCGAATATCAAGCTGCGCCTGGGCCAGCGCGTCACGCGCGAGCAATTGCTGGCCGGCGGCTACGACGACGTGATCGTCGCCACGGGCATCAAGGTGCGCCTGCCGGCCATTCCCGGCATCGACCACCCGAAGGTGCTGTCGTATCTGGACGTGCTGCAGGAGAAGAAGCCCGTGGGCGCGCGCGTGGCCATCATCGGCGCGGGCGGCATCGGCTTCGACGTGGGCGAGTATTTGCTGCACGACCCGGCGCACCCGCTGCCGCAACCCGTGGCCACGTGGGCGGGCGAGTGGGGCGTGGACCTGGATGCGGCCACCGGCGGCGGCCTGGTGCCGCCCGTGGCGCCGGATCCCGTGCGGCAGATTTTCCTGTTGCAGCGCAAGACGTCGAAGGTGGGCGCGGGCCTGGGCAAGACGTCGGGCTGGGTGCACCGGGCGGCGCTGGCGAGAAATGGCGTGGCCATGCTGGCCGGCGTGACCTACGACAAGATCGACGGGCAGGGCTTGCACATCACGGTGGGCGGCGAGCAGCGCCTGCTGGCCGTGGACAACGTGGTCATCTGCGCGGGCCAGGACAGTTTGACGGAACTCATGCCGCCCGTGGACAAGGATGGCAAGCCCCTGCAGGCGGGCGGCCCCCGTTTCCACAAGATCGGCGGCGCCGCGCTGGCGGCGGAACTCGATGCCAAGCGGGCGATACGGGAAGGGGCGGAGCTGGCCGCCAGTTTGTAAATTGAGGGCTGGGGTCAGACCCGACGGGGGGATGCGCCCCAGTGGGGCACATCCCGATCCCGCAGGGACCGACCCCGGCATTTGCATGGGCTAGCGGTTCGGCATCAAGGAACCTTAATGGCCATGCCCCTTCTTCGCCGCATCAAAGCTCTGCAGTACGTGCTCGGCCATGCCATTCGCCAGTTCGTGCTCGCCGATAAACACCTTGCCCGCGTTTTCCGCGCGCAGCAATTCCGCCTCTTCCTCGCTGTGCGTGCGCACCACCGTCATGATGGCGGGGTTGAGCGCGCGCGCCGTCTCGATCATGGCGCGCACGTGGAAGGTGTCCGGCGTGGCGATGACGAGCATGGTGGCGTGCGTGATGTGCGCCTGGATCAGCACGGCCGGTTCGCCCGCATTGCCGGCCACGGCCGGAATGCCCTGCTTGCGCAGCTGGTCGACGATTTCGCGGTTTTCCTCGGCCACGACGAAGTGGATGCCCCGTTCCATCAGGGCGGCGGCGATGCGACGGCCCACCCGGCCGTAGCCGACCAGCACGATCTGGCCCGACAGCTTTTCCTGCGGCACCGTCATCGGCAGCTCGGCCAGCGGGTCGGTCGTGCGTTCGAACTTGCGGGCAAAATCGCTGTTGCTCATCACGCGCAGCAGCGGCTTGGCCATGCTGAACACGACGGGGTTGAGGGCGATGGACAGGATGGCGCCGGCCAGGATCAGGCTTTGCCCTTCCTGCGGCATCAGGCCCAGCGACAGGCCCAGGGCGGCCAGAATGAACGAGAATTCGCCGATCTGCGCCAGGCTGGCCGAGACGATGATGGCCGTTTTCGGCGGATAGCGTAGGGCCATCACCAGCAGGAAGGCGGCGATCGACTTGCCGAAGATAATGATGGCGCACACGGCCAGCACTTGCAGGGGCTTGTCGATGAGGATGTTCGGCTCGAACAGCATGCCGACGGAAACAAAGAACAGCACGGCAAACGCGTCGCGCAGGGGCAGCGACTCTTCCGCGGCGCGGTGGCTGAGTTCGGATTCGCGCAGCACCATGCCGGCAAAGAAGGCGCCCAGGGCAAACGACACGCCGAACAGCTTGGTGGAAGCGTAGGCGATGCCGACGGCGGCGGCGATCACGCACAGGGTAAACAGTTCGCGCGAACCGGTGCGCGCCACTTGCCACAGGATCCACGGGAACAGCTTGCGGCCCACGACCAGCATGAAGACGATGAAACCGGCCACTTGCCCCAGGGTCACGGCCAGGGTTTGCCACAGGCTGACGGCTTCGGCGCCAGGGGCGACCTTGCCGCCCAGCGCGCCGGCAAACGCGGGCAGCAGCACCAGGACCAGCACGGTGACGAGGTCTTCCACCACCAGCCAGCCGACGGCGATGCGGCCATTCAGGGAATCGAGGATGCCCCGTTCTTCCAGCGCGCGCAGCAGCACCACGGTACTGGCGACGGACAGGGCCAGGCCAAAGATCAGTCCGCCACCGAGGGTCCAGCCCCACCAGTGGGCCAGGCCCATGCCCATCGCCGTGGCGACGGCGATCTGCAGGATGGCGCCGGGCAGCGCAATCTTGCGCACGTCCCATAGATCTTCGATGGAAAAGTGCAGGCCGACACCGAACATCATCAGCATCACCCCGATTTCCGCCAATTGCCCGGCTATTTCCGCATCTGCCACAAAACCGGGCGTGGCCGGTCCGATGATGATGCCGGCGGCCAGATAGCCGACCAATGCCGGCAGTTTCAGGCGCGCGGCGATGAAGCCGAAGATGAGGCCGAACCCGAGGGCGGCGGCAATGGTGGTGATCAGGCTGATGTCATGGGGCATGCGTGTGGGGTTCCTTATGGCGAGAGAAAAGATGTTGCTCAGCGGCTAAGTATAAACGCATCAAAGCCCTTGCCGGAAAATTTCCTGCGGCTTTATTGCAAAAAACCTGTGCTATATCTTCGTTCAGGTGGCTGCGAACGCATGCCTAACCACCTGGAACTGCGCCTAATTCAAGGAATCAGGCGATTCTACCGCAGGATGTTCCCGTCCGGCTCACAGCTTGCGCACGACCACGCAGCCGATGGAATAGCCGGCGCCGAACGAGCAGATGACGCCCATGGCGCCTGCCGCCATGTCATCCTGATACTTATGGAAGGCGATGATGGAACCGGCCGACGAGGTGTTGGCGTAGGTGTCGAGGATCACGGGCGCTTCGTTCGCTTCCGCGTCGCGGCCCAGGATCAGGCGCGCGATCAGCAGATTCATGTTCAGGTTGGCCTGGTGCAGCCAGTAGCGGCTCACTTGCGCCACTTCCACGCCGGCCTTGGCCAGCGTCGCCTTGATCATCTCGGCCGCCATCGGGCACACTTCCTTGAAGACCTTGCGGCCTTGTTGGCGGAACAGTTTGTCGGCCTTGCCCACGCCGGACTCGTCGAAACGGTTGAGGAAGCCGAAATTGTTGCGGATGGCATTCGAGAAGCGCGTTTTCAGTTCCGTGCCGATGATCTCGAACTGGTGCTGCGAGACGGCCGTGTCTTTCGCTTCGACGATGATGGCCGTGCAGGCGTCGCCAAAGATGAAATGGCTGTCGCGGTCGCGCCAGTTCAGGTGGCCGCTGGTGATTTCGGGATTGAGGACCAGCACGGCGCGCGCCTGGCCGCTTTGCACGGCGGCCACGGCTTGCTGGATGCCGAAGGTGGCGGACGAACACGCCACGTTCATGTCAAAGCCATACCCGTCGATGCCCAGCGCATCCTGCACTTCCACGGCCATGGCCGGGTAGGCGCGCTGCATATTGCTGCAAGCTACGAGCACCATGTCGATGTCGGCCGGCGTGCGGCCCGCGCGCGCCAGCGCGTCATGCGCGGCAGCGACGGCCATTTCCGCCTGCAAGGACAGTTCGTCATCGCCCCGTTCCGCGATGCGCGAGACCATGCGCGCCGGGTCGAGGATGCCTTCCTTTTCCATCACGAAGCGCGACTTGATGCCGGAGGCCTTTTCGATGAAGGCCACGCTCGACAGGTCCAGCGCCGTGACGGTGCCCGCGGCGATCGCGTCGGCATTGTCGGCATTGAACTTTTCCGCGTAGGCATTGAAGCAGGCGACCAGCTCTTCGTTGGAGATCGAAAATGGCGGCGTGTACAGTCCGGTACCGCTGATGACGACTTGTTTCATGATTAAACTTTCAAATTTGGCAATCGGCGCGGCGCCGATAAGTGAAGCAAATTTTACACAAACAGGCTCGACTGTAGAGAGTTTCGTGTTGCGGGGAGGGGGAAGTGTGGCGGAAGATTGATTTTTGTCGCGTGGACGGTTGCCGGGGGGCATTACGCCCCCCGCGATTCTGCTGGCGCTGCTGCTTACTTCTTCTGTTCTTTCTTGACGTCGGCCTGCACGACCACCGGTTCGGCCTTGGCCAGCTGCACGGGCAGACCCTTCAGGTGGTTCAGCGCCTGGTGCAGCTGGAAATCGTCCTGGCTGCCGAATTCCAGCGGCTTGCGGGTCTTTTCCAGCGCAATGATGCGCAATTGTTCTTCCATCTCGTCGTTGACGGGGGCGGCCTTGGCGCTTTCCTTGTCGCGGTCGTTGCTCAGGTGCTTGGAGAGGTCCGCTTCGCGGATGCGCAAGCCGTTCAAGCCGTCGCCGTCCGCATTTTCATCGACCAGCAGGTCCGGCACGATGCCCTTGGCCTGGATCGAGCGGCCATTCGGCGTGTAGTAGCGGGCCGTCGTCAGCTTGACGGCCGTGTCGGCCGTCAGCTGGCGGATGGTTTGCACGGAACCCTTGCCGAAGGTTTGCGTGCCGATGATGGTGGCGCGCTTGTAATCCTGCAGGGCGCCGGCGACGATTTCCGAGGCCGAGGCCGAACCCGTGTTGACGAGCACCACCAGCGGCACTTTCTTGATAGCGGCCGGCAATTTCGCCAGCGCGTCGCCTTCCGAGCGGAACGTATAGTACTCGGCGCGGCCGTAGAACACCTGTTTCGAGTCCGGCAGCTGGCCGTTGGTCGAGACGATGGCCGAATCCTTCGGCAGGAAGGCGGCCGAGACGCCGATGGCGCCCTGCAGCACGCCGCCCGGATCGTTGCGCAGGTCCAGCACCATGCCCTTGATGTTCGGGTCTTGCTGGTACAGGGCCGTGATCTGCGCGGCCATGTCGTCGACGGTCGGTTCCTGGAATTGCGACACGCGCAGCCAGGCGTAGCCCGGCTCGACCATCTTCGCCTTCACGCTTTTCTGGTGGATTTCCTCGCGCGTGATGGTGAAGGCCAGCGGCTGCGGTTCATCCTTGCGGGCAATGGTCAGCGACACCTTGGTGCCCGGTTCGCCGCGCATGCGCTTGACGCTGTCGTCCAGGCTGACGCCTTTCACGGGTTGGCCGTCCAGGCGGGTGATCAGATCGCCGGCCTTGATGCCGGCGCGGTAGGCGGGCGAATCCTCGATGGGCGAGACGATCTTGATGTAGCCGTCTTCGCTCAGGCCGATTTCGATGCCCAGGCCGACAAACTTGCCTTCCGAGCCTTCGCGCAGCTCGGCGTAGGCTTTCTTGTCCAGGTAGGCGGAATGGGGGTCGAGCGAGGCGACCATGCCGGAAATGGCTTCTTCCAGCAGTTTCTTGTCTTCCACCGGTTCGACGTAATCGGACTTGATCAGGCCAAACACATCGGCCAGCTGGCGCAGTTCTTCCAGCGGCAGGGGCGGCTCGACGGATTTTTGCGCCATGGCGGAAAATTGCAGCGACACGGCGACGCCGGCCACCACGCCCAGGCCGATCAAGCCGGTATTTTTGAGTTTGCCCATCATTGCACCTTTGCAGCTAGCGTGTCTTGCACAAGCGCCAGTCCCCGTGGAGCGGCGCTTTTCTGAAAGTATAGACCTGAATCTCTGCCGGTGTGGGCCGGCCGTGGAAAAAGCGTACCTGGGCCCAGTCTACGCGCGAAAACGGGGCGGCCAGCTTGCCATATGTTGCGGCTTTGTATGCGATGTATAGTTGCTCTTGAGGGGAGTAAGCATTTGTAAGAGTCGAAAAAAAGCGTGTGCGGCGGCCCTATAGTGGATGCGCATTCTCGACCCGAAGTGGTTTTGCCTGCGTCTGCGGACGCAGGCTTTTTTTTATCCGGAGCCCCCATGACCTCGTTGAACTTACTCCCCGCCGTGCGCCGTCTGGGCCTGGCCTTGCTGCTGGGCACCACCGCCTTGACCGCCACGGCCGTGCCGCTTGCCGACATGCGCCTGGAAGACTTGCTGCCGATGGCGCCCGATTTCAGGACGGAATTGAAACTCAATGCGAATCAAACCACCTTGTGGCAGCAGGTGGAAGGAAAATCGCGTCAACTCTTGCGAGAACGCAAGGCGCGCCGCGAACGCCTGCAGGCGGCGGTGACGCAGGGCTTGCAGGCGCCCCGGCTGGAGCTGCGCGACCTGCTCGCCGGCATGGACAATGAAAGCACCGTGAGCCTGGCCGAAGAAAAGCAGCTGCGCGAGTGGTGGCTGAGCGTCAACGATGCCCTGGATGAGCACCAGCGCCAGATGGTGGCCCAGTTCATCGCCGGCCAGATGGCGCGCGTGATGGACGCCGCCGTGCCCCGCAGCGAGTCGCGCGGCGCGCCAGGTGGCGAGCATGGCGGGCGCAAGGGCGGCAAGGGGGGCATGGGCGGCGCGGGCGTCGGCATGGGCAGCGGCGGCGCGGGCATGACGCTCCCCGGCAATTGACGGGGATAATTGAGGGGCAATTCCGGGGCAGTCCGGGGGCAAGGATGGTCAACAGGCATGGTCGCGTGCTACATTCCTGCAGCGCCTGGCGCGGCGGGCTATCCGCCCGAAGCTATCTGCCCGGTCTTTTTGACATGCCCCATAAGGACAATCCGTGAATCGCTATCTCTTGAGCAGTCTGACCCTGACCCTGTTGGCTGCGTTTGCCCATGCCGCCGAACCGGCATCCGCCGCATCCGCCGTGGCAGCCCCCACCGTGGCGCCAAGCGCCGCGCCTGCCGCCGCCGGCGTCGTTTCCGGCATCGACGTGCAGTACATCGACCCCGCCGTGCGCGTGCAGGACGATTTCTTCACCCATTTGAACGGCAAGTGGCTGGCCACGGCCGAGATTCCTGCCGACAAGTCGAGCTGGGGTTCGTTCGCCAAGCTGCGCGATGACACCACGCCACAGTTGCGCGGCATCATCGAAGCCACGCAACAGGATAAAAACAGGAAGGCCGGTTCCGAAGCGCAGAAGATCGGCGACCTGTACGCCAGCTACATGGATGAAGCCAAGCTCGATGCGCTGGGCACGAAGCCGCTGGCCGGCGAACTGAACCGCATCCGCTCGCTGCGCGACAAGAAGGGCGTGCCCGCCCTGATCGCCCACCTGAGCCAGACGGGCGTGGCCACGCCGTACGCCGTCTACGTGGGCCAGGATGCCCGTGCCTCGACGAAATATGCGGCGTACGTGAGCCAAAGCGGCCTGGGCATGCCCGACCGCGACTACTACCTGGAAGCCAAGCAGGCCGGCGTGAAAGAAAAATACCAGGCGCACGTGGAAAAAATGCTGGCCATGGCCGACGACAAGAACGCCGCCGCCCGCGCCAAGGCTGTCGTGGCGCTGGAAACGGCCCTGGCTGAAGTGCAATGGACCAAGGTCGAGAACCGCGACCCTGTCAAGCGCTACAACAAGACCGACATCAATCAACTGAATGACCTGACCCCCGGCTACGACCTGAAGGCAGGCCTGGCCGCCCAGGGTATCGCCAACAAGGTCGATTACGTCATCGTCAACCAGCCCAGCTACCTGGCCGGCTACAACAAGGTGCTGGCCGCCACGGACCTGGACACCCTGAAAGCGTACTTCGAATGGCAGTTGCTGCGCAGCTATGCCAGCTACCTGTCGAAAAACTTCGTCGACGAAAGCTTTGCCTTCTACGGCACGGTACTGAGCGGCGTGACGGAAAACCAGCCGCGCTGGAAGCGTGGCGTGGGTGCCGTCGAGGGCGTGCTGGGTGAAGCCGTCGGCAAGCTGTACGTGGCGCAGTATTTCCCGGCAGAGCGCAAGGCGCACATGCAGGAACTGGTGAAAAACGTGCTGGCCGCCTACAAGGACAGCATCGACACCCTGGACTGGATGAGCCCGGAAACCAAGAAGGAAGCGCAAGCCAAGCTGGCCAAGTTCACGCCGAAGATCGCGTATCCGAACAAATGGCGCGATTATTCGAAGCTGCAAATCGTGCAGGGCGACCTGGTGGGCAACATGATGCGTGCCGCCAACTTCGGCTCCGCCCGCCAGGTGGCCAAGCTGGGCAAGCCGATCGACCGCGAAGAGTGGGGCATGACGCCGCAAACGGTGAACGCCTATTACAGCTCGACGATGAATGAAATCGTCTTCCCGGCCTCCATCCTGCAGCCGCCGTTCTTCGATGCCAACGCGGACGACGCCGTCAACTATGGCGCCATCGGCGCCGTCATCGGCCATGAAATCAGCCACGGCTTCGACGACAAGGGCAGCCAGTCCGATGGCGACGGCAACCTGCGCGACTGGTGGACGCCGGCCGACCGCAAGAATTTTGCCGCCAAGGCCGACGCGCTGACCAAGCAATATGACGGCTACAGCCCCTTGCCTGGCTACCACGTCAACGGCGCGCTGACCCTGGGCGAAAACATTGCCGACAATTCGGGCGTGGCGATTGCGTATAAAGCGTACAAGATCTCGCTGGGCGGCAAGCCGGCACCCGTGCTCGATGGCCTGACGGGCGACCAGCGCTTCTACATGGGCTTTGGCCAGGTATGGCGCAGCAAGATGCGCGAAGCGCAGCAGATCGTGCAGATCAAGACCGATCCCCATTCGCCGGGCCAGTACCGCGCCAATGGCACCATGGTCAACCAGCCGGGCTTCTACGAAGCGTTTGGCGTGAAACCGGGCGACAAGATGTATGTTGCGCCGGAAAACCGCGTCATCATCTGGTAAGCCCTGTCTTGATGAAAACGTAATCCTGTAGCAACAAAAAAGGCCACCTTGCGTGGTCTTTTTTGCATTCCTGCCAAAGTTCTTTCTGTCGTTTCGGCCGGTATGCTACAGTCAAAAACCGGGCCAGAAGCCCTGGGCCTTCTGACCCTTATGTTTCCACACAATACAATATTGAGGACAACCGTGAATCGTTATTTGTTAAGTGCATTGACCCTGAGTCTGCTGGCTGGCGTGTCCGGCATGGCTGGCGCCGCCGATACTGCCAAGAAAGCCGCTCCCGCCACCGCCACGGCCGCCGCGCTGACGTCCGGCATCGCCATCGAATACGTCGACCCTGCCGTGCGCGCGCAGGATGACCTGTTCCAGCACCTGAATGGCAAATGGCTGGCGGAAACCGTCATTCCTGCCGACAAGTCGAGCTGGGGCAGCTTTGCCAAGCTGGCCGACGATACGCAAACGCAGCTGCGCGGCATCGTCGAAGGCGCGGCCGCCGACAAGGCCCGCGCGGCCGGTTCGAATGCCCAGAAGATCGGTGATTTTTATAACAGCTTCATGGATGAAGCCAAGCTGGAAAGCCTGGGCCTGACGCCGTTGAACGCGGAGCTGGCGAAGATCGCCGCGTTGCAGGACAAGGCCGAGTTGCCGGCCGTGATCGCCCATTTCAGCAAGCTGGGCGTGACCTCGCCTTACGACTTCGGCATCCACCAGGACGCCAAGGACTCCACCAAATACGTGGCCGACATCGTGCAAAGCGGCCTGGGCTTGCCTGACCGCGATTACTACCTGGAAGCCGGCAAGGCCGACACGCGCGCCAAATACCTGGCCCACGTGGAAAAAATGCTCAGTTTGGCCGGCGACGCGAACGCTGCCGCGAATGCCAAAGCCATCCTCGCGCTGGAAACGGAGCTGGCCAAGGCGCAATGGAGCAATGTGCAGAACCGCGACCCCGTCAAGACCTACAACAAGGTGGAACTGGCCAAACTGGCCGCCGTGGCGCCAGGCTATGACTGGGCCCGCTACCTGAAGGATACGGGCATTGCCGGCAAGGTCAATTATGTGATCGTCAGCCAGCCCAGCTACCTGAAAGGCTTTGCCGAGATCGCCAACAAGACGCCGCTGGAAACGTGGAAAGCGTATTTCCAATGGCACTTGCTGCACGCCAACGCCGGCTACCTGCCGAAAGCGTATGTCGATGAAAACTTCGCGTTTTATGGCACCACCCTGACGGGCGTGACGGAAATGCGTCCACGCTGGAAACGCGGCGTGGGTGCCGTCGAAGGCGCACTGGGCGAAGCCGTGGGCCAGCTGTATGTCGAGCAATATTTCCCGGCCGAGCGCAAGGTGCGCATGGAAGCGCTGGTGAAAAACCTGATGACGGCCTACAAGCAAAGCATCGACAAGCTGGACTGGATGAGTCCTGTCACCAAGAAACAGGCGCAAATCAAGCTGGCCAAGTTCACCACCAAGATCGGCTATCCGAACAAATGGCGCGATTACTCGGGCCTGGCGGTGGCGCAGGACGATTTGATCGGCAACATCCAGCGTTCGCACCTGCTCAATTACAACCGCGAATTGAACAAGCTGGGCCAGCCTATCGACCGCGACGAGTGGGGCATGACGCCGCAGACCGTGAACGCCTATTACAACCCTGAACTGAACGAAATCGTCTTCCCGGCTGCCATCCTGCAAGCGCCGTTCTTCGACGCCAACGCGGACGACGCCGTCAACTATGGCGCCATCGGCGGCGTGATCGGCCATGAAATCAGCCACGGCTTCGACGACCAGGGCGCCCAGTACGACGGCGACGGCAACCTGCGCGACTGGTGGACCAAGGCCGACCATAAAAACTTCGCCAAGAAAACCAAGCAGCTGGTGGCGCAGTACAACAGCTTCAGCCCCGTTCCTGGCCACTTCGTCAATGGCGAACTGACCCTGGGCGAAAACATCGCCGACAATTCCGGCGTGGCGATTGCCTACAAAGCGTACAAATTGTCGCTGAACGGCAAGAAAGCGCCTGTCATCGACGGTTTCACGGGCGAGCAGCGCTTCTACGCGGGCTTTGCCCAGGTATGGCGCATGAAGATGCGCGAAGCCCAGCAACTGGTCTTGCTGAAAACGGACCCGCATTCGCCAGGCCAGTTCCGCGCCAACGGCACCATGCGCAACCAGCCAGGCTTCTACCAGGCGTTTGACGTGAAACCGGGCGACAAGATGTATCTGCCACCGAAAGACCGCGTCATCATGTGGTAAGACGCTAAGTAATCCTCGGGAAATTAGCGTGAATTTATGACGAATAGAACCGGATGCTATGCAAGGCGCTCACTGCGACGCAGTGCGAGCACTGCTAGCAGCGAGCAACGCCGCAGAGCGCCGGTTATAGAAGTCAGAAATCACAATAATTTATTGGGGGTTACTTAGTTCCCGGCAGAAGTTGCCAGCCGCCCCGCGCAAGCGGGGCGGCTTTTTTACGTCGTATGATCCGGCACAAACTGCGGGCGAAAAAAAACCGCCCAGAGGGCGGTTCCTTGTGCAGCGTAGCCGCTTACTTGGCAGGCTCTGCGGCTGGAGCGGCGGCGCCGTCAGCGGCTGCGGCCGGCGCCGGCACTTCCGGTTCCTTGAACTTGCCGCCCGAAGCGTTGGCGATGTAGACCACGGCGCGCGCCACTTCCACATCGTCGAGGTCGGGATTGCCGCCCTTGGCCGGCATCGCCCGCAAGCCTTCGATCGCGTGTTTCAGGACCGTATCGTAGCCCTGGGCCAGGCGGGCCGACCAGCTGCCCGCATCGCCAAATTTGGGTGCGCCAGCCACGCCGGCGCCATGGCAGGCCACGCAGGTGGCCGTATAGACGGCTTCGCCGCTTTGCAGCACCTTCGGACCGCTGGCATCCTTGAAGGTAAAGCCGGCATTGGCCACGGGGCTCAGGCGCTCGGCAATGGCTTCCGGCGACTGGCTGTCCGTACCGGCGCCCGTCAGTTTTTGCGCCGTGACGAACTGCACCAGCAAGATGATGCCGATAACGGTGATGAGGAAGAAGCCAGCTACGGCGGCAAGCAATTGTTTAGGCGTTTTGATCGCTGATTGTTGTTCGTTATGTGCGTCGCTCATGATGTCCTTAGTCCAGATTTGAAACTGATGGCCGTGTAAGGTAGCATTTTTACATGCCTGGATGTAAACCTTTATGAAACCCACAATTATAGGCACAAAAATTGAGCAGTGACATGCAATTGCCAGCGATACGACAGTTTCCGTAGACGTAGGTAAAGAAAAACGGTATCCTTCGCATCACTTCAGAAATTCCCCCTACGCGGCTGTAGCTCAGTGGATAGAGTATTGGCCTCCGAAGCCAAGGGTCGTGGGTTCGATCCCCGCCAGCCGCACCAAGATGTCCCCGCAGTTCTCGCGTCGATTCTCCCCCTCGTTATGTAGTTGATGGGCTGGCCTGTGCCTGTTCGCTTTGGCGCCGTGCCGTGCTTGTTCCGGCGCAAATTGTTATACTTCTTTGGTTGCGTTTATTGCGTTTGGATCGTAAGCTTCAATGGAAAGCGGGGAGGATGCCATGTCGAATGTGATTGAGCGCCTGGAGAACAAGGAAGACCTGGCACTGGCGAAGGCGGCGCAGCGCTGTCTGGTCAGTGCGCTTGATCATTCGCGCGCCGTGCAGATTGCCATCGTGGAGGAGGGGGCGCAGGACCTCGGTGACGCGCCGTTGCTGCGCTTGCCGCCGAATGTATTGCGCCTGTTTGCCGATGTGCTGGGCACCTTGGCGCAAGGGAAGGCTGTGACGGTCATGCCCAAGGAACTTGACGTGACGACCCAGGAAGCGGCGATGTATTTGAATATGTCGCGGCCGTATCTGGTGCGCTTGCTTGAAGCAGGGAAAATTCCCCATCATAAGGTGGGTACGCACCGCCGGCTGCGCTTTGAGGATGTGGTGCAATACAAGGATGAGCGCAAACGCCGCTCGGAACAGGCCTTGCAGGCCTTGGCAGATCAGGCACAGGAGCTTGAACTGGGGTATTGATGGCCGGATACTTCCGCTACACTGCCGTCCTGGATGCCTGTGTCTTGTATCCGGCGCCCTTGCGCGATCTCCTGCTGAGTTTGGCTGCGGACGGTATCTTCAGTGCGCGCTGGACAGCGCAGATACAGGCGGAGTGGCGACGCAACTTGCTGCTCAATCGGCCAGATCTCGATCCTGCCGCCTTGACACGGACAAGTGCGCTGATGGCGCAAGCGGTCGAAGACGGCGTGATCGACTCTTACGAATACCTGATTGATGCCTTGATCTTGCCCGATCCGAACGACCGGCATGTCCTGGCGGCTGCTATCGTGGGGCATGCCGATGCCATCGTCACCTTCAATCTCAAGGATTTCCCGGATGCGCTCATGCGCGGGCACAATATTGAAGTGGTGCACCCGGATGATTTTCTGGTGGCCCAGTATGAATTGGCCCCCATGCGCATGCTTGCTGTCATCAAGGAAAATCGGGCACGATTGCGCAAACCACCCAGATCCGCAGCCGAATTGATTGCCAATTACGAAGCGCAAGGCTTGCCCCAGTTGAGCAAGTTGCTGCGCTCCGTCATGGCTTCGCTATAACGTTGCGCGTTACTTCAGCAACCCCAGCAACGCCTGCGCCGCCGCCTCCGACGAGGCCGGATTCTGTCCCGTGATCAGGATGCCGTCCGTCAGCACATACGGGGCCCAGTCGGCGCCTTTCGAGTAGATGCCGCCGTTTTCCTTGAGCATGTCTTCCACGAGGAAGGGCACGACTTTCGTCAAGCCGACGGCCTCTTCTTCCGTATTCGTAAATCCCGTCACCTTCTTGCCTTTCACCAAGGGCTGACCGTCGCTGCCTTTGACATGGCGCAAGACGCCGGGGGCGTGGCAGACGGCGGCCACGGGCTTGCCGGCTGCCTGCAGCGCTGCGATGAGGGCGATGGAGTCCCGGTCTTCGGCCAGGTCCCACAGGGGGCCGTGGCCGCCCGGATAGAACACGGCGTCGTAGCCGGCCGCTTTCACGCTGGACAGCAGGACCGTGGAAGCGAGCGCGGCCTGGGCGGCCTGGTCGGCCTTGAAGCGGGCCGTGGCGGCCGTCTGCGATTCGGGGGCGTCGCTTTTCGGGTCCAGCGGCGGCTGGCCGCCTTTCGGCGAAGCGAGGGTGAGGAGCGCGCCCGCGTCTTTCAGCACGTAGTACGGGGCGGCGAATTCTTCCAGCCAGAAGCCGGTCTTGTGGCCCGTGTCGCCCAGCTGGTCGTGCGAGGTCAATACCATTAAAACGTTCATGCGGACTCCTGTGCAAGGGGGAATGGAAAGCCAGTGCCAAGCTCCCAGCTTAGTCCTGTTCCCGATTTCATGCTGCACGCCAGCGCTGCCTGTTTTTTGTGCGTGAAGTAGATCAAAATGCCCGCGACGCCCTTGCCGTTGTCGGTTTACACGCTCCAACGTGCTCCCGTTGCCGATATCAAAATTGATATCAAAACAGTGTAAAAATTGATTGGAGAGATTATCGCCCAGCCCCTAAGATAAACGCCGAGCATGCGAACGACATGCAAGCAGCATAAAAAATATCAAAACAATATCTGGAGATTCATGATGCGCCACGCCACCGGTCCGCTTGCGGCTACTTTTCCTCGTCCATTCACCTTGAAGGCAGCCGTTGCGGCACTGGCCGGTATCGGCTTGCTGAGCACGGCTTCGGTCTGGGCGCAGGATGCGGTGGCGGCCGATACCGGTGCCGAGCCTGCCGCGGAAGTGTCGGTCGTGACCGTCAGCGGCGTGCGCCGCTCCGCGCAAAATTCGCAGCAGATCAAGATGCGTTCGGACCAGGTCATCGATTCCATCGTCGCCGACGACATCGGCAAATTTCCCGATAACAACGTGGCCGAAACCCTGGCGCGCATTTCCGGCATCCAGATCCGCCGCGATTCGGGCGAAGCGAGCGCCGTCATGATACGCGGCTTGCGCGATGTCACGACCCTGCTCAACGGCCGCGAGCTGTTCACCACCACGGGCCGCTACGTCAACCTGGCCGACATTCCCGCCACCATGCTGCAGCGCGTGGACGTGTACAAGTCGCAGGGCGCGGATCAGGTCGAAGGCGGCGTGGCCGGTATCATCGACGTGCGCACCAACCGCCCGTTCGATTTCAAGGAGTTCACGGCCAGCGTGAACGCGCGCGCCGTCTACAGCGACAAATCGAAAGCCACGGACCCGAACATCAGCGGCATGCTGGCGAACCGCTGGAAGACGGGCATCGGCGAAGTGGGCGCGCTGCTGGGCCTGTCGCAGCAGCAGCACCGCTACCATGAAGAACGCGCATTCAATACGGCGCCCGTGGACAAGAGTTTCCTGTTGCCCGGTTTGACGGGGCCGGACCAGGTGGGCTTGCTGCCGATCAAGGGCGACCGCCGCCGCACCACCGCCAATGCCGTGCTGCAATGGCGTCCGAATGCCGACGTCGAACTGTATGCGGAAGGCATGGCCACGCGCTTCCTGCTCGATGCCGAGTCTGATTATTTCGTCGGCCTGCCATGGTGGGGCACGCCCGTGTCGGCCACAAAAATTCCCGGCACCGACCAGCTGCAAACCCTCACCTCGACCAACGTCAACACCATCATGTCGACGCAGGCGAACAAGAACGAGACGAAGACGCATCAATTTGCCGTGGGCGGCTTGTGGGAAATCAATCCGGAATGGCGTTTCACGTCGGAAGTGGCCAGCACCAAGAGCAGCTATACCTGGCGCAACCCCATCCTCGACGCCATCACGCAAGTGCCGAACGCCACCATCAATACCAACCAGAACGGCACCCTGCACGTCGATTACACGGGCATCGATTTGCAAGACCCGTCGAATTACTATCTGAAGGGCTTTTTCGACCGCTACGGCCGGGACCAGGGCAGCTCGAACGATGTGCGCGCCGACCTGGCCTACACGCCTGGCGCGGGCGGCATCTTCAAGGAAATCAGCGTCGGCGTGCGCGGCGTCAAGCGCGAAGCCGAATCGATCAAGAGTTTCGAGGGCAATGCGGAAGCACCGGACGTGTCCGGCGCCGCGTTTCCGTTCAGCCGCCAGAGCGTGACGTCGATTCCCGGCCTCAATTGCCTGTCGGAACCGATGTCCAGCGGCGGCCCCGACTATGGCCTGAAGCAGTGGTACACGCCATGCGCCAGCTTCCTGCTCAATAACACGGGCGCCGTGCGCCAAGCCGTCACGGGCAGCAGCGCGGCGCGCGCCATGGACCCCGGCTCGTTCTTCAAGGATACGGAAAAGACGTATTCCATCTACACCAAGGCGAAGGTCGCCTTCAAGCTGGCTGACTATCCCGTCGACGGCACCGTGGGCGTGCGCGTGGTGCGCACGGAACAAAGCCTGCAAGGCAACAGTTCGCAGGATGGCGTCTATACGCCCGTCATCAGCGACACGTCCAGCACCGATGTGCTGCCGAGCGTGGCCCTGAAAATCAAGCTGCGCGCCGACCTGGTCGGCCGCTTCGCGGCGGGCCGCACCATCAGCCGCCCGGGCTTCGCCCAGCTCAATCCCGGCGTGGCCCTCGTCAATTCGACGGAAACGGTGAAGGCGACGGGCGCGGGTGGCAATCCGGATTTGAAACCGGTCGTGGGCGACAACGTCGACGCCGCACTGGAATGGTATTTCGCGCCGGCCGGTTCCGTGACGGCCACCGTGTTCCACCACAAGTTCGACGGCTATATCCAGCAACGCATTTCCAGCGAAACCATTGCCGGCAAGACGTATGACGTGGATCGTCCGTACAACACGGCGGCCGGCAAGCTGCAAGGCCTGGAAATCGGCTATCAGCAGTTCTATGACGGCTTGCCCGGCATCTTGAGCGGCCTGGGCCTGCAAGCGAACGGCACCTACATGAGCGGCACCACCGACGACGAGACGGGCAGCCATGCCATCACGGGCGTGTCGCGCTATGCCTACAACCTGGTGCTGCTGTACGAAAAAGATGCGTGGTCGGGCCGCCTGGCCTATAACTGGCGCTCGAAATTCATCGACAGCTACAACCAGGGCGGTCCCGGCCTGGACTTGAAGGTGGCGCCAACGGCCCAGCTCGACGGTTCGCTGTCGTACAAGATCAACGAGCAGTTCACGCTGACTCTCGATGGGAATAACTTGCTCGATACCAAGTTCAAGGATTACTGGAACGCGCCGGGCGTGTATGCGCGCGATACGCGACGCTATGACCGCACGGTAGGCCTTTCTTTACGCTGGAAAATGTAAAACGTCCATGGCTGCGTTGCATTGCCTCGCCGTACTCCTCGTACTGTCTTCGGCAACGCGCCTTGCCCTGAACGTTTTACATGAGTGAAAAAAGCAGTATCCAAGGGCGTTGCCATGGTTTCGGCCGGCAACGCCCCTGCCAGTTGGGCAGTCACGCACGATTCATCATAAAAAGAATGGACGGAAAGCATGGAGACGCAAAAATTATCCACCGTTGAAAAGGTCGGCTTCGGCGCCGGCGACATGGCGCTCAATGTCGTCATTTCGTCGATGATGTTGATCATCACCTTTTTCTATACCGATATCTATGGCTTGAAAACCAGCGACCTGGCCCTGCTGTTCGTGGCCGTGAAAGTCATCGGCGCCATCGCCGACCTGGTCATGGGCCAGATCACGGACCGCTACAGCTTTGCCTCGGGCCGCTACCGGCCGTACCTGCTGTGGCTGGCCGTGCCGTATGGCGTCAGCGTCTTCTTTGTCTTCAGCACGCCCGAGTGGCAGTATGACGCCAAGCTGGTCTGGGCATATTCCACGTATATCCTGATGACCATCATGACGGCCGGCGTGGGCATCCCGTATATTTCCCTGATCAGCGGCTTGACGAGCGACCCGCAGGACCGCCTGTCGGCCAACGGCTACCGCCTGTTCTTCGCCAAGATCGGCGCCTTCATGGTGACCATCGTCGTGCCGATTTTGTCGCAGCGCTGGGGCGGCGGCAACCCGGCCGTCGGCTACCAGGCGGCCATGGCCGTGATGGCCGTCATGGGCGTGGCCCTGTTCCTGTTCTGCTATTTCTCCACCACCGAGCGCGTCGTGCACGTGGTGGAAAAGCAATCGTTGCTGGCGCAATTGAAGGTGCTGCTGCAGAACGACCAGTGGCTGGTGCTGTGCGGCGTGTGCGTCACGGGCACCATCGGCTACGTGGTGCGCGGTTCCGTCGCTATTTATTACGCGAAATACTACCTGGGCGGCAGCACGGAAACGGTAGCCGCCTTTTTGACCACGGGCGTGGTGGCGGCCATCCTGGCCATGATCGCCTCGACCTGGATCACCAAATTCTATTGCAAGGTAAAACTGTTCCGCTACACGCAGATCGGCGTCGCGCTGATCAGCCTGGCGATCTATTTCTTCGTAAAACCGAGCGACACCGTGCTGGCCTTCGCCCTGTATTTCCTGCTGTCCTTCGTGGTGGACTTGCACGCGCCCGTGTTCTGGTCGGCCATCGCGGAAACCATCGACTATGGACAAGTCAAAACGGGCAAGCGCGTCTCCGGCTTCGCCTTTGGCGGCATTTCCGTCTGCCAGAAGGCGGGCATGGCGGTGGCAGGCGGCCTGGTGGGCGTGCTGCTCGCATATTTCGATTACCAGCCCAACCATGAGCAAACGCAATTCGCCCTGAACGGCATCGCCCTGATGCTGTCGATCATTCCCGGCTTTTTCCACTTGCTGATGGGCTTGCTGATGTTCAAGTACCGCATCAGCGACAGCTATTACACGGGTGTCAAGGTAGAGATGCACAAGCGTGGCTACGTCGCCGCATGAGGACACCTGAGCTAACCTACTGCGCGTCGGTATAGGCGGCCTGCGATGCTCACCGGCTCGGCGCCCCCGTACGAGAGTACGGTTGCGCTTCTTAGCCACCTCTCCCTTCCGCTCGCTACGGTTTTCTCAGGTGTTGTAAGGCAAACTAATTTTATCTAATGAAATGATTTGGAGTGCTTATGGTTGAAGTACTGAAACCGCTGATCGAACAACGTGCCGATCCGCATATCTACCGCCACAGCGACGGTTATTATTACTTTACGGCCTCCGTGCCCCAGTACGACCGCATCGAGCTGCGCCGCGCGGACAGCATTGCCGGGCTGGCCGACGCGCCCCCCGTCGACGTGTGGCACAAGCCGGAAACGGGGCCGTACAGCGAGCTGGTGTGGGCGCCGGAATTGCACTTCAACCAGGGCGCCTGGTATGTGTATTTCGCCGCCGCGCCGAGCCGCGAGATCAAACATAAACTGTTCCAGCACCGCATGTATGCAATCCGCAATACCAACGCCAACCCCCTGGAAGGCGAGTGGGAATTCATGGGGCCGATCGACACGGGCATCGACACCTTCTGCCTGGACGCCACCACGTTCGAGCATGAGGGCGTGCTGTACTACCTGTGGGCACAGAAGGATGTGGCCATCGAAGGCAATTCGAACCTGTACATTGCGCCGATGGCCACGCCGTGGCAGCTGGCCGGCCCGCCCGTGATGCTGAGCAAACCGGAATTCGACTGGGAAATTCGCGGCTTCTGGGTCAACGAGGGGCCGTCCGTGCTGAAACGCAACGGCAAGATCTTCATCAGCTATTCCGCCAGCGCCACCGATGAAAACTATGCGATGGGCCTGCTGTGGGCCGATGCGTCGGCCGACCTGCTCGACCCGTTCTCGTGGAACAAGTCGCCCGAGCCCGTGTTTGCCACCTGCTACGAGCACGGCATCTATGGCCCCGGCCACAACAGCTTTACCACGGCCGCCGATGGCGACGGCGTGTTGCTGGTGTACCATGCCCGCACGTACACGGAAATCGTGGGAGATCCTTTGTGGAACCCGGACCGCCACACGTTTGTGAAGCCGCTGCGCTGGGATGCGCAAGGCATGCCCGTGTTTGGCCGCTCATCGACCCTGTAACATTCCGGACCCGACGCCATGACCCCAGTTGATTCTGTTTCAGTCACGCAAGCCCCGTTCGGCATCCTGCCCGATGGCTCCCACGTCAGCGTGTTTACGTTGAGCAACCGCCAGGGCATGCAAGTCAAGGTGCTCGACTTTGGCGCCATCATCAGCGAAATCCACGTGCCGGACCGCGACGGCACCTTTGCCGACGTGGTGCTCGGTTTCGAGCGCATCGAACCCTACCTGGCCAACAGCGCCTACCTGGGCGCCGTCATCGGGCGTTTCGGCAACCGCATCGCCGAGGGACGTTTCAGTCTCGACGGCAAGGATTACCAGCTGGCCGTCAACAATGCGCCGAACCACTTGCATGGTGGAAAGCAAGGTTTTCACCAGGTCATGTGGCGGGCCGAGCCGTTTACCAAGGAGGACGCCGTGGGCATCGCGTTGACGCGCAGCAGCCCGGACGGCGAAGATGGCTACCCGGGCCAGCTGGACGTGACCGTGGTGTACGAGCTGGACAACGACAATGCGCTGAGCCTGCGCTACCACGCCGTGACGGACCAGGCCACGCCCGTCAACTTGACCAACCACAGCTATTTCAACCTGGCGGGGCAGGGCGATATCCTCGGCCACGAAGTGACGATCAACGCGGACCGCTATCTGCCCGTCGATGCGGGATCGATTCCCACGGGCGAGCTGGCGCAGGTGGGCGGCACGCCGTTCGACTTGCGCCAGAGCACCGTCGTCGGCGACAGCATCGCCTTGCCGCATGAACAGATCCGCATCGGCCGCGGCTACGACCATAACTTCGTGCTCAATCAAAAGCCGGGCCAGTTGCTGAACCTGGCCGCCACCGTGCGCGATCCCGTGTCGGGGCGGGTGATGCAGGTGTACACGCAGGAGCCCGGTGTCCAGTTCTATTCGGGAAATTTTCTCGACGGCAGCCAGTACGGCAAGCTGCGCGCCAACAGCTACCGCAGCGCGCTATGCCTGGAAACCCAGCATTTCCCCGATGCGCCGAACCAGGCACATTTCCCCAACACCATCTTGCGCCCGGGGCAGGTGTATCAGACGGAAACCGTGTACCGCTTTTCCGCCGAGTAAGCCTCGCGTCCAAAACAGCCCACGCCCTGCCGCCATGCGCCCGCAGGGCGTTTTCATTGGGACATGCTGATATCGTTTTCGATATCGGAACGAATTAAAAATTGATTGGAAAGGCATGGCAGGATTCTTTAGTATTCCAACATCGCTGCCCGGGCCGACGACATTAGATCCGGCATGGCACAACCAGGAGAATGGCATGTCTGAGACAAAAAAGAAGGTAGCCCTGCGCTCCGCCGAGTGGTTCGGCTCGCAGGACAAGAACGGCTTCATGTACCGCAGCTGGATGAAAAACCAGGGCATACCTGACCACGAGTTTCACGGCAAGCCCATCATCGGCATCTGCAATACCTGGTCCGAACTGACTCCGTGCAACGCCCATTTCCGCCAGCTGGCCGAACACGTCAAGCGCGGCATCCTGGAAGCGGGCGGTTTCCCCGTGGAATTCCCCGTCTTCTCGAACGGTGAGTCGAATCTGCGCCCCACCGCCATGCTGACGCGCAACCTGGCCTCGATGGACGTGGAAGAATCGATCCGCGGCAACCCGATGGATGCCGTCGTGCTGCTGGTCGGCTGCGACAAGACGACGCCGGCGCTGCTGATGGGTGCGGCCAGCGTCGACATCCCGACCATCGTCGTCAGCGGCGGCCCCATGCTGAACGGCAAGCTCAATGGCAAGGACATCGGTTCCGGCACGGCCGTGTGGCAGCTGCACGAGCAGATGAAGGCGGGCTCGATCACCTTGCACCAGTTCATGTCGGCCGAATCGGGCATGTCGCGCTCGGCCGGTACCTGCAACACCATGGGCACGGCCTCGACCATGGCCAGCATGGCCGAAGCGCTGGGTACCTCGCTGCCGCACAACGCCGCCATTCCCGCCGTCGATTCGCGCCGCTACGTGCTGGCCCACATGTCGGGCATCCGCATCGTGGAAATGGTGCACGAAGACCTGCGCCTGTCGAAAGTGCTGACGCGCGAAGCGTTTGAAAACGCCATCAAGGTCAACGCCGCCATCGGTGGCTCCACCAATGCCGTGATCCACCTGAAGGCGATTGCCGGGCGCATCGGCGTGCCGCTGGAACTGGAAGACTGGACCAAGGTAGGCCGCGGCACGCCGACCATCGTCGACCTGCTGCCGTCGGGACGTTTCCTGATGGAAGAGTTTTACTACGCGGGCGGCTTGCCGGCCGTGATACGCCGCCTGGGCGAGGGCGATTTGCTGCCGCACAAGAATGCGCTGACCGTCAACGGCAAGTCGATCTGGAACAACTGCGTCGAAGCACCGATCTACAACGATGAAGTGGTGCGCACCCTGGACAACCCGCTGCTGGCCGATGGCGGCATCTGTGTGCTGCGCGGCAACCTGGCGCCACGCGGCGCCGTATTGAAACCGTCGGCCGCTTCGCCGCATTTGATGCAGCACCGGGGCAAGGCCGTCGTCTTCGAGGATTTCGAACACTATAAATCGCGCATTCTTGACCCGGATCTCGACGTCGATGCCGATTCCGTGCTGGTCATGAAAAACTGCGGCCCGAAAGGCTATCCGGGCATGGCCGAAGTGGGCAATATGGGCTTGCCGCCCAAGCTGCTGGCGCAAGGCATCACCGACATGGTGCGCATCTCGGACGCGCGCATGAGCGGTACGGCCTACGGCACCGTCGTCTTGCACGTGGCGCCGGAAGCCATGGCGGGCGGCCCCCTGGGCATCGTGCGCGACGGCGACATGATCGCCCTCGATTGCCACAACGGCAGTCTGAATATCGACATCAGCGACGGGGAAATTGCCGAGCGCCTGGCGGCCCGCGAACTGGGCAGCGCGCCCGGTCCGAAGAGCGGCTACCAGCAGCTGTACATCGAACACGTGTTGCAGGCCGATGAAGGCTGCGATTTCGACTTCCTGGTCGGCAATCGCGGTTCCGCCGTGCCGCGCCACTCACACTAAGCGGAGAATTCCATGCTGTTGCTGCAATTTACGAATGAACACGGCGGCCGCCTCGTCGGCCTGCTGCAAGACGACCAGATCCGCGTCATCGAAGGCTACAACACGACGTATGCGCTGGCGCAAGACGCCATCCGCAAGAAGGTCAACCTGGCGGAACTGGTCAACGCCAGCGTCGGCACTGCCACGCATTCCTATGCGGACGTGGCCGCCGGCGGCCGTTTGCTGGCGCCGCTCGACCACGCGGACGAGGCGCACTGCTACGTGACGGGCACGGGCCTGACCCACCTGGGCAGCGCCGGCGCGCGCGACGCCATGCACAAGAAGATCGGCGGCGACGCCGAATCCTTGAGCGACTCGATGAAAATGTTCCGCCTGGGCGTGGAAGGCGGCAAGCCAGCCGCTGGCACGGCCGGCGCCCAGCCCGAATGGTTCTACAAGGGCGACGGCTCCATCGTGCGCGCCAGCGGCCAGCCGCTGCGCATGCCGGACTTTGCTCTCGATGGCGGCGAAGAGCCGGAAATCGCCGGCCTGTACGTGATCGGCGACGACGGCCAGCCCTGCCGGGTCGGCTACGCCATCGGCAATGAATTCTCGGACCACGTGACGGAGCGCCAGAACTATCTGTACCTGGCCCATTCGAAGCTGCGCATGTGCAGCGTGGGCCCGGCCCTGCTGGTGGGCGAATTGCCTGCGCACATAGCGGGCGCCTCGCGCGTGCTGGACGCGGCGGGCAATGTGCGCTGGGAAAAAGCCTTTGTCAGCGGCGAAGAAAATATGTCGCACACGATTGCCAACCTCGAGCACCATCACTTCAAGTATCCGCTGTTCAAGCGCCCTGGCGACGTGCACGTGCACTTCTTCGGCACGGCCACCCTGAGCTTTGCCGATGGCGTCAGCGTGGCACCGGGCGAAACCTTTGAAATCGAAGCGCCGGCCTTTGGCCCTGCCTTGCGCAACCGCCTCGACGTCTTCCCAACCGAATTTGCGAAAGTGAGCACATTATGAGTTTGAATATCACCGGTGATGCATGGATCGGCGGCGTGGCCGTCAAGGGTAATGGCGGCTCCTTCGAAGCGTGGGACCCGGCCGCGCGCGCGCACATCGCGCCCGCCTTCCACATGGTGGACGCAGCGCAAATCGACGAAGCCTGCCGCCTGGCGCAAGCCGCGTTCGACCCGTTCCGCGCCACCACGGATGCGGAGCGCGCCGACTTTTTAGACATGATCGCCGCGCAAATCCTCGAGCTGGGCGACGACTTGATCGTGCGCGCCATGACGGAAAGCGGCTTGCCGCGCGCGCGCCTGGAAGGCGAACGCGGCCGCACGGTGGGCCAGTTGAAACTGTTTTCCGGCTTGCTGCGCGAAGGCTCGTGGACCGATGCGCGCATCGACAGCCCGCTGCCTGAGCGCGTGCCGCCCCGTCCAGACTTGCGCCTGCGCATGATCGGCCTGGGTCCCGTCGCCGTGTTTGCGGCCAGTAACTTCCCGCTGGCCTTCTCCGTGGCCGGCGGCGATACGGCCTCGGCCCTGGCGGCCGGCTGCCCCGTCGTGCTGAAAGCCCACTCGGCCCACCCTGGCACGTCGGAACTGGTGGCGCGCGCCATCGTGAAAGCGATTGCCATCTGCAAGCTGCCGGCCGGCGTGTTCGCCTTGCTGACGGGCACGGGCAACGGCATCGGCCAGGCCCTGGTGGCCCACCCGGCCATCCAGGCCGTGGGTTTTACGGGTTCGCGTTCGGGCGGCATCGCCCTGATGAAGGTGGCGGCCGAACGTCCGCAACCGATCCCTGTCTACGCGGAGATGAGCAGCATCAACCCCGTGTTTGTGCTGCCGCAAGCCCTGGCCGCCCGTGGCGCCGCGATCGCCAGCGGCTTTGCCGCCTCGCTGACGATGGGTGTGGGCCAGTTCTGCACGAATCCCGGCCTCGTGCTGGGCTTGGAAGGTACCGACTTCACGGCCTTTGCCGCCGCTGCCGCCGAAGCGCTGGCGCCCGCGCCGGCCGCCACCATGTTGACGGCCGGCATAGCCAGCAGCTATGCCAAGGGCGTGGCCGCCCTGGCGCAGCACGCAGACGTGACGCCGCTGGTGCAGAATGCGGGCGAGGAAGGCAAGGGCGCCGCCGCCCTGTTCGTCACATCGGGCGAGGCGTTTTTGGCCAAGCACGATCTGCGCGACGAAGTCTTCGGTCCCGCTTCGCTGCTGGTGGCATGCCGCGACATCGAGCAACTGCTGGCGATCACCGAAAGCCTGGAAGGCCAGCTGACGGCCACCCTGCAGATGGATGCGGGCGACCTGGCAGACGCGCGCCGCTTGCTGCCCGTGCTGGAACGCCGCGTGGGCCGCATCCTGGCCAACGGTTTCCCGACCGGTGTGGAAGTGTCGACGGCCATGGTGCACGGCGGCCCGTTCCCGGCCACGTCGGACGGCCGCAGCACCTCGGTGGGCACGGCCGCCATCAACCGCTTCCTGCGCCCGGTGTCTTACCAGAACCTGCTGCAGGACTTGCTGCCGGAGTCGCTGCGTGACGATAATCCGCTGGGCATCTGGCGCCGTCACGATGGCGTGCTGGGCAAAGACTAAAAACCTGCGGCGCGGCGGGGCCGATGGCCTTGCCGCGCCAGCTTGCGTTGCACGTTGTACATAAAAAATAAACAGGTGGAGACAAGATGAAGCAATTGGCGAAATATGGCAGCTTGCAGGGCAAGCGCGTGTTCATCACGGGTGGCGGCAGCGGCATCGGCGAATCCCTGGTGGCGGAATTTGCCGCCCAGGGCGCGCTGGTGGCGTTTGTCGATATCGCCGTGGAAGCGAGCGAGGCCCTGTGCCGCCGCCTGGCTGAAGCGGGCTGGACGGCACCCCTGTTCCGCCATTGCGACATCACGGATATCCCATCCCTGCAAGCCGTCATGGCCGAACTGGCCGCGAAGCTGGGCGACTTCGATATCCTCGTCAACAATGCGGCCAACGACCAGCGCCACCAGGCGCAGGACGTCACGCTTGAATACTGGAACGAGCGCATTGCGATCAATCAACGTCCCATGTTCTTCACGTGCCAGGCCGTGTTCGAAGGCATGAAGCGCAAGGGTGGCGGCTCCATCATCAATGTCAGCTCGATCTCGTGGCACATGAAGTCGGGCGGCTACCCCGTGTATGCCACCACCAAGGCGGCCGTCGTGGGCCTCACGCGGGGCCTGGCGCGCGACTATGGCGCCCACAATATCCGCGTCAACACGGTGACGCCCGGCTGGGTCATGACGCAGCGCCAGATCGACCTGTGGGTCGACGAGGCGGCGGAAGTGGAAATCAAGAAAAGCCAGTGCCTGCCGAATAAACTGATGCCGCAGGACATCGCCGCCATGGTGCTGTTCCTTGCCGCCGATGACGGCGCGATGTGCTCCTCCCAAGAATTCATCGTCGACGCCGGCTGGGTCTGACAAAACGTCCAGGGCGTTGTTGCAGGGTCTTGCCGTACTAGCGTACTGTCTGCGACCCTGCGCCTAGCCCTGGGCGTTTTGTCGGCCGCAGAGTTGCAGCCTGCCAAATCTTTCCTCTTTCGAAATACCGCTCTTGCCGCCCCAACCCTGCGGCAGGAGAGGCATCGCCACATCCATTGCCGGCTTGATCCGGCCCTTGCTTTTCACTTAAACACAGGAGACAGCATGAAATTCATCCATACCAGCATCGTGGCCCTCGGCCTGGCCGCCGGCAGCGTCCTGGCTGCGCCTGTCAATGTCACCATCGACGTGGCCAGGCCCGGTTCCGTGATCAATAAAAACATCTACGGCCAGTTTGCCGAGCATCTGGGGACCGGCATCTACGAAGGCATGTGGGTGGGCCCGGAGTCTTCCATTCCGAACACCAGGGGCTGGCGCAATGACGTGCTGGGCGCGCTGAAACAATTGCACGTGCCCCTGGTGCGCTGGCCGGGCGGCTGCTTTGCCGATGAATACCACTGGAAGGACGGCATCGGCGCGCGAGACCAGCGCCCCACCAAGGTCAACACCAACTGGGGCGGCGTGGAAGAGTCGAATGCCGTCGGCACCCATGAATTCTTCGACCTGGCGGAACTCCTGGGCGCGCAGACCTATATCAACGGCAACCTCGGTTCCGGCACGCCGCAGGAAATGTCCGAATGGCTCGAATACATGACGTCGGACAGCAAGTCCACCCTGGCCGAGCTGCGCCGCAAGAATGGCCGCGCCCAGCCGTATAAAGTTGATTACTTTGGCATCGGCAACGAAGCCTGGGGTTGCGGCGGCAATATGCGTCCGCAGTACTACGCCGACCTGTACAAGCACTATCACACCTTCATGAAGACGCCGGAAAGCGCGCGCCCGAAATTCATCGCCAGCGGCGGCAATGACGACGACACCAGCTGGTCCAGCACCCTGAGCCGCGAAATCAAGCCGAACATGATGGACGCCATCAGTTTCCACTACTACACGGTACCGACGGGCGTGTGGGAAAAGAAGGGCGCGGCCACGGGCTTTGGCGAAAATGAGTGGATTTCCACCCTGAGCCGTACGCTGCGCATCGATAGCTTGATCAAGAACAATCTCGCCGCCATCGACAAGAACGACCCCTCGAAAAAGACGGGCCTGTACGTCGATGAATGGGGCACCTGGTACGACGTGGAGCCGGGCACCAACACGGGCTTTTTGTTCCAGCAAAACAGCTTGCGCGATGCGCTGGTGGCCGCTCTGAACTTCAATATTTTCCACGCCCACGCGGACAGGGTGCGCATGACGAATATCGCGCAAATGGTCAATGTGCTGCAGGCAATGATCATCACGGACAAGGATAAATATTTTCTCACGCCTACGTATCACGCGTTTGAAATGTATGTGCCGTTCCAGGACGCCACGAGCTTGCCGGTCGCCATCAGCGGCAATGGCAAGTACAGCCTGGGCAAGGTCAGCATTCCTGAAGTGAGCGCCTCGGCCGCACGCGCCAAGGATGGCAAGGTGTATCTATCCCTGGTCAACACGAATCCGCACAAGGCCGTCGACGTGAGCGTGGCGCTGGCGGGTCAAAAAGTGACGGCCGTGACGGGCCGCGTGCTGACCGCCAGCAAGATGGACGCCGTCAACAGCTTTGCGCAACCGCAAGCCGTGCAGCCCGTGGCGTTCAGTGCCAAGGCGCAAGGCGGCAAGCTGACCGTGTCGGTGCCCGCCAAGGCCGTCGTCGTGGTGGTCGTCGACTAGCCTTTCACCCTTGTCATTCATCAAGCCGGCCCGCATGATGGGCCGGCTGACCATTTTGGAGAATTCGATGCACATGTTGACGCGCGGCGCGGCCGCCATCCTGGGCACCCTGGCGATCATGGGGGCTGCGCACGCGGCCCAGGTCAGCGTGCACGACCCCGTGATGGCCAAAGAGGGCGACACGTATTATCTGTACAGCACGGGCCCCGGCATCACGTTCTACAGCTCGAAGAACATGGTGGACTGGCAGCCGGAAGGACGCGTGTTTGCGGGCCAGCCGACCTGGGCCAAGACGGCCGCGCCATCGTTTGACGACCATATCTGGGCGCCCGACGTGCAGTTTCATGATGGTAAGTATTACCTGTACTACTCCGTGTCCGGCTTCGGCAAGAATACGTCCGGCATCGGCGTGACCGTCAACAAGACGCTCGATCCCCGCTCGCCCGACTACCGCTGGGTGGACCAGGGCATGCTGCTGCAATCGGTACCCGAGCGCGACGAGTGGAACGCCATCGATTCGAACATCATCACGGACAAGCACGGCACGCCGTGGATGGCCTTCGGCTCGTTCTGGAACGGCATCAAGCTGGTGAAATTGACGCCCGACTGGACCCGCATTGCGGAACCGCAAGAGTGGCACTCCTTGGCGCGCCGCGCGCCGCTGCCGCCGCGCGCGGGCGAATTCAAGCCTGCGCCGGAAGAGATCGAAGCGCCGTTCATCTTCCGGCGCGGCGACGACTATTTCCTCTTCGTTTCCTGGGGCCTGTGCTGCCAGAAGGAAAAAAGCACCTACCACCTGGCCGTGGGCCGCTCGAAAAGCGTGACGGGGCCCTACCTGGACAGGGATGGCCGCGACATGGCGCAGGGCGGCGGCACGCTGCTGCTGCAAGGCGACAAGGAGTGGCAGGGCCTGGGCCACAACAGCGCCTACACGTTTGACGGCAACGATTACCTGGTGCTGCACGCGTATGAAACGGCGGACAATTACTTGCAGAAACTCAAGATCCTGCCCATGACGTGGGACCAGCAGGGCTGGCCGCAGGTCGATGCGCGCGACTTGAACCGTTATCAAAGCCGCCAATTGCCGGCCGCGCAACCGTAAAGGCCCCGCCATGAAAACAACCTTGTTGACGCTGGCGCTGGCCGCCGGCGGACTGCTCACGCCCGGCTTGCAGGCGGCGGAGCTGTTTCCCCTGTCATCCGTGCGCCTGGGGGCGGGACCGTTCCTCGACGCGCAAACGACGGACTTGCACTATCTGCTGGCCTTCGAGCCCGACAGGCTGCTGGCGCCGTTCCGCCGCGAGGCGGGCTTGCCGCAGGTCCAGCCCAGCTATGGCAACTGGGAGTCGACGGGCCTCGACGGCCACCTGGGCGGGCACTATCTGTCCGCGCTGGCGCTGATGGTGGCGTCCACGGGCGACGCGCAGGCGCGCGAACGCCTCGATTACGTGCTGGCGGAACTGAAGCAATGCCAGGACGCCAATGGCAACGGTTATCTGGGCGGCATTCCCGACGGCAATGCCGCCTGGCAAGCGATTGCCAAAGGCGAGTTGCAGGCCGATACCTTCTCCGTCAACGGGCGCTGGGTGCCGTGGTACAACCTGCACAAGGTATTTGCGGGCTTGCGCGACGCCTACCAGTACGCGGGCAATCTGCAAGCGAAGGCCATGCTGATCGCCTTGTCGGACTGGGCCGTGAAACTCTCGGCATCCTTGTCCGACGCGCAGATGCAGGCCATGCTGCGCGCCGAGCACGGCGGCATGAACGAGGTGCTGGCCGACGTCTACGCGATGACGGGCGAGCAGAAATATATGGACCTGGCCGTGCGCTTTTCGCACCAGGCCATATTGCAACCACTGGTGGCGCAGCAGGACAAGCTGACGGGCTTGCATGCGAATACGCAAATCCCGAAAGTGATCGGCTTCGAGCGCATCGGCGCACTGACGGGCCGGCGCGACTGGCAGCAGGCGGCGCAATTCTTTTGGCAAACCGTGCGCGACAAGCGCACGGTGGCCATCGGCGGCAACAGCGTCAAGGAACATTTCCACGACGAACACGATTTTTCGTCCATGGTGGAAGAGGTGGAAGGGCCGGAAACGTGCAATACCTACAATATGCTCAAGCTGACGGAGCAGCTGTTCCGGCGCGACGAACAGGTGCGCTATGCGGATTACTACGAGCGCGCGCTGTACAACCACATCCTGTCGTCGCAGCGCCCCGGCACGGGCGGCTTTGTCTACTTTACGCCCATGCGCCCGAACCATTACCGCGTGTATTCGCAAGTGGACAAGGGCATGTGGTGCTGCGTGGGTTCCGGCATCGAAAGCCAGGCCAAGTATGGCGAGTTCATCTACGCGCATGCGGGCGACGCCCTGTACGTGAACCTGTTCATGGCATCCACCCTGGACTGGAAAGAGCAGGGCGTCAAGATTATCCAGAGCACGCAGTTCCCCGACCGGGACACGACGCGCATCACGCTTGGTCAATTCACCGGCAATACAGCGTTCAGCCTGAAGATCCGCTACCCGCAGTGGGTGGCCAAGGGCAAGCTGCGCGTCAAGCTCAACGGCAAGGCCCTGCGCGTGAAGGGTGCGCCGGGCGAGTACGTGAGCATCGCGCGCACGTGGAAAGCGGGCGACACCGTCGACGTCGCCTTGCCCATGACCACGCGCCTGGAGCAGATGCCGGACCAGTCGAACTACTATGCCGTGCTGCACGGTCCCATCGTGCTGGCCGCAAAGACGCAGCCGTTCGCCTATGAAAGACTGAATTATTTTGCCGACGATACGCGCATGGGGCATATCGCCCAGGGGCAAGTGTGCCCGCTGGAATCGTCGCCCCTGTTCGTCAGCGACACCAAAGACTTCATGCACAAGATCCAGCCCGTGAAGGGCCAGCCGCTGACGTTCACGGCGCCCGGCTTGATCCAGGGCAAGGATGCGGCGACTTTGCGGCTGATTCCCTTCTTCCGTCTGCACGATGCGCGCTACATGCTGTACTGGCCCGTGTCCACGCCCGCCAGCCTGGCGCAGCTGCAGGAAACCACCCGGCAGGCGGAGGCGCAGCGTTTGGCGCTCGACGCGCGCACCATCGACCAAGTGGCGCCAGGGCAACAGCAGCCCGAATCCGACCATTTCTTCCAGGCCGAGGGGGGAGAAAACGGCATCAACAAGGGCAGTCACTGGCGCCACGCGACGGGCTGGTTCAGCTATGTACTGAGCGACCCGCAAGGCGCAGCGAAAACCCTGCGCCTGACCCTGTCCACCCTCGATGCGGGCCGCGTGTTCGACGTGCAGGTCAACGGCACGACGGTGCAGACCATTGCCGTGGCGGCCGATGCGCCGCAGGAACTGCATGCGGTGGACGTGGCCTTGCCCCCCGAACTGGTCAAGGCGGCCGGCGGCAAGCTGGTGGTGAAATTTGTTGCCGGCAAGGATTCCGTGGCCGGTGGCCTGTACGGGCTGCGCCTGCTGCGCTGACGGGGAGGGAGTTGCTGCGGTCATCCACCGATACGCAAATCGGTATCGCAAGCGAAAAAGAATTGATTGGATGGCTATGTTGCTTTCTCCTACCATGGGTTCATAAAAAACCGCCCATCCGGCATCCGGCTGTGATGGTATTCCAATAAAAAAACTGGAGACAAGAATGACCCTGAGCCGCCGCACCCTCCTCGCCAGCGCCATGCTGCTGGCCGCTTCCGCCACCACCTTCGCCACTTCGTCCGCGTTTGCCGCCAAGCCCCTGGTCATGGGCTTTTCGCAGGTGGGCGCCGAAAGCGAATGGCGCACTGCCAATACCGTCTCCATCAAGGATGCTGCCAAGAAAGACGGCGTCACCTTGAAATTTGCCGACGCGCAGCAAAAGCAGGAAAACCAGGTCAAGGCGCTGCGCTCGTTCATCGCGCAAAAGGTTGACGTCATCGCCTTTTCGCCCGTCGTGGAGTCGGGCTGGGATACCGTCTTGCGCGAAGCCAAGGCTGCCAAGATCCCCGTCATCCTGACGGACCGCGCCGTCAATGTGGCCGACAAATCGCTGTACGTGACCTTCATCGGCTCCGATTTCGTGGAAGAGGGCCGCCGCGCGGGCCAATGGCTGCTCGAGCACGCCAAGAAAACCCCGGATGCCACCCTCAACATCGTGGAATTGCAGGGCACTGTCGGCTCCGCCCCCGCCATCGACCGCAAGGCGGGCTTCCAGGAAGTCATCGGCAAGAATGCCAAGCTGAAGATCATCCGTTCGCAAACGGGCGACTTTACGCGCGCCAAGGGCAAGGAAGTGATGGAAGCGTTCCTCAAGGCCGAGGGCAAGAAGATCAACGTGCTGTACGCACACAATGACGACATGGCCATCGGCGCCATCCAGGCCATCGAAGAAGCGGGCATGAAGCCGGGCAAGGACATCATCATCATTTCCATCGATGGCGTGAAAGGCGCATTCGAAGCCATGATCGCCGGCAAGCTGAACGTCACCGTGGAATGCAGCCCGCTGCTGGGCCCGCAACTGATGTCGGTGGCGCGCGATGTGGTGGCCGGCAAACCCGTGCCCGCCCGCATCACGACGGTGGAAGGCGTGTTCCCTGCCGAGGTGGCCGCCAAGGAATTTCCGAACCGTAAATACTAAGCTTGCCGCATGATGAAGACGCAAGCGCATCACACTGCCGCGCCAGCTCCCTTGCTGGAGTTGCGCGGCATCAGCAAAACCTTTCCCGGCGTCAAAGCCCTCAGCGACGTTGCTCTGCGCCTGTATCCGGGCGAAGTGCATACCCTGATGGGACAGAATGGCGCGGGCAAATCGACCCTGATCAAGGTGCTGACGGGCGTGTACACGCCCGACAGCGGCCAGATTTTGCTCGACGGCACGCCCATCGCGCCCGCGTCCACGTCGGATGCGCAGCTGCTGGGCATCAGCACCGTGTACCAGGAAGTCAATCTGTGCCCGAACCTGTCGGTGGCGGAAAACATCTTTATCGGCCGCTATCCGCGCCGCTTCGGCGGCATCGATTGGCGTGGCATGCAGCAGCAGGCGCGTGCCTTGCTGCAGCAATTGCAGATCGATATCGATGTCACGGCACAATTGTCCAGCTTTCCGCTGGCCATCCAGCAAATGGTGGCCATTTCGCGCGCGCTGAACATTTCGGCCCGCGTGCTGATCCTCGACGAACCCACGTCCAGCCTGGACGAGGCGGAAGTCACCCTGCTGTTTTCCGTGCTGCGCCGTTTGCGCGAGCAGGGCATGGCGATCCTGTTTGTCACGCACTTCCTGGACCAGACCTACGCCATTTCCGACCGCATCACCGTCATGCGCAATGGCGAGCGCGAGGGCGAGTATGCGTGCAGCGAACTGTCGCACCTGGCGTTGGTGAACAAGATGATCGGCGTGGCTGCCGATACGCAGGAACAGGCGCTGGACCTGGCGCACGCTGCGGACGCCGCCAGCTTCGGTCCCACGGTGCTGGAAGCCTCCGGGCTGGGCCGCAAGGGCGCCTTGCTGCCCATGGATTTCCACATCCGCCAGGGCGAACTGCTGGGCCTGGCCGGCTTGCTGGGCTCGGGCCGCACGGAACTGGCGCGCCTGCTGTTCGGCGCCGACAAGGCCGACTCGGGCGCCATCAGCATGCAGGGCAAGCCGCGCCATTTCCACGTGCCGCGCGATGCGATTGCCCAGGATATCGGCTTTTGCTCGGAAGACCGCAAGCACGAGGGGGCGATCTTGTCGCTGTCCGTGCGCGAAAACATCATCCTGGCCTTGCAAGCCCGCACGGGCTTGCTGCGCGCCATTCCCTTTAAACGCCAGCAGGCGCTGGCCGACGAGTACGTCAAGGCGCTGGGCATCAAGACGGCCAGCATCGAGACGCCCATCGGCAGCCTGTCGGGCGGCAACCAGCAGAAGGCCTTGCTGGCGCGCTGGCTGGTGACGTCGCCCGCCATGCTGATCCTCGATGAACCCACGCGCGGCATCGACGTGCGCGCCAAGCAGGAAATCATGAGCTATGTGGGTAAACTCTGCCGCAAGGGCATGGCCATCCTGTTCATCTCGTCCGAACTGCCGGAAGTGCTGCGCTGCAGCGACCGCATCGTCGTCATGCGCGACCGCAAGGCGTGCGGCGACTATGCGCGCGGCGAGCTGGACGATAGTTCCGTGCTGCAAGTGATCGCCGGAGACGCCACATGAGTTTATCCACGCCCTCCAGCGCGCCACCGGCGGCGCGCCTGGCTACCATCACGGATACATCCATTGTGCATACCGTTCTGCATCACCCCCTGAGCCGGCCCCTGGCCGCGCTGTTGTTGCTGCTGCTGGTCGATTTCTTTGCCATCCCCGGCTTTTTCCACTTGGAAATCCGCGATGGCCATCTGTACGGCAGCGTGATCGACATCGTCAACCGCGCCGCACCGCTGATGCTGGCGGCCCTGGGCATGACCCTCGTCATCGCCACGCGCGGCATCGACATTTCCGTGGGCGCCGTCGTGGCCCTGTCCGGCACCGTGGCCGCCATGCTGATCGGCGGCACCATGGTGATGGACGATGGCGTGCCCACCTACGTGAGCAATATCCCCATGGGCTGGGCCCTGGCGGCCGCCCTGGGCGCAGCCCTGCTGTGCGGCGCCTGGAACGGCGTGCTGGTGGCGGGCCTGGGCTTGCAGCCCATCGTCGCCACCCTGATCCTGATGGTGGCGGGGCGCGGCCTGGCGCAATTGCTGACGGATGGCCAGATCGTCACCGTCTACTACCAGCCGTTTTTCTTCATCGGCAGCGGCTACCTGTTCGGCTTGCCGTTTTCGCTGTTCCTCGTCGCTGCCGTGTTCCTCATCACGGCCGTGCTGATGCGGAAAACCGCTTTGGGCCTGTTCATCCAGGCCGTCGGCATCAACCCCGTGGCCGCGCGCCTGGCCGGCATCAGGACGGCGACCCTGATCTTTTTCGTCTACGTCTTTTGCGCCGCCTGCGCGGGCCTGTCGGGGCTGATGATCAGCTCGAACATCAAGAGCGCGGACGCGAATAATGCGGGCCTGATGCTGGAACTGGACGCCATCCTGGCGGTGACCCTGGGCGGCACGTCCCTGGCGGGCGGCAAGTTCAGCTTGGTCGGCAGCATGATCGGCGCCCTCATCATCCAGACCCTGACCTACACGATCTATTCGCTGGGCGTGCCGCCCGAGGTGAACATGGTCGTCAAGTCCGTCGTCGTCTTCCTCGTCTGCCTGTCGCAATCGTCGGAATTCAAGCAATTGCTGCATCGGAGAAAAGCATGAAGGGCTTGCTGCACACCCCGTATTTCACCTCGCTCGTCACGGTCCTGCTGCTGGTAGTGATGCTGGGCCTGGGCGGCGCCGCCTACCCGGGCCTGCTGTCGACGCAAGTGATCTTCAACCTGTTGATCGATAACGCCTTTTTGCTGGTGATCGCCGTCGGCATGACCTTCGTCATCGTCTCCGGCGGCATCGATCTGTCCGTCGGGTCCGTGCTGGCCCTGTCGACCATGATCGCCGCCTGGCTGCTCAACGTGGCGCACTGGCCGCCAACGCTGGTGATCGCCACCGTGCTGGCGCTGGGCGCCGTATTCGGCGCCAGCATGGGCGCGCTGATCCATTACTTTAAATTGCAGCCCTTCATCGTTACCCTGGCCGGCATGTTTCTGGCGCGGGGACTGTGCTACTTGATCAGCATCAATTCCATCACCATCGATGACCCCCTGTTCGTGGCCATGTCGCAAACGCAATTGGGCTTCCTGGGGGGCTTCGTGTCGCCCGGCGTCGTGATCGCCGTGGCAACCTTGCTGCTGGCCATCTGGCTGGCGCATGCCACGCCGTTCGGCCGCGCCGTGTATGCGATTGGCGGCAATGAACAGTCGGCCCTGATGATGGGCTTGCCCGTGGGCCGCACCAAGGTGCTGATCTACGCGTTCAGCGGCTTTTGCGCGTCCTTGGGCGGCGTGCTGTTTTCGTTCTACATGCTGTCCGGCTATGGCTTGCATGCGCAAGGCACGGAACTGGACGCGATTGCCGCCGTCGTCATCGGCGGCACCCTGCTCAGCGGCGGCTACGGTTACGTGGCGGGCGCCCTGTCGGGCGTGCTGGTGCTGGGCACCATCCAGACCCTGATCGCCTTCGACGGCACGCTCAGTTCATGGTGGACCAAGATCGTCATCGGCGGCCTGCTGTTCGTCTTTTGCGTCGTGCAAAGACTGATGGCCATGGGCCAGAAAAATACCAACGGGAGTTAATGGATGTTGAAGCAGTACAAACGTGCCGCAGCCATCGGCATGGCGGCAGCGCTCGCCTGTGCAGCCTTTGGCGCGCAGGCAGCCAATCCCATCGTGAAGGATATCTACACGGGCGACCCGGCCGCGCTGGTCGACAATGGGCGCGTGTATTTGTACGTGGGCCACGATGAAGCGAGCGCCACGGATACGGATTACCGCATGCACGAGTGGCGCGTGTATTCCTCCTGCGACATGGCCAACTGGACGGACCACGGCTCGCCCGTGCGCTTTTCCACTTTTGCCTGGGCGGCCAAGGATGCGTGGGCGGGCGACATCGTCAAGCGCGACGGCAAGTATTATTTCTATTCGACCGTCGACCACAAGACCATCCCCGGCAAGGCCATCGGCGTGGCCGTGTCCGACAGCCCCACGGGCCCCTTCGTCGATGCGCGCGGCAGCGCCCTGATCACGAACGACATGACGAAGCAGACGGCGATTCCGTGGGACGATATCGACCCCGCCGTGTTCATCGACACGGATGGGCAGGCCTACATTTACTGGGGCAACACGGTCTTGAAATACGCCAAACTGAAACCCAACATGACGGAGCTGGACGGCCCGATTCTGACCTTCGGCATGGATGCGTTCACGGAAGCGGCGTATATGCACAAGCATGGCGACACGTATTACCTGTCGTACTCGCGCAACTTCCCGGAAGAGACGGCGTACTCGACGGGGCCGACACCGACAGGGCCGTGGCATTTCCGCGGCACCATCATGGACAAGAATGCCGTGGTGAAAACCATCCACCAGGCCATCATCGAATTCAACGGCAAGTCCTACATCTTCTATCACAACGACAAATTGCCGGGCGGCGGAGAATACCGGCGTTCCGTGGCCGTGGAAGAGCTGAAATACAGGCCGGACGGCACCATCGAATTCATCCATCAGACGGCGGGTCCGGCCGCCAACCCCAGCACTGCCTGCAAGGCATCGTGAACGTTCGTCGAGCACACACAAAAAGGAGACACACCGATATCAACAATATCGATATCCATCAGTATTCGATATCGATCATGATATGATTTATTCATGGATACCCTCAACCCCAACTGGTTCTTGCGAGCCCGCCTGAAGACGCGGCAATTGCTGCTGCTGATCGCCCTGGACGAGCAGCGCAATATCCATCGCGCGGCGGAAGAATTGCACATGACGCAGCCGGCCGCGTCCAAGCAAATCAAGGACCTGGAAGAGATGCTGGACGTGCGCCTGTTCGACAGGTTGCCGCGCGGCATGGAGCCCACCATCTACGGCGAGACGATGATACGCCATGCGCGCATGGCGCTGACGAGCTTGTCGCTGGCGCATGACGACATCGTGGCACTGAAGTCGGGCCTCACGGGCCAGGTGGAAGTGGGGGTCATCATGACGCCGGCCATGGCCTTGCTGCCGCGGGCGATTGCCCGCATCAAGCAGCAGGCGCCGCTGATGCGCATCGGCGTGCATCTGGAGCACAGCAACACCCTGATGGACATGCTGCAGCATGGCACCCTGGACTTCATGATCGGCCGCATCCTGGAAAAGGAAAGCAGCGCCGGGCTCATCTACGAGGAATTGACGGAAGAACCGGCCAGCGCCGTGGCGCGCAATGGCCATCCGCTGCTGTCGCGCAAGAATCTGCAATTGAAGGACCTGGCGGCCCAGCCGTGGATCTTGCCGCCGCAGGGCAGCATCCTGCGCCACCGCTTCGACATGATGTTCCGCCGCGCCAGCCTGGAACCGCCCGTGGACGTAGTCGACACGACGGCCTTGCTGCTGATCACGTCACTGCTGCAGCAGACGGATTCCCTGCACGTGATGCCGACGGAAGTGGCGCACTACTACGAATCGCTGAACGTGCTGAGCATCTTGCCCATCGAACTGCCGTGCAAGATGGATGCGTTCGGCATCATCCGCCAGCAGGACCATCTGCTGTCGCCGGGGGCGGATATGTTGTTGAAGGCTGTACGGGCTACCGCCGCGGACATGTATTAAACCCAACGGCAAATACTGGGGTCGTACCCTTAGGGTACGGCCCCGGATCTTGCTTTTGGGGTTCAGTCGGGCACCTCAAAGAAAAACAGCTGCACCAGCCGGCCATTCTCCGGCGTGTCGCCAAACACATTGCTGATCGAGTGGAAATAATGGCCCTTGTAGACGATCAGGCGGTTGTGGCGCATCGGCACTTCCAGCAGCGCTTGCCAACTGTCGCGCTGTTCCTGCAAGTCGTTGAATTTCTGCACTTTACTGTTGGGCAACCAACGTTTCTGGAAATCCTTGAAGCTGGCGTAGCCTCCCGCCTTCACGTCCGCTTCGGGTAGTCTGCGGTACCAGCCGCTGGGCTGGTGGCGCCAGAACGTGGTGCCGCCCTGGCACTGCTCGGGCGGGTTCAGATACAGCACGCCCGCATAGAAATTGAAATTGTTGCCCGTCTCATTGTCCACGTGGATATCCGTGCGCGCCATCGCGTCCGCATAGCTGAGGCGGCAGGAGCCGTTGTCGGGCGAGATGAAGCGGATGGGGCGGCCCAGCGCCGTGGCGATGCGCTCCATGATGGCCTGGCAGGGCTGGCCCGCCGTCTGGCTGCCCGGGTAGTTCTGTCCCGCATAGCGCTGCTGCTCGAACGGCAAGGCCAGCGCCTGGGCGCGCCAGGCGGCGGGGTCGGGCAGGAAGTCGTCGATGATGTGCAAGTCCGTTTCGCGGATAAACTCGTGCAGGGTGTCTGCGGCATTGAGCGTCGTCAACGTTTCGGGATGTTCCGCTTGCGGACTGGCAAAGCCGATGCGGCACGTTTGCGCCAGCGCCGGGTGCAGCGCCAGGGCTTGCGCATAGCGGGCCAACGCCGGTTCCTGCTGTCCCGTGCGGTAATACAGCTCGGCCAGGCCCTGCAGGGTTTGCCAGCGCTGCGGGCGCAGCGCGTGGGCACGTTCCAGCTCGGCGATGGTCTCCATCAGCCGCTGTTTACCCAACAACAATTCCGCATGGCTGATGGCAAAGTCGTGCTCGTGCGGCGCCAGCCGCGCCGCCGTGGCGTAGCTGGCCAGCGCCCCCTCGCTGTCCGTGCCGCGCAGCACATTGCCGAGGTTGTAGTGGAACAGGGCATTGTCGGGCTGTTGCTTGAGCGACAGTTTCAGCAAGCCCAGGCCGATGGCTCCCTGGCCCAGTTCCAGCATGGCCAGGCCCTGGAAATGCTGGGCTTCCGCCAGGGCCGGGTCCTGCTTGTACGCGGCCTGGTAGGCGTTGATCGCCTCGATCAGCTTGCCCGCCTGCTGCAGCCGTTGCCCGTTTGCCAGATGTTGTTCCGCCAGTGTCTGTTCGCCCATGTCGCTATCCCGATGCAATGTGGCGAACAGTGTAACGCAAAGGCTCCGGTGCTTACAGCGCTTGCTGCACAGGAATTTCCTGCCCGTTCAGCTTGATTGCCACCTTGACGATCTGCGCCTTGACCTGGTTGCTGGCCATGTCCGCCTCCTGGGCGTAGGCATACACGACGATGGCGAAGTCCTTGTAGCCGCTGCGGGCCGCCTCGATCTTGCGCGCCGCCTCCTGCTCCACTTTCAGCAAGGAATAGCCGTCGCCATTCGTGAATGCCAGCTTGTAGTCGCCGTTGTCGTACATGTAGTAATACGTGCCCGCTTCGGCGAACTTGGCGGGGAAGGCGGCCTTGTCCATTGCGTACGGCGACAGCGCGCCCTGGCCATTGATCTGGTAGCGCAGGTAGCGCTTCGTCTTGGCCTCATTGACCCTGGCGTCGATCTGCGGTTTCAGGGCGTCCAGCACTTCCTGCTTGCGGAAGGCGTCGTTGCTGCCCGCATATTCGCGCGAGATGCGCTGCGCCACGGCCGCATAGTCGGGCGGCACGCCGGACAGGGCGATGTAGCTGTACATCAACTGGTTGCCGCTCGTGATGTCGACATAGCTGGCGCTTGGGGTGGCCGGGTCCGCCTGTGGCAGGCTGGCGGCCGCCGCCTTTACCTGGGCTTTCGCGGCCAGGTCGGCGACATTCGCGGCGACGGGGGCGGAAGCGGCCGGTGCGGCAGTGTCGGACTTGCCGCAGGCGGACAGCAGGACGGCGATGGCGAACAGGGCGGGGAGGGTACGTTGCATGATATTTCCTTCAGTGAATGTGTGAGGTGACTTAGCCGATGGTTTTACGTTTGTATTCGCCGACGCCGTAGGCGGCCAGGACGATGGAAGCTGCCAGCACCAGATAAAAGCCGATGCCGAACGAGAGTCCCTGCCACACCTGGCCCAGCATTTCGCTGGCCATCTGCTCGGCCATGCGGGCTGCGCGGCTGCCCATGATGCCGCCCATGGCGTTGCCCGCGTCGCTGACGGCGCCCTTGATCTTGATGAACAGCAAGCTGCTGTGGATGACGACGAACAGCAGGGGCGCGCACTTGCCCAGCGCTGCTTTCGGGTGGCTGCTGGCCATGGTGGCGCAGCAGGCGGCAATGGCCAGCAGGAAGAAGAATTGCGCCGACGTAAAACCGCCGCCGCCATCGCGGGCAAAGCTTTCCAGGCTGTCCGCGGACAGGCCCAGCAGCTGCCAATAGGTGCGCGACACGGAGGCGAACAAACGGATGCCGATGGTGTTGAAGACAAAGGCGCCGGCGATCAGCACGCCAAGGCTGGCCAGCACCTTGATGCCCAGCGCCGAGACGGCCTGGCCCCACAGTTGCTGGCCCTTGTCGCGCGCCAGTTTCGCCGCGCCGGCCATCTCTTCCTGTGCCAGTTGCTGCGCCGCCACGGCGCTGACGGTGGCGAGGCCGCCTGCCTCGTTGAAACGCACGTCGACGACGGCGTTGATGGCGGGCGCCACGTCCGAGCGCCAGTGGGTGGCCACGTCGAAGGCATGTTGGATGCCGGCCACGCTGACGGAACCTTGTCCACTCGGCTGGTAGGCGAGGATGCGGCCCCGTTGGCCGGTGGTGATTGCTGCTGGGCTGGATGCTTGCATGGGATTTCCCTGGTCACTGTCATGCTGTATTGCATGTACCCACGGATAACGGGGCCAGTTCAGGGAAATCCAAAATTATTTTGAATTATTTTTTCGGCGGCTGTAATACGTCCTTGGCGGCGCCCTGGTAATCCTTCATCAAGCCCATGAAGGCGTCCTGCAAATGCCGGGCCGCGTCCTGCGGCGGTGCGCCCGTGCGCCGCGCCAGGTCGAATTTATACGCATGGGCGGGGCTGTAGCCGGCTTGCGAGGCGGCGTCCAGCAGCACGCCGGCCCGTTTCAGCGAGGCGGGGTCGCCTTTGACCATCAGCAATTCCGCCAGATACGTCTGGGCAATGGGGAAATCCTTGGCGGCCGCCTTTTCCAGCCATTGCATGCCCGCCTTCGGCTGCTTGACGCCCGCGTCGCCGCCGCCGATGCCATAGCCGAGCGCCGTCAGCGCCACCAGGTCGCCGCCCCGCGCGCGCTTTTCCAGCTGCTGGCGGGGAAACGGCCGGGCCGCGATCTGCATGCGGATTTCATAGTTGATGTCCTGTAATACATTGCCGGGCCAGACTTTCGCGCCCGGGACGGCGGGCGACGTCGCTGGCGCCGGCGCCGGGAGGGGGGCGCGCATGCCGTTGTTGCCGGAAGCCAGCACACCGGGCGCGGGCGGGCTGACGCCCTTGCCGCTGCCCATGTTCAGCACCAGGCGGGCCGACGTTTCGCCGAACGACACGCGGGGCTTTTGCACATCGTGCGTCATGGCGGCCACCCGCGCCGCCACTTGCGAAAACACCTCGCCCATGGGCAAGCCCGGGGCATCGAGCGCGTCGAGCAGGGCGCTCGTGTACGGGCTGTTGCGCGAATCGGGCGACCAGAAATCGCGCGCCAGCGCGCCCGGCCCCGCCGAATAGGCGATCACCACGCCCCGTGGCGCGGCCGTATCGGCAAAGCCGTGGCTGGCCGCGTTGCCGCCGGGCACCGCCACGGCGCCGCCGCGCGTATATTCCTGGCGGCAAGCGTCGAGGATCAGCACGGCGCCGCGCGCGCCCGTACGCTGCAAGTCGCCCGCCAGGCTGGCGACGGACACGCCCTGCGCGGCAATGGCGGACGCGCTCAGCGCGGTCATGTTGGCGCCCAGCGGCAGCACATAATTGGCTTCGCCCGCCTGCGCGCCGTGGCCCGCGTAAAACACGAGGGCGATATCGGCGCCGCGCGCCTGCGTGGAAAACTCGGCCGACGCCTTTTGCAGCTGCGCCGCATTGATATCCGTGCGCAACAGCACTTCAAAGCCCAGGCGGCGCAGGCGCTCGGCCATGGCGCGCGCATCGTTGACGGGATTCAATAATGGCTGCAGATAGGCCGCGTTGCCGATCACCAGCGCCATGCGCTTGCCGGGCACCGCTGGCATGGCGGCATGCGCCACGTTGCTGCCCAGTAAAAAGAGGAGGCTGAAAAACAGGGGAATCAGGCGATGCATCGGGGTCTCGGGGGATTGTCGTGTGAGTAACAAAAGTTAGCGATTTCCACTCTGATATGAGAAAATTGCCTAAATGCATTTTACCTTACTGACAAGTTTCTCTTGTCTGTTGTCATGTCTGGCCAGCGCATTGCTTGTCTGCCGGTGCGCATTGCTGCCGGCCAGTGGCGCGTGGCGCCCAACACTCGATCGGACCGGCTGTGCAATCGGAACAATTTGAACGGATTCATGCTTTCTGGACCCGCCGCCCGCAGCTGACACAAGGCGAACTGGGCGAGTTTTACCAGCGCGTCATGGCCGCGCTGACGCCGTGCCGCCCCCGCGAAGCGGCGTCGCTGGGCGACTCGCTGGCCGACCTGCGTCACCAGTTTTTCATTGAAAAAGTCCTGCACAGCGACAGCGAGGCGGCGCCCCACCACGTCGGCGCCTTGTTCCTGTACTTCAAGCGCTTCATCATCGATCAGCTGCGCAAGCAGCGGATTGAGGAAGATGTCGACGCGCAAGACGGCTGCGAGCTGCGCGCGCCCGATGCATATGCGGAACCGCTGCGCGATTACCAGCTCACGCCGCAGCAGGTGCGCGCCGCGGCCGACGTGTTCATCGCCACCTTGCCCCGCGACTTGATCTTGCTGCTGCGCCATTGCGGCTGCGGCGGCATGCCCGTCAAGGAACTGGCCGAGCAGATTGCTTCCGCGCATTACCACGGCGGCAAGCTGGGCCTCGTGCACAGGCAGAAGGGCGATCCCGACAGTGCCGGGCGCCAGGTGGTCGAGCCGGCCCACCGCGCCACCCTGCTGGGCAGCTGGGTCTTGAGCCTGCTCAAGCTGCGCGTGGGCGATGCCCTGGCCGCGCGCGACCTGCAGGCGGCGCAAATAGTTTTGGATATTTTGTGCGTGGCCGCGTTATCCCTGCACCTGGACCCCGTGTCCACGCCGTCGAACCCGAATGAAAGGCCACCGGCATGACTGCATTGACGCCCTCGTTGACCATCGTTGCCGCCCGCTTGCCGTCGCCGCCGTCTTCCGCCGAACTGCTGGAGTCGGACGTGGCGGGCGAGACCCCCGACTGGCGCGGCATCGCCGTGCCGGAACACGTCATGCAGCGCTTTGCGCGCCGCAGCGATGCGGCGCCGCTGGCCGCGCGGCCCATCGCCGGCGGACAGATCCATGTGCTGGCGCGCTGCCCCGGCTTTGGCGCCGTGCTGCTCGATGCCTGGGACGGCGCGCAGCAGCGCTGGCGCGGCTGGCTCGTCATGCCCGACACAGCGTATGCGGATGCCTGCGGCCTCGTCGTCGAAGAGCGCGATGCGCCCGCCGATCCCCGCGCCGGCCTGGTGCTGTGCGACATGCCGCTGACCCTGGCCGTGGCGGACCTGGGCGCCTGCCTGGGCGTGTTCAGCCAGGAGCGCCTGCAGGCGGCGCGCTGGCTGGAGCTGCACGGCCGCGCAAATACGGCGCCGGCGGCGCCGGGCGTGATTGCCCGCGTGGCCTTGCCCGGCGACGGCTATGCGCTGACGGGCACGCCCTTGTCGACTGAGCTGGGCAAGGATGGCCGCGTGGCCTACCGGCAATTGCTGCGCCAGGGGCTGCAGCAGCTGCAGATCGCTGTGGCGCCGCCTGCAAGCGATGCTGCGGCTCCCGTGAAACCGGTGCCGGCGGCCAGGCAGGCAGCCAACGCCAGCCGCTGGCTGAAAGTCGTCACGGCCGTGGCCGCCAGCGTGATGGTGGTGCAATCGGCCTGGCTGTTCCTGCCGAAGGAAAACGCCGTCGTCGGCAATGCGGAATTCCGCAATGGCGGCAGCGGCGTCGAGACGGGCGTGCGCACGCGCGTGCTGTTCCGCGCCGAGGCCACGGAGGCGGAAATCCGCACCTGGCTGCAGCGCGAGCAGCTGGAAATCGTCGCCGGGCCGGACACCCTGGGCGCGTTCACTGTGCTGTCGCGCGACCGCCGCAAAGTCTTGCCGCCGCCGGGACCGGGCAATCCGCTGGCCGTCATCAATCCCTGATTCTGAAATAAGAGAAAGTTATCAAGTATGGCAACGTATAAAAATTTTGCATCTTCGCACTGGCGCAAGCTGATGGCTGGCGTGGCCGCCGGCATCCTGTTGACGGGCTGCGCCATGACGCCGAACGGCCGTGGCGGCGTGATGATGGGCCTCGATACTGCCGAGCTGTTCGGCACGCCGCTGTCCACCTTCCGCCTGCGCGACGGCACGGAAGGCACTTTGCGCAAGGACCCGCAGGGCAAGTATTCCATCAAGCTGTCGCAGGCCTTCCGCGTCGTGCCGCTGGCCAATGCCATCACGGCCCGCGTGGCGCGCGTGGAAAACGTGGGCGAGCGCACCGTGGTGATCGTGGAAACCCAGGAGCGCAACTGCGCCTACCGCTATGAAGTGCTGGCCTTCCAGGGCACGGACGTGCTGCAGTGGACGGTGGGCAATTGCCAGGACCGCCCCCGCGTGGAACTGGCGGCGGACGCGAAATCGCTGAATATCGATTTTCCCAACTACAACCGTTTGTCGCGCATGATCTACACGGACAACCGCTTGCTCAACGCCAGCGTGCCCGTGCCGCCCGGTGTCGATACGCGCGCGCAGCCGTTTGCTGACGATGCCTTGCGCGCCACGGGCCCCGCCATCGCCACCGTGCCGGGCAATGACAGCGGACGCGTGATTCCCGCCGCACCGGCCGCCGCCCCCGCGCCGGCCGCCGCGCTGAAGGCGGGCAGCCGCGCCAGCGCCA
>NZ_WFLL01000021.1:0-112484 GCF_009208755.1 Janthinobacterium sp. FT14W | reverse complement strand
GTCGAGGTGGAGCGCCGCCGCGCTTTGACGCACAAGCTTACAAAGGCCGCAATGTCGTCGAGCGCGCAATCAACCGCCTGAAAGATTTCCGCGCCGTCGCAACTCGCTACGATAAACGCGGACACAATTATCTGGCAGTCGTGATTATCGCAACAATGATTCTATGGCTCCTCTGAAATCAGTCAGATAGACCCTAGCGCTGCGGCAAGATTGCCGGCCAGACCATGCTGCACGTGCAGCAATATGGCCAGACAGTTAAGCTTTTCATGTAATTTGTTGTTTCTATGCTGAAAGTGTTTCACTAGCGAAAGCGCCGCTTGGTTTTTCACGGGGCACGCTGCATGATTTCCCCATTTGGTGAGAATTGGATAGTTTTGGCACCCCCTTTGTTGCCATCCTGTTCTTGCTGCCGGGAGAAACACATGCAACTCGAGAATCTGAAAATCTCTGTCCGCCTGGGTCTGTTGGGCGCCTTCTTCTTTCTTGCGCTGCTGTTCGTCGGCGTGCGCGGCTGGAGCGCGCTCGACGCGGCCAGCGCGCGCAGCGCGGACGCCATGCAGCGTTCCGTGGCCCTGACGGAAGCGGTCGATGCGGCGCGCAGCGCGCAGGTGGAATTCAAGATCCAGGTACAGGAATGGAAAAACATCCTGCTGCGGGGCGGCGATGCGGCCGCCTTCCAGCGCTACCGCGAGGCGTTCGTTGCCAGCGGCGCGCAGACGCGCAAGGAATTGAAGAGCCTGGAAGCGATGATGGCCGCCTTGAAGCTCGATACGGCGCCCGTGGCGCAAGCCGTGCAGGCGCACGACGCGCTGGGCGTCAGCTACCTGGCGGCGCTGCAAAAGTATGACGGCGCGCGCGCCGACAGCGCGCAGGCCGTCGATGCGCTGGTCAAGGGCATGGACCGCGAACCGACGCGCCAGATCGACGCCATCGTCACGGCCATCGGCAAGCAGTCGCACAGCCTGATGGCGCAGATGAAGGCGCAGGATGACGCCGCGCACCGCAGCGCCAGCATCGCCATGCTGGCCACCGTGCTGGTGACCCTGGTCGTGGGGTCCGTCACCGTGTGGTGGCTGATCCGCAGCATCACGGTGCCGCTGGGCGCGGCCGTGGGCATCGCCCAGCAGGTGGCGGCCGGCGACTTGCGCGCCGTGGTGGCCGACGGCAGCCGCGATGAAATCGGCGACCTGCTGCGCGCCTTGAAAGCGATGAGCGGCAACCTGGCCGCCATCGTGGGACGGGTGCGCGCCGGCACGGACGCCATCGCCACGGCGTCCGGCGAAATCGCCAGCGGCAATATGGACCTGTCGTCGCGCACGGAGGAGCAGGCCAGCTCGCTGGAAGAAACGGCCGCCTCGATGATCGAGCTCACTTCCACCGTGCGGCAGAATAACGACAATGCGGACCAGGCACGCCGGCTGGCCGGCGGCGCGTCCGACGTGGCGCAGCGCGGCGGCGAGGCCGTGGCGCAGGTGGTGCAGACCATGAGCCATATCAATGCCTCGTCGAAGCGCATCGTCGACATCATCGCCGTCATCGACGGCATCGCCTTCCAGACGAATATCCTGGCCCTGAACGCGGCCGTGGAAGCGGCGCGCGCGGGCGAACAGGGACGCGGTTTCGCCGTGGTGGCGACGGAAGTGCGCAGCCTGGCGCAACGCTCGGCAGAGGCGGCGCGCGAGATCAAGCAGCTGATCGGCGAATCCGTGCGCACGGTGGAAGAGGGCAGCGTGCTGGCCGGCCAGGCGGGGCGCACGATGGACGACGTGGTGAGCAGTGTGCAGCGCGTCAACGCCATCATCGGCGAGATCGCCGTGGCCAGCGTGGAGCAGCGCGACGGCATCGAACAGATCAGCATTGCCATCAGCCAGATGGACGGCGTGACGCAGCAGAATGCGGCCCTGGTGGAGCAGGCCGCCGCTGCCGCGGACGCGCTGCAGCAGCAGGCGGCCAGCCTGGCCGACGCCGTCAGCATCTTCAAGCTGCATGGCACGCCCGGCGCGGCCGCGCCGGCGGGGGCCGCCCTGGCCCGGACGCTGTCGCTGGCGTAACGCAAGCCCTGTCCCGCGCCGCTTGATGCCAGTCAAGCGGCGCCCGATCAGGCAAAAAGTCCGGCGAAATTCTTATACTATTTCCTTTCCGCATGTATCTGCGCCCGGCCGCATGGCGCGCGTTGCAAAGGAAAACCATGTTCCTCACTTTCCGCCTGCCGGGTGACGCATGACGACGCTGTTGCTGGCACTGTGCCTGAGTCTGGCCGTGGTGCTGAGCGTGCTGCTGGCCTGCCAGTGGCAGGCGGCGCGCACGTGGCGCATGCGCCATGCGACCGGCGTGGTGCGGCAGGCGGCGCAGGCGCAGGTGGCGGCCGATGCGCTGGCGCTGCTGCACGCGCTGCCGGCGGCCGTCATCGGCACCGACCAGGAGGGCGTGGTGCGCTACCTGAATCCCCGCGCCAGCGCCATGGGCGGGCTGCCGGGCGGCGACGGACTGGGCCAGCCCGTGACGCAGCTGCTGCCGCTGTTCCACGACGGCACGCCCATCGATGCGGCGCGCCAGGTGCGCGATTGCGTGGCGCAGCAGGAAGTGCTGGAGGTGGCGCGCGGCGCCGTGCTGCTGCGCCACCTCGACGGCAAGCGCATCGACGTGCAGTACAGCTGCGCGCCGCTGGCACAGGGCGGCGCGGTACTGCTGCTGCACGATGTGTCGGCCCGCCGGCGCGCCGAGCAGCAGCTGGAATTCATCGCCCACCACGACGGCCTGACGGGCCTGCCCAACCGGCTGCATTTCCAGATCCGCTTCGAGCACGGCATCGCCTACGCGCGCCGCCACCAGGGCTTGCTGGCCGTGCTGTTCGTCGACATCGACCGCTTCAAGTCCATCAACGACAGCCTGGGGCACGACGTGGGCGACCAGGTGCTGACGGAGTTTGCGCGCCGGGTGCAGCAGTGCGTGCGCAAGGTCGATACGGTGGCGCGCCAGGGCGGCGATGAATTCATCATCCTGCTGACGGAACTGCGCACGGCGCACGATGCCGAGCGGGTGGCCGAAAAGATCGTCGCCGCCATCGCCGCGCCCTTCGTCATCGGCGAATACAGCCTGTCGGTGGCGGCCAGCGTGGGCGTGGCGCTGTACCCGGACGATGACGACGACGTCAATGCGCTGATCGAAAAGGCCGACCTGGCCATGTATGCGGCCAAGCGCCACGCGCCGGGCACCTGCCTGCGCTACGCCGCGCGCATGCAGGCGCAGTCGTATTCGCGCACCATCCTCGAGACGGCTCTGCGCCATGCGCTCGAACGCGATGAATTCGCGCTGTTCTACCAGCCGCGCATGGACCTGAGGACACGCAGGATCACGGGCGTGAAGGCGCTGCTGCGCTGGAAGCACGCGGAACTGGGCCTGATGATGCCGCTCGATTTCCTGCCGGTGCTGGAGGAAAGCGCCTTGATCCTGCCGGTGGGGGCCTGGGTGATGGCCACGGCGGTGGAGCAGGCGCGCAGCTGGATCGCGCAAGGGCAGATGCTGACGGTGTCCGTCAGCCTGTCGGCGCGCCAGTTCTACCAGCGCGATATCGCGCGCAATTTCGCCGCCGCGCTGGAGGCGGCTGGCGTGCCGGGACACTGCATCGAGCTGGAAATCGCTGCCGGCATCCTGATCGACCGCAACCAGAACTGCGAACTGATACTGCGCCAGTTCCGCCAGCTTGGGATGGCGATTGCCATCAGCGATTTCGGCACGGGCGACGCTTCGCTCAATTACCTGAAACGCTTTCCCACGGATGCCGTGAAGATCGAAAAGTGCTTCGTCGACGACGTGGGCAAGCCGGGCGGCGACGGCGCCATGGTGCGCGCCATCGTGGCGATGGCGCGCACGCTGGGACTGCGCACCATCGCCGGCGGCGTGGAAAGCGGCGAGCAGCTGGAGCTGCTGGCCGAGATGGGCTGCGACGAGGCGTTTGGCTATTTCCTGGGCCGCGCCATGGGGCCCGAAGGCGTCGAGGCGCTGCTCAAAAGCAGTGAAGCCATTCAGAACTGATAGCGCAGCGACAGCATGGCGTTGCGCGGATCGCCGTAGTAGCCGCCCATGCCCGTCGAGTAGTACTTCTTGTCGAAGACATTATTCACGTTCAGGGTCGCCACCAGCTGCGGCGTGACTTGGTACTGCGCCATCAGTCCCGCCACCGCATACGCCTTCTGCGTGAAGCGTTCGCCGTTCGGCCCGCGGTCATCCATGTAGATATCGCTCTGCCAGTTCACGCCGCCGCCCAGCACCAGGCCAGGCACGCCCTGCGCCAGGCGCCACGTGGTCCACAGCTTGGCCATGTTCTGCGGCTGGTTGGTCTGGATGCGCTCGCCGGCGGCGTTGCGGATGCGGCTATACGCATAGCTGGCCGTCAGCTGCCAGTCGGGGCGCAGCTGGCCCGATACCTCCGCCTCGAAGCCGCGCGTGGTGGCGCCCTTCACCGTGTGATAGGCGTAGGAGCCGCCGCCCGTGCCGATGATCCAGATGTTGCCCGGATCGGCTTCGGCCAGGTTTTCCTGCTTCAGCTGGAACAGGGCCGCGCTGGTGGCGAGCTTGCCGCCGAAGAATTCGCCCTTGGCGCCCACTTCGTAGTTCTTGCCTTCCAGCGGGGCCAGGAAGCGGCTGCTGACGTCGCGCTGGCTTTGCGGCGTGAAGATGCTGGTGTAGCTGGCGTAGGCCGACCAGTGCTGGCCCAGGTCGTAGACCACGCCCGCATACGGCGTGATCTTGCCGTTTTCGCGCATGGCGTCGTACAGGTCCGTGCCGTTGAAATAATCGCTGCGGATGTCGCGCTTCCAGTACGACAGGCGCGCTCCGACAATCACCGACAGCGCGTCCGTCGGGCGCAGGCGCAGGGTCGAATACACGCCGCTTTCCCGTTCCTTGTCGTACGCGGAGCCCAGGCGCGTGCCGCTGTAGTCGGGCACCGGCATGGCGCCATGCCAGGCGTGGATGTCCGGCACCGTGTAGTCGTAGCCGTCGAGGCGCCAGTTCGGGTAGATGGGGCCATTCGTCTTCAGTTCCGAGGCGCTCACGCCCAGCACCAGTTCATGCTTGCGGCCGAAGGCCTGGAACGGGCCGCTCACGTACGCGTCGAGCGAGGTCTGTTGCGGCTTGCTGTGCCAGTTGGCCAGCCACAGCTTCATGCCTCCGCCCGTCACGCGGTCCGGGTAGCCGTTGCCGGAAAAACCCTGCAGGGCGTCGTACTGGTTGCTGCTGCGGCTGACGGCCACCTTGGCGATCCAGTCGTTGTCGAAATAGTGGTCGAGCGTGGCGAACAGCATGTTCTGTTCGCGGTCATACGTGCTCCATGCGGCCGTGCCGTTCATCGAACGGGGAAAGCGGGTCTGCGCGCCGTCGGCGTAGAACACGGGGAATTCACGCCCCGCGCCCTTGAGCTTTTCCTCCTGGTAGCTGATGCCGGCGCTGAGCACCGTCGACGGCGACAGGTCCGCTTCGACGATGGCGTACAGCACGTCCTTTTTCTGCTGGTAGCGGTCGATGAACGAGCGCTGGTCTTCATGCGCGGCGACGAGGCGCGCGCGCACCTTGCCGTCCGCCGTCAGGGGCGTCGAAACGTCGCCTTCGATGCGGTAGCGGTCCCACGATCCCAGCTGCGCGCCGGCCGTGGCGGCAAACGCGCGGCCCGGGCGCTTGCGCACCAGGTTGACGGCCGCCGACGGGCTGCCTGTGCCGCTGATCAGGCCCGTGGCGCCGCGGATGATCTCGACCCTGTCGTAGATGGCCATGTCGTAGGTGCGCGCTTCCAGGTTCTTGCTGGTCGGGATGCCGTCGAACATGTACGAGGTCACTTCGAAGCCGCGTGAAAACACCTGGTCGTATTCGCGCGTGCTCGAGGAATGGTCGACCGTGATGCCGGGCGATTGCACCAGCACGTCCTGCAGGGTTTTCAAGCCCTGGTCTTCGATTTGCTGGCGCGTGATGACGCTGACGGCTTGCGGCGTTTCGCGCAGCGACAGGTTCAGGCGCGTGGCGCTGGTCAGGCCCGCGTAGCTGCGCTTGCCTTCCGTGGTGCCGTCGCGCAGGGCGCTGGAACTGACGGCGACTTCTCCCAGTGTGGCGGCGATGGGCGCACCGGTGGACGCGGTGCCCGCCTTGTGCAGCACGTAGCTGCGTTCCCCGCTGGGCAGGGCTTCCAGGCCCGTGCCGGCCAGCAGGCGGGCCAGCGCCTGCGGCACCGTGTAGCTGCCGCTCAGGCCCGGCGTGCGCATGCCTTGCAGCAGTTCGGCCGCCGCGCCCACGCTCACTTTCGCCTCGACGGCAAAGCTGGCGATGGCGGCGGACAGCTCGCCGGCCGGAACGTTGAAGGCCGTTTGCGCGGCGGCCGGCGCGGCAGGCATGTCTGCCGCCATGGCGGGCGCCTGCGCCAGCGCCAGCAGGAACACGGCGCTGCCGACGGCGCGCGCGAGGGGAGTCAGACGAGGAGGATGCATGGTCTTGCCTTTCCGGTGAGTGTCGTTGCAATACCCACAGGACAGGCCAGGGTGAAAAAAGGGGCCAATTTTTGTAAACTATTTTTGGCGGGCCGCGATGGTGACCCAGTACGGGGTGCGGTACAGCACGTCCACGGGCAGCATGTGCACCAGGCTTTTCAGCACGGCGTCGGTGTCGTCGAGCTGGAAGGCGCCCGACAGGCGCAGGCCCGCCGCCGCCGGCTCCACGCGCAGCAGGCCGGGGCGGTAGCGCGACAATTCGGCAGCGAAGGCGTCGAGGCGCATGTCCTGCACCGCCAGCATGCCGCGCGCCCACGCATCGGCATGCAGCGGCGCCGGCGTGGGCAGGTTGGCGTGCTTGGCGTCGAAGCGGCTGTGCTGGCCCGCTGCCAGCAGGTGCACGGTGGCCGAGGGCGCGCGCGGGGCGATTTGCACCGCATGTTCGAGCACTGTCACGCGGCTGCTGTCGTCATCGACGCGCACGATGAAGCGCGTGCCCAGCGCGCGGATGCGGCCATGGCAGGTGGCGACGATGAGGGGGCGGCTGCCCGCGTGGTCCGGGCGCGTCTGCACCAGCAGTTCGCCGCGGCGCAGGGTCAGCAGGCGCTCGGCGGCGCCATACGCCACGTCGACGGCGCTGTCCGTATTGAGCACCAGCGTGCTGCCATCGGGCAGGGAGACGTCGCGCCGTTCGCCCACGCCGCTGCGGTAATCGGCCAGCATCTCGTGGCGCGCCAGCAGCCAGGCGGCGGGCGCCGCCATCAGCGCCAGCAGCACCTGCATGGCCACGCGGCGCTGCGGCCGGCGCAGCACGGGCACGGCCAGGTCCGGCGGCAGCAGGCTGGCCGTCTGGCCCACCTGCCGCACCTTGTTCCAGGCGCGCGCATGTTCGGGGTCGCGCGCGCGCCATTGGGCGCTGGCGGCCAGGTCGTCCGGCGTGGCCTGGCCCGACTGCTCCAGCAGATACCATTCGACGGCCTGGCGCGCCACCTTGCGCGACAGGGGCATGGCCCCGCTCATGCAGTCCGGTCCGGCGCCTGCAGCACGCACTCGGTCAGCGCCTCGGCCATGTAGCGCTTCACGGAGCGCTCGCCCATGCCCAGCAGCGCGGCGATTTCCGCATACGCATAGCCTTCGATCTGCGCCATGATGAAGACGGCGCGCACCTTCGGCTTCAGGCCGTCGAGTATGGCATCGACCGCTTGCAGCGCCTGCAGGATTTCCGCGCGCTGCTCGGCCGACGGCACATGGTGTTCGGGCAGGGCTGCCAGCGCGTCCAGCCACGCGCGTTCCAGCGACTGGCGGCGCAAGTGGTTGAGCAGCAGATGTTTGGCGACCGTCGCCAGGTAGGCTTTCGGCGCGCGCAGGGCCGGCGTTTGCGGCTGCATCGGTGCGCCGGCCAGCAGGCGGGCGAAGGTATCCTGCATCAGGTCGGCGGCCTCGGCAGCATTGCCCAGGCGCCGCTGCAGCCAGTGTGCCAGCCAGCCGTGGTGTGCGCTGTAGTAGCTTTCCAGCTGCGTGGGCAGCAGGGGGGAGGGCGCGAACGGACTGCCAAGCATGGTAGAGAAGGCCTTAATGCAAATAAGAATTATTCTCATTTTAGCGCGGTAGCGCGGGCGATGCAATTCGCTGTTGCTATGCCGCCACGCGCTTGCAGCGTTACAGCACTGCCAGCGCGATGGCGGCCAGCACGGCCGCGCCGCCGACGAGGCGCGCCAGGCGCATGGCCTGGTGCGGCGCATAGGGCAGCAGCCAGATCAGCAGCAAGCCGCAGCCCGTCAGGCTGCCGGTCCAGTAGACGAGGCCATAGCCGCCGCCCGCGATGTGCATGGCCCAGGCCAGGCCGGCCGCCAGCGCCAGCGACCCCGTCCACTGCAAGCGGCGGCGCAGGGGCGCGGGCGGTTCGGCGCCGCGTCCGTGCAGGTCGGCGTAGTGGCGGTCCATGGCCAGGCACAGCGCCGACAGGCCCGCATAGCACAGGGCAAAGACGAGGAAGTTCGACAGCAGCTCCATCACGCGGCCTCCATCGTCGTTGCCGGTTTGGCGGCAGGCGCCGGCTTGGGCGCCTTCACGGGCAGCGGCTTCAATTTGAACGCCGCATACGCAAGGCCCAGGCCCAGCACCAGCACCACCAGGTCGAAGGCGGCCACCGCCACGGGGCCGCGGCCCAGGAACAGGGTCACCCCGAGGTGCGATCCCGTGGTGAAGACGTTCAGCACGGGCAGGGATGCCAGCATGAACGCGCCCACGCCCAGCTGCATGCGCCACATGGCGCGCGACGGGCGCAGCTGGGCGATGATGGCGGCCAGGGCCCAGGCGCCGAAGAAGCAGGCGATTTCCTCTTTCGGCCGGTCTTCCATCGTCACCGACAGCAGGCGGTTGGCCCAGAAATACGCGCCGAAGGCGATCGGGATGCCGGCGATGGCGCCGATGTTGAGCGCTTCGACCAGGCGCAGGCCGAAGCTGGGGCGCTTGCCGGCGGCCAGCGCCTTGGCCTGCTTCTGGCGCGTCTTGACGGCCCACAGCAAGGCGCCCGTGGCCACCATGGCGCAGCCGGCCAGGCCGGACAGGAAGAACAGCGCGCGCAGCAGCGGGCCGCCGAAACGGGCGATGTGCAAGCCATACATCACGCCATGCGTGGCGGCCGCGCCGGGCAGCGCGTCGCCGTCCGATGACAGCAGCTTGCCCGTGACGCCATCGAATTCCATCGACGGCTGCTTCGACGAGATGTCGCGTCCGGCCGCGCGCGACAGGGTCACGGTGGCGTTGGCGTCGCCCGGATGATTCACGGAGATGCGTTCGACCTTGCCGCCCCACTGCTGCTCCGCCTGGCGCACGAGCGGCGCCAGCGGCGCCAGGGGCGCGGCCACGCCGGCCGCCTTGCGCTCGTCCGAGCGGCCCGGGAAGGCTTCGGCAAAGAAGGCATCCTGGTCGCCCTTGTAGGCGGCCGTGGCGCCGGACGGCATGTACAGGAACATCAGCGTGACGAGGCCCGTGTAGGTGATCATCATATGGTAGGGCAGGGCCAGCACGGCCGTCACGTTGTGCGCGTCCAGCCACGAGCGCTGGCCCTTCTTCGGCCGGAAGGTAAACAGGTCCTTGAAGATGCGCTTGTGCGTGACGATGCCGCTGATGATGGAGACGAACATGAACATGGCGCAGAAGCCCACGATCCAGCGGCCCCAGATGGCGGACATGTAGTGCAGGTCGAAATGCAGGCGGTAGAGGAATTCGCCGCCCCGCGTGTCGCGCGGCTTGGACAGCACCTCGCCCGTGGCCGGGTCGGCCGCTTCGCTATGGAAGTTGCCGCGCCGTCCGCGCTTCTTTTCACCCGGTTGCGACGGCTTGCTCCAGCCCAGCTGCAGCGAGGGATTGCGCTCGCCGGGCAGGCTGATGAACCAGCGCGTGGCGCCCGTGGCCCGCTCCTGCATCGCCTGCTGCGCGACCGTGGCCGCGTCTGGCGTCGTCACCTGGCTGGCGGCGGCGCCATGCAGTTCGGGCTGCATCCACAAGGTGATTTCGTTGCGGTAGTAGCTGGCCGTGCCGGCGCAAAACACCAGCAGCAAGATCCAGCAGACGAGCAGCCCGGACCAGGTGTGCAGCCATGCCATCGACTGGCGGAAACCTTCTTTCATGCGAGACTCCAGGATAGTGCGTCCATCCATTGCAGGATGGCGGCGATGACGGCGGCGGGGATCAACAGGCCCAGCCAGGCGCGCAGGGCGCTGCGCGTGGCAAAGACCCACATCACCACGCAGGTGTAGATGGCAAACGACAGCAGGGTGGCCGTCATGACGGCTTCGGAGCGGGCCATGGGCAGGCTCACCGACAGCAGCATGGTGACCAGCGCGGCCAGCACGTAGCCGCCGACGATGGCGGCCACGCTGCGCGAGGCCACGCCGAGCCGGTACACGGCATCGGCGGACAGGCGCAGGCGCGGCGCTTTTTCAGCGGGATCAGAATGGGCAGGCGCTTGCATGGTCAGTCGTGGTCCTTGCTTGGCGGCAGGGCCGGGCCGGCCGGCAGCGGCGCCACGCCCTGCGGCTGCACCAGGCTCAGGGTGGTGACATACATGGCCTTGTTATAGTGTTCGGCGCCGCGCTGGCCGGCCGTCTTGTCCGTGTGCTGCACCTCCAGCACATACGTGCCCTGCCACGGCAGCGGGAAGCTGACCAGGCCTTGCGCATCGCTCCACGCTTCCTTGCCCCAGCCCGACTGCACCACCGCGTTGACCTTGGCTTCGGCCAGCGGCTTGCCTTTGTAGCTGACCTGGAACTGGCCCGGTTTGCCCGTCGGCACCAGGTCCAGTGCCAGCGCGGGCGCTTGCGCCTTGGCGTCGGCCACCAGGCGCGCGGCGGGTACCCACACGGTGCGCGTGGCCTTGCCATCCTTTTTCTCTTCCCACGACGGATAGGCGTTTTCCTCGACGATGATGCTTTCGCCGGCCCCCACCTTGCCGTTCAGCACGAAGGCGCCGGCCGTCTTGTTCGCCTGCAGCGGCTTGCTGCCGGACGGCGCAATCCACGTCGCGCTCTGAATGCGGAACTTGTCCAGCAGGCCGGGCGACGCCTCGCGCAGGTTGTCGCCGAATTCGCCGAAGTACACGTGGGCCGCCTGGCCCTTCTGTTCGAGCCAGATCTGGTGCGCGCCGGCGTTGCCGCAGACGGTGGCCGCGCCCAGCAGGGCGGCGGCGAGGGCGCCGGGGCGCGCGATGGAAGTGAGGTGCATGGTGTATCCCTTGTATGTTTTTATGCCAAACAGTCAAAACGGCCGCGTTCCAGAAGAAGGCGGCCGGCACGGTGCATCAGTACTGGTAACGCAGGTTCAGCGCCACGCTGCGCGGTTCGCCGTAATAGCCGCCGTTATAGAAACCCACGCGGCGGAAATACGTCTTGTCGAACAGGTTGTTGACATTCAGGCTGGCCGACAGTTTCGGGCTGATCTGGTAGCGCGCCATCAGGTTGGCCAGCGCGTAGCTGCCCTGGCTGACCCGCGTCTTCGTCTTGTTCGGCAGGGTGGCCGTCGTGTAGATCTCGTTCTGCCAGTTCAAGCCGCCGCCGATGGTGAGGTCTTGCCACTGGCCGGGCAGGCGGTAGGTGGTCGAGACGCGCAGCATGTTGCTCGGCTGGATGGTGTTGGTCAGCACGCCCTTGCCCGTCTTCGAGGTGCTGTGGGTAAAGCCGGCGAACAGTTGCCAGCCCGCCAGCGGGCTGCCCGACACTTCCGCTTCGTAGCCGCGGCTTTTCGTGCCCTTGCCCGTCGAGACATACGGACGGCTGCCGTCGGGCAGCAAGAAGGTCAGCGGCACGGAGCTGTCTTCCTCGCCCAGGTTGTCCTGCCTGGCTTCATACGCGGCGAACGAGGCGTTGACGGCGCCGTCGAAGAATTCGCTCTTCACGCCCGCTTCCACGTTGCTGCCCGTGATCGGGTCGAGGAAGGCATTGTTCTTGTCCTTCAGGTTCTGCGGCTTGAACAGGTCCGCGTAGCTGGCGTACAGCGAGGTGCTCTTGCTCACGTCCAGCACCACGCCCGCATACGGCGTGACCACATCGTCCGTCTTGTAGGCGGAACTGCGCTTGGCAAAGCGGCCCTGCGTGTCGTAGCGGTCGCTATACGTTTCCCACTTCGAGATGCGCGCGCCGGCCAGCACCTTCAGATTGTCCATGACGTTGATGCGCGTGGCGATGAAGGCGCCTGACTGCTTGGTGGTGGCGACGTCGTGCGCGCCCGTGCGCAGCATGGCCGGCTCGGGCACGTCGCCCGTCCAGTGGCGGAAGTCGGGAATCGTGGTGGCGAAGGGCAGCGGGTCCTCGAACTGCGTTTCATTCGTCGTGCCCGTGCGCTTCCAGCCGTTGGCGCCCAGCACCAGGTCGTGCCGGCGGCCGAACAGGGGGAAGGTGCCGTTGGCCGACAGGTCGAAGTTGTCCTGCTTTTCATCGTAGGGGAAGGCGCTGCTCCACACGCCCAGGCCGGAGCCGTCGCGGTTCGGGTAGCCGCTGCCGCCGTAGAACAGCTTGCCGTTCGAGGAGCTGTCCAGGCGGCCATACGCGGCCTTGACCTTCCAGTCGTTGGCGAAGCGGTGCTCGAGGTAGATGTATTTGTTTTCGAACGCGCGCTCCCAGCTGCTCCACTTGGCCGCCATGTTGAACGAGCGCGGCATGTTCGCTGGCGTGCCGTCCGAGAAGAACAGGGGCGTGGTGCCCCAGCTCGTGCCTTTCGGCGTGTTTTTCTGGTAATCGATGCCGGCCGTCAGCAAGGTGTCCGGCGTCAGGTCCGCCTCGACGATGACGGCGCCCACCAGCTTGCGCTCCTGGTACAGGTCGAGGTGGGAATGGCGGTTCTGGCCCGCCACCACGACGCGCCCGCGGATGCTGCCATCGGCATTGAGCGGCGCGCCGATGTCGCCTTCGAGCCGGACCTTGCTCCAGGAACCGACGGTCAGGCCGGCCGAGGCGGCGAATTCCTTGCCCGGACGCTTGTGCAGCATGTTGATGGTGGCCGACGGGTCGCCATTGCCGCTGACCAGGCCCGTGGCGCCGCGCACGATTTCGATGCGGTCATAGATGGCCGTGTCGAACAGCGCATTGCTGCCCGAATTGACGGCCACGCCGTCGATCTGGTAATTGCCGATGGAAAAGCCGCGCGCGGAAAAGTTCGTGCGTTCGCTATCGTTTTCCTGCACCGTCACGCCCGTCGACTGTACCAGCACCTCGGCCAGGCTGTTCAAGCCCATGTCGTCCATGCGCTGGCGCGTCACCACGGAGATCGATTGCGGCGTTTCGCGGATGGACAGGCCCATGCGCGTGGCCGTGGCCATTTCCCTGGTCGTGTAGGAACCCGTGTTTTCCGTCGATGCCTTGTCTTGCTGGCCCAGCACCTTGATCTCGCTCAAGGTGGCGACCTCGGGATTGGCCGGCGCGTCGGCGGCCAGGGCCGCGCCTGCGCCCAGCGCTGCCGCCAGCAGGGCCGACCGGACGGCGGCGGCCAGCGGCCGCACGCGACATGCGGGGAGGGCGGGGGACATCGCGGCGGCAACGGTGCCGGCCAGCGAACGTGTTCGTGCCATGAAGCATCCTTCTTCTCGTATGCCTGCCGTCATGCGGCAGGCCTGTTATGGGTATGGAGTGCTTGCTTGGCGGCGATGCCTGGCTGGCGCAGCGTGTCATCCAGCCGCGTGCCGGTCATGTCGGCCCGGCGGCACATCGTCGATGGGCGCAGGCGGAAGCGGCGTTGTGCGGACCTGGTCGGGGTCTAAATGTGAATGAGAACTATTCTTATTATAGTGCGGGGTTGCGAGACATGCAAGAGTGCGATGTTGTAAACGAGAACGGCCACCGCCTTTGCGGTGGCCGTGCATCGCCCCGGCTGGCGGGTAAGTGGTCCCCACGTTGAAGTTGTGGCGCGGCGCGATGAAGGTGTACAACTGGGCTTTCTGATCGTCGCTGCCTTCCAGGGTGCGCGTGCTGCTGCAGGCATAGCCGCCCGTGACGCTCCAGCCCGGCAGGGGGCTGCCGCTCAGCTCGGCTTTCACGCCCTGGCTGCGCATCTTGCCCGCGCCAATTGAAAACAGGGGGGCCGGGTCGGGCATCACGCGGTTCTCGTCTTCCATGCGGAACCGGGCCGCATGCGCATTGACCTTCTTGTCGAACAGCTCCGCCTTCAGGCCCGGCTCGAATTGCTGGCCCGTGCGCGGCTCAGGGGCTGGCCGGCCGCATCCGTGGTGGACTGGGCGAGAAGATGCGCGTGTAGCTGCCGTAGGCCGATACTTGCCTGGAATAATTTTCATCATATTGCAAGAGTTGGCCCGGTGGGATGCCTTGCTAAGCGGTTTGGCGCACCGTGGCAGACGTACAACGCTTTGTCCGGCGGCCTGCATCGATTAGCATTGGAAGTTAATGTGGAGATAACATGGCGATTCAAATCATCAATACGGCGCCGATTGCCGGCCAGCGGCCCGGCACCTCGGGCCTGCGCAAGAAGGTGGCGGTCTTCAGCGCGCCCCAATACCTGGAAAACTTCGTCCAGAGCGTGTTCGATACCGTGGGCGACTGCCGCGGCCAGACCCTGGTGCTGGGCGGCGACGGCCGCTTCTACAACCGCGCCGCCATCCAGACGGTGCTGCGCATGGCGGCCGCGCACGGCTATGCGCGCGTGCTGCTGGGGCAGGGCGGCATCCTGTCGACGCCGGCCGTCAGCTGCGTGATCCGCAAGCATGGCGCCAGCGGCGGCATCATCCTGTCGGCCAGCCATAACCCGGGCGGCCCCGATGGCGATTTCGGCATCAAGTACAACATCGCCAATGGCGGACCGGCGCCCGAAAAGGTCACGGAAGCCATGTTTGCGCGCACGCAGGCCATCACCGAATACCGCATCAGCGACGCCGCCGACATCGACCTCGACCAGCCGGGCAGCGTGCGCATCGAGCAGATGGCGGTCGAAGTGATCGACCCGGTTCTCGATTACGCGGAACTGATGCAGCGGCTGTTCGATTTCGACGCCATCCGCGCCCTGTTCGCGGGCGGCCTGCGCATCTGCTTTGACGGCATGCACGCCGTCTCCGGACCGTATGCGACGGCCATCCTGGAAGGCATGCTGGGCGCGCCCAAGGGCAGCGTCATCAACGGCGTGCCCCTGGAAGACTTCGGCGGCGGCCATCCCGACCCGAATCCCGTCAACGCGCAGGAACTGCTCGCCATCATGGCGGCGGATGATGGGCCGGACTTCGGCGCCGCCTCGGACGGCGACGGCGACCGCAACATGATCGTGGGCCGCCGCTTCGACGTCACGCCCTCGGACAGCCTGGCCATCCTGGCCGCCAACGCGGCCGTGGCGCCCGGCTACCGCGGGGGATTGGCGGGCATCGCCCGTTCCATGCCCACGTCGGGCGCGGCCGACCGGGTCGCTGGCGCGCTGGGCATTCCCTGCTTCGAGACGCCGACGGGCTGGAAATTCTTCGGCACCCTGCTCGACGCGGGCATGGCGACCTTGTGCGGCGAGGAAAGCTACGGCACGGGCTCGCACCACGTGCGCGAAAAAGATGGCGTGTGGGCCGTGCTGTTCTGGCTCAACCTGCTGGCAGCGAAAGGGCAGTCCGTGGAAGCCATCGTGCGCGCCCACTGGGCCGCCCATGGCCGCAACTATTATTCGCGCCACGACTACGAAGATATCGACAGCGCCGGCGCGCAGCAGCTGATGGAGGCCGTGCGGGGCCGGCTGGCCGCCTTGCCGGGCCAGGTATTCGAGGGCTACACGGTGGCGCTGGCCGACGATTTCAGCTACACCGACCCCGTCGACGGTTCCGTGGCCACGCAGCAGGGCATCCGCATCGTCATGACGGATGGCGCGCGCATCGTGCTGCGCCTGTCCGGCACGGGCACGGAAGGCGCCACCCTGCGCCTGTACCTGGAGCGCTACGCAGCCGATCCGGCGCAGCACGCCATCCCCACGCAGCAGGCGCTGGCGGGCTTGATCGCCGTGGCGGAAACCGTGGCGCAGATCCGCGCGCGCACGGGGCGCGACGCGCCCACGGTGACGACGTAAAAAAGGCGCCCGAAGGCGCCCTTTTGCCTCAGATCACACCGGCATCACGCTTTTGCCGGGATGGCGGTCTGGCGGTAGTTGTCCACCATCTTGTAGCGCTTCGCATACAGGCCGAAGGCCAGCATGGCGACGGCGGCAAACGCGGCGAAGAAGAACATCTGGAAGGCCGTCACGCTGATGCCGCTCTCGGCGATCTTGCCGATCACGCCTTCGTTCATGACGCTGCGGTTGACGATCAGCACCCACAGGTTGCCCACCGTGGTCGACAGGTTCCAGAAGCTCATGATGGCGCCCTTCATGGACACGGGCGCCTGGCTGTACGCAAACTCCAGGCCCGTGGCCGAGACCAGCACTTCGCCGAACGTCAGCAGCGCGTACGGCAGGATCTGCCACATGATGGAGACGGCGTTGCCGCTGTCGAGCGCCAGCTGCAGCAAGCCGATGACGATCCAGGCCAGCGAGGAAAAGCCGATACCGGCCGTCATGCGGCGCAGGGCCGTCGCTTCCAGGCCGAAGCGGTTCAGCATCGGGTACAGCACCAGGTTGTTGAACGGGATCAGGAGCATCACCAGCATCGGGTTCAGCGCCTGCATCTGCGCCGGCAGGAACCAGCTTGGTTTTTCCATGGTGTTCGCCTGCACGATCCACGTCGAGGCCTTCTGGTCGAACAGCGAGAAGAACGGCGTGACAAGGGCGAAGATGACGAGGATGCGCAGCACGGCGCGCACGCCTTCGACGGCTTCGTCCGGGTGGATGCCGCGCGCGCGTTCCAGCTGCATGGCCGTGCCGATGCTGCCGAAGGCCAGCAGCAATACCAGCGCGGTACACGCGGAAATCACGAAGCCCCATTCGGGAATGCTGTAGAACGCATACAGGGCGCCGATCACGCCCACATACGCCACGTACAGGCCGGGACGCGAGCCGCCGTCGACGCGGGCCAGCAGGGCCGTGCGGGCCACGCGGGTAAACGAGTCTGGGTTGGGCGGCGCCGGCGGCACGTGCACGTATTTCTTGGCACCCATCCAGAAGACGACGGTGGCGGCCAGCATCATCAGGCCCGGGATGCCGAAGGCGATCGACGGACCGTAGTCGCGCAGGAATATCGGCATCAGCAGCGAGGCGAAGAAGGAGCCGAAGTTGATGATCCAGTAGAACATGTCGAAGACCAGCTTGGCCTTGTGCTTGTTGGTCTGGTCGAACTGGTCGCCGACGAACGAAGCGACGAGCGGCTTGATGCCGCCGGAGCCGAAGGCGATCAGGAACAGGCCGAAATAGAAGCCGTTGACGCTGTTTTCAAAGATGGCCAGGCAGGCATGGCCGGCGCAGTACACGAGGCTGAGCCAGAAGATGGTGTTGTATTTGCCAAAGAAGCGGTCGGCCAGCCAGCCGCCCAGCAGCGGGAAGAAATATACGCCGATGACGAAGGTGTGGAACACATGCTTGGCTTCGCCCGTGCGCTGGTCGATCGGGATCATCAGCAGCAGGGTGCTGATGAGGAATGGCGTCAGGATGTTGCGCATGCCATAAAAGCTGAAGCGTTCGCAGCCTTCGTTGGCAATGATGTACGGTATTTGCCGGGGCATTTTGCCCGTGGCGGTTTGTGTCTCGGCCGATGACATTGGCTCTCCCCAAGTTTTTTTTGTAAGCCGCGATGCTAAGGCCTGCCGCGTTTGCTTGCAACAGAAAAAACGGCCTGTCCGCTATTTCGCAGGGATTTGTAAGGTATTGATTTTCATAAAGACATTACTTTCGGCACTTGCGCTTGCACTGGCACGCGCCGGACGGGGCAGCATCAGCCGCATTTGCAGCATGCCATCCGTGGCGGGACTGTCTTCCAGGGTAAAGCCGCAGCCCAGGTACAGGGTCAATGCGGCCAGGTTGTCCTGCGCCACGGCCAGGCGCACGCGGCCCAGCTCGGGAATGGCGCAGGCATGCGCGATGGCCGCCTGCACCAGCTGCCGTCCCGCGCCGCGTCCGCGCGCCTGCTGCGCCACATACACGCCCCACAGGCTGGCCTTGTCATGCACGACGGCGATCGGTTCGCGGCGCAGGCCGGCAATGGCGATTAATTGTTTCTCGTCGAAAGCGCCAAATATTATTTGGTGCGGAGTGGCGCGCAAGCGCTGGGCTATCTGTGCCAGCGGCAAGCCGCTTTCCGCCGCATGCGTGGTGCAGAACGTGGCGGGCAGTTCGGCGATGCCGGCCAGGCGCAGCGTGCGGTAGGCGCAGGCGTCGTCAAGCGTGAGGGGACGGACAGTGGTGGCGGGCATGTGGGCGAGTATCGGGCCTCGATGTCAGAAAGTAAAGCTTGCGCTGCAAGGCAGGCGTCCCTGGCCATCGCGCCCGCAGCCGGGGCAGGGGCGTTACTGGGTGGCGACGCGCTGCATGGGCGCGTTGTCCTTGCGCCATTGTTCCAGGCTGATCAGTTCAGCGCTGACGATGTCGTCGACGAGGATGCGCTTGCCGTCGGGCGAGACGACAAAGCTTTCCCAGCGGTGGGCCGCGTCCGGCGTGTTTTCGAAAAAGCTCAGCTGATAATACGCGGCGCCATCGACGAGGCGCGTCTCGGGCGACGTTTCCATCACGGCGCCATGGGCGCGGCCGCTCGACGCCTTTTCGATATGCGCGGACCACGCCTTGATTTCCGGTAAGGCCATCAGCGCATTGATGGCGCGCGCATTCTGTTCCGGTGCCGCCGTCTGGCTGCTCGCGGCCGGGGCTTTGTCTGCCTGCGGCGCGGACTGCTGGTGCAGGTAGAAAGCGCCGAGCCCGGCGGCCAGCAAGCCGGCCAGGATGCCGGCGATGACGGTGGTTTTGGAAGAGGAAGCGCGTGGCGGCATGATGGCGGCGTGAGAAAGAGGGACGATGGCGGCCATGCTAAAGCAAAACGCCCAGGCCGGCAATCGCCAGGCTTGCCAAATCAACAGGCGAAAAAAAAGCTACCTTCCGTAGAAGATAGCTTTCGGGGCCGCCGGGCAGGTGCACGCAGCTTTTGGCCTGCCTGTCCTGTCCCGGCGTATGCGTCCCTGCGCGCCGTCGCCTGCGCGCGGGGACGCCGGACATTACATCATGCCGTCCATGCCGCCCATGCCGCCCATACCACCCATGCCGCCGCCCATGCCGCCGGCTGCCTTGTCGTCAGCGATTTCGCAGACCATGCAGTCGGTCGTCAGCATCAGCGAAGCGATCGAAGCGGCGTTTTGCAGCGCCGAACGGGTCACTTTGGCTGGGTCCAGGACGCCCATTTCAACCATGTCGCCATACGTGCCGTTGGCAGCGTTGTAGCCGTAGTTGCCCGAGCCAGCCAGTACGGCTGCCACGACGACCGAAGCTTCTTCGCCAGCGTTTTGCACGATCATGCGCAGTGGCTCTTCCATTGCGCGCAGGACGATCTTGATACCAGCGTCCTGATCAGCATTGTCGCCCTTGACCGTGATGTTGGCGCGTGCGCGCAGCAGGGCTACGCCGCCGCCTGGCACGATGCCTTCTTCCACGGCAGCGCGGGTTGCGTGCAGTGCATCTTCAACGCGGGCTTTTTTCTCTTTCATTTCGACTTCGGTGGCTGCGCCAACCTTGATCACGGCAACGCCGCCAGCCAGTTTGGCTACGCGCTCTTGCAGTTTTTCACGGTCGTAGTCCGAGGTCGCTTCTTCGATCTGTACGCGCACTTGCTTCACGCGTGCTTCGATCGAGGCAGCTTCGCCGGCGCCATCGATAACGATGGTGTTTTCCTTGCCCACTTCGATGCGTTTCGCTTGGCCCAGTTCGGCCAGGGTCACTTTTTCCAGGGTCAGGCCGACTTCTTCAGCGATCACTTGGCCACCGGTCAGGACAGCGATGTCTTCCAGCATGGCTTTGCGGCGGTCGCCGAAGCCAGGGGCTTTCACTGCGCAGGTTTTCAGGATGCCGCGGATGTTGTTCACAACCAGGGTGGCCAGCGCTTCGCCTTCGATGTCTTCTGCGATGATCAGCAGTGGACGGCCAGCTTTGGCGACTTGTTCCAGTACCGGCAGCAGGTCACGGATGTTCGAGATTTTCTTGTCGCACAGCAGGACGAATGGGCTGTCCAGTACGGCAACTTGTTTCTCTGGGTTGTTGATGAAGTATGGCGACAGGTAGCCGCGGTCGAACTGCATGCCTTCAACGATGTCCAGCTCGTCGTTCAGCGACTTGCCGTCTTCTACGGTGATGACGCCTTCCTTGCCGACTTTTTCCATCGCTTCAGCGATACGCTCGCCGATCGATGCATCCGAGTTGGCCGAGATCGAACCGACTTGGGCGATTTCCTTGGTCGTGGTGCAAGGACGGGCGATTTTCGCCAGTTCTTCGACGGTTGCCGCAACGGCTTTGTCGATACCGCGCTTCAGGTCCATCGGGTTCATGCCGGCGGCAACGAACTTCATGCCTTCGCGTACGATGGCTTGTGCCAGCACGGTCGCGGTGGTGGTGCCGTCGCCGGCGTTGTCGCTGGTGCGGGAAGCAACTTCCTTGACCATTTGCGCGCCCATGTTCATGAGCTTGTCTTTGAGTTCAACTTCTTTCGCTACCGACACACCATCCTTGGTGACGGTAGGGGCGCCGAACGAGCGCTCCAGGACCACGTTGCGGCCTTTCGGGCCCAGCGTTACTTTGACTGCGTTGGCGAGGATGTTGACGCCTTCGACCATCTTGGCGCGCGCTGCGTCGCCGAATACTACTTCTTTAGCTGCCATGTTCAATTCTCCTGAGTTTCGGGATGTATCTGTCTACAACGTGGAAACAATTACTTGACGACGATCGCCATGATGTCTTCTTCGCGCATGACCAGCAGCTCATCGCCGTCAACTTTGACGGTTTGGCCGGCGTACTTGCCGAACAGGACGCGGTCGCCCACTTTGACATCCAGAGGACGGACTTTGCCGTCGTCGAGAATCTTGCCATTGCCTACGGCAAGGACTTCGCCTTGATCCGGTTTTTCAGCAGCTGCATCAGGAATGATGAGGCCGGATGCAGTCTTGGTTTCCTGGTCGAGGCGTTTGACGATGACGCGATCGTTCAATGGGCGCAGATTCATACAAAACTCCTTAAAGTTCAATGGATAGGTGTTGCTAAATGAATACATTTCTGGCGCAGCGCCAGACGTGCTTTCAGTGACCGCCGTTGAAAGCAGCCCGCAACGGTCAAGCAAACCCCCGGTCATCCTGTCCTTGCCTGTATCCGGCAGTGGTGCATCGCGGCGTCGCCCGCCGCGTAGCGTTCCCTGCAGTTGCCTGGCAAGCACCATCAGTCCTGAGGATTGCTACGAAAGAGTTTGTTAGCACTCTCTACTAACGAGTGCTAATTATAGGGACGGTATGGGGCTTATTCAAGGGCTTATTCTCCGGGGAGATATGCATAGGCGTTCTGCGCAGCCTGCATTTACGCAGGGTTTGCGCTGGCGTAAGCGAACTCCCCGGGCGTCAGCAACAGGCGCGACTCTAGCATGTCGTCCGGCAGGGGGGCGTTCCTGTACGCACGGGAAACAGAGTTTCACTATGGGATTTGATAAGATGATTGTAATTGCATATCAATATCGCCACACATTCCCACTTGCACGAGAAAGCACACCATGCCATTCCCCCTTTTCCATCCCGCGCTACGCCTGCTGGGCGCCACCGCCATCGGCCTGGCCTGCCTGGGCAATGCCGCCGCACAGGCGCCTACCATCGTCGACGAGATCACCGTGGCGGCCCTGACGCCGCTGGAAAAGGAAATGCTGCTGAATGACTTGTTCAACGATTTGAACAAGGACGACGACGACCAGCAAGCCCATGTCTGGGACAACGGCGGCGACCGCGGCGTGCTGGTGAAAGTCACGTATAACTTCAGCAACTCCGGCATGACGGAGCACAGCTTGAAGGCGCATGTCTGCCGCGACCTGAAATTCGTCGTCACGGCGGGCGGCAAGTCGCAGGACCTGAGCCGCCGCACCTGTTCGCAGAACAGCGGCCGCTGGGATGTGCAGGGCAAGGATCCGGCGCCCGTCGTATCTCCGCCTTTCCTGTCCGACGTCACCATCGCCAAGCTCAATGTCAAGGAAAAACAAGCCTTGCTGACGGCTGCCGTGCGCACCTTGAAGGATGAGGAGGATGGCAAGACGCGCCAGTGGAGCAACAAGGGCCTGGGCAATGCGGTGCCGCTGGCAGTACGCCTGACGCCCTCGGGGACGGACGCCAAACCCGGCAGCTACCGCCAGACTTGCCGCGACTTGACGATGGTGCTTGACGGCAAGGGCGGACAACAGACGCTGACGCGCCGCTCGTGCGAAAACCGCTATGGCGGACTGGATATCGAACCCGATTACGTCGACGAGTAAAACGCCGCCATCGCGGCGCTGGCGGATGCGCACAGATGGCGAAAAGCGCCGGAAAAAGCGTGTATTGTCCGCCAACTGCCCTGCATTGATGTAAATATGTGTGACAGCGGCGTGATTCGATTGACGCCCATGGAGCGTCCGCCCTATAGTGGCGGGATGATTTCCGAATTCAACGAATTATCCGACAAAATAGGCCTGCTGGCCGAAATGACCCATGCGCTGCGCCGTGAAAACGCGCAATTGCGCAAGGACAACGCCGCGCTGGCCGCCGACAACGCCCTGCATGTGCAGCGCATGCGCGAGGCGCAGGAGCGGGTGGAGGCGTTGCTGGAGAAAATTCCCGAACTGGTGCAAGCAGGCCTGGAGCAAGCCGCTTCGGAAGCGGGCGCCTATACTGCCGAGAACGAGAAGGAAGCGTAATGCCGCGTGTCGATGTCAATATCATGGGCCAGTCCTACAGCATGGTGTGCCGCGACGGCGAAGAGCGCGCGCTGCGCGAAGCGGCGATCTATCTCGATAGCAAAATGAAAGCCATCCGCGACGCGGGCAAGGTCAAGGGCAATGACCGCATCGCCGTGCTGGCCGCCCTGGGCGTGGCCGCGGAATTTCTGTCCGTGAAGTCGCCGCAAGGTCCGCTGTCGGAATTGACGATACTGGAAGTGAAGCAGAAAATCTCGGCCATGCACACCGTCCTGGACAGCGCTCTGACGCCCCAGGAAAATCTTTTTTAAACACCGAACCAAACCTGCTGCGCGTCGCGACTTGCGGCCTGCGATGCTCTCTGCCTCGGCGGCCCCGTGCTCGCACAGTTGCGCTTCTCGACCACAATTCACTTCCGCTCGCTACGGTTTTGTTCAGTGTTATTAATTGGATTTTAAGCGGATACGGTACGATTTGTCTTTGCGATGCGCGATCAAAGGAGTAAACTTGCGTCTACCCTGCGGTGTTCGCGATTGCCATATATTCCTTGAACCATTTATGCGCATCGGTTGCGAATTTTGTTTGATGGGAGTGAGCGTCGCTCGTTCGACGAACCCGAAATTGAACTAACGTGACCACCTTGAACCGTTTGGTTCGGGATGCCGGCATAGCGGCACAGGCGGGGCCCAATTTGTACTACAACTGAAAACGGTTGCCGCATTGATGCGCAACCGTTTTTTTACGTCTGCCGCTTTGACACGGAGTCTGCATGAAACAATACTGGCTGATGAAGTCCGAACCCGATGAAGTGAGCATCGACGACCTGATGGCGGCGCCCGCGCACACCATGCCCTGGTTCGGCGTGCGCAACTACCAGGCGCGCAACTTCATGCGCGATGGCATGCGGGTGGGCGATGGCGTGCTGTTCTACCATTCCAGCTGCCCGCAGCCGGGCGTGGCGGGCGTGGCCGAAGTGGCCAGTGGGGCCTATCCCGATCACAGCCAGTTTGAAGCGGGCGGCAAATATTTCGATGCCAAGGCCACCTTGGCCCAGCCGCGCTGGATCAGCGTCGATGTGCGGGGCGTGAAGAAGACGGCGCTGCTGCCCCTGTCCGAGATGCGCCAGATGCCGGAGCTGGAAGACATGCTGCTGCTGAAGAAGGGCAGCCGCCTGTCCATCACGCCCGTGACGCCGGCGCAATGGAAGGTCATTACCGGCAAGCTGAAAGCCTAGCCTTCGATCCGGTTGCGGCCGTTCTGCTTGGCCCGGTACAGGGCCTGGTCGGCGGCCGCCAGCAGCTGTGCCGGCGTCGGTACGTCGTCGCTCAGGGCCAGGCCGATGCTGGCCGTCACCAGGCCGCCACGCGACGGCGCGTGGGCGATGGCGGCAGCGGCGATCGCTTCCTGCATTTTTTGCGCCACGGCCAGCGCGCCCGCGCGGTCGGTGGCGGGCAGGATGGCGGCAAATTCCTCGCCGCCGAAGCGTCCCACCAGGTCGCTGGCACGGGGCAGCGCCGAGTTCAGGGCCGCCGCGATCTGCACCAGGCAGGCGTCGCCATACGGGTGGCCAAAGGTATCGTTGAGGCTTTTGAAGAAATCGATATCGATGATCAGCAGCGCCAGCGCGTGCTGGTTGCGCGCGGCGCGCTGCCACTCGGCCTGCAAGGACTGGTCCAGGCAGCGCCGGTTGGCGATGCCCGTCAAGCCATCCGTCAGCGACAGCTTTTCCAGCTTGTCGTGCGCCGCCCGCAAGGCCAGTTCGCTTTGCATGTAGCGGCTTTGCAGGGTGGCCGAACGCAGTGCGTGGACGGCCAGCGCGACAAACAGGGCGCTGGCCGCCAGGTAAAAATGCTCGCGCAGCACGACGAATCCCAGACCCAGCAGGGCCGCCGTGAAGAAGATGGGACTGAAGTTGTCAATCAGCAAGGTCAACGGCCGCGGCGGCCGCGCTTCTTCCTTGCCCGGCTGCACGCGCATGGACAGCACCGCCAGCAGCAGGAAAGGCAGGCTGGGCAGTACCTCGCTGGGACCGGCTTCGGCCAGCGCGTGCAGGGTCAGGTAATTATAGGCGCCCGCGCAGGCCGCGTAGCACCACAGGAATACGCTGAGCAGCAGGTAAAAACGCCCTTGTGCCCCATCGCGGCGGTGCGCCAGCAGGCGCAGCGAGGCGCAGCAGGCCAGCACCAGGTTTTCCACGTTGTAGGTCAGCACCAGCAGGCTGGCGGGTATCGGCGCGATCGAGCGCTGGTCGAAGGGCGAGACGGAAAAGATGGCCGTATAGGTCAGGTAGGCCGCCAGCAGCACTTGCACGGCATCCAGCCATTGCAGGGTGCGCGAAGGGTGGCGGTCGCTGACGGAGGAAATGGCCAGCAGCAAGGGCGCGCCATACATGAAGTAGGCAAAATCGGAGAAATACGTCGTGTCGGAAGCCACATGGCCGCTCAGGTCTTGCCAGGCGGACAGCGCCATGCCCCCGCTCCAGAACAGCATGGCGGCCGCAAACAGGCCCCAGCCCGTGCGCACGACGCCGGGCGTGCTCAGGCAGGCGTTGCGGCAGCAGGCGGCCAGCGCCAGCAGTGGGGCCGTCACGCCGAACAGATAGCTGACGGCGGGACCGTGCTCCCCGGCCCAGGCCGTCAAGGCCAGCTGCGCCAGCACGTAGCCGCCCGCCAGCGCCAGCCAGAATGTCGTGGTCTTCCTCGCATATTGCATGGATGGGACTCCCCGGCTCGAATGGCCAACACTGCATGAGCGCATGCCCTGCTCTTGCTGCAGGGTAAAGCGATCATCGCGCTATCGCAAGCGAAGATTCATTCCGCAAGGAAATTGTGCTGCTTGTAGGGAAGTGTTGCCGGGGGATGGCGCGCCTGCCTGGCACGCCATCGGGGGGGGCGGCGGTTTACGTGTTTGCCGGACGGGCCTTGGTGGGCGGCGTGCCCATCACCTGGCTTTTATACGCCCACACCAGCAGCGCGATGGCGCCGACGATCATGGGCAAGGACAGCATCTGGCCCGACGTGATCGGCACGCCCAGCCACACGACTTCCCAGTCCGGCGTGCGGAAGTATTCCGTGAAGAAGCGCGCGCAGCCGTACAGCAGGGTGAACATGGCGCCCACGGCCATGCGCGGACGCTGCTTGCGCGCATACAGCCACAGGATGATGAACACCAGGATGCCGTCGACCAGCATCTGGTAGATGGGCGACGGGTGCACGGGATACGGGATGCCCGGCCATTGCATGGCCCAGGGCAGGGTTTCCGGCGCGATGCGGCCCGGCAGTTCGGCGTTGATGAAGTTGCCCAGGCGGCCAGCCGCGTAGCCGAGCGGCACCAGCGGGGCGATGAAGTCGAGCACGTCGAACAGGTTGCGTCCCGCCTTGCGGCTCCACAGGTACATGGCCAGGATGACGCCGAGGAAGCCGCCATGGAAGGACATGCCGCCATGCCACACCATGAAGATCTCGAGCGGATTGTGCATGAAATATTCGGGGCGGTAGAACAGCACTTCGCCCAGGCGCCCGCCGATCACCACGCCCAGCATGCCGTAGAACAGCATGTCGTCGAGGTCTTCCTTCTTCCAGCCCAGCACGGCGATGTGCGGCTGCTTGATGCGCACGCGGCCCAGGATGATGAACAGGGCGAAGGCCAGCACATACATCAGGCCGTACCAGTGCACGGCGAGCGGGCCGATCTGGATAGCAATCGGATCGGGCATCGGGTGTATCAGCATGGGGTTTCTTTCTTTGTTTAAAGCTAAGGTTGCGTAGTATGGCGGCGCTGGCGGTTTTTTGCCTTAGCGGCCACTTAATTTAAGGGGCAGTACCGCCGATCTGCTTGCGCAGCAGCGCCAGAAAGCCTTGCAGCACGGCGGACGGATTGTCGCGGCGCCAGGCCAGGCCCGTTTCCACCAGCGGCGTGGCGTCCTGCAGCGGCCTGTATTCTACGCCCGGACGCATCAGATTCGATACCGATTGTGGCACAAGCGCGATGCCCATGCCAGCCGAGACGAGGCTGACGATGGTTTGCATCTGGATCGCTTCCTGGCCGATCTGCGGCGTGATGCCGGCCGCGCGGAACACGCCGAGGATGGCGTCGTGCAGGGCGGGCGAGATCGCGCGCGGGAAGATGATCAGGGGCAGCGCCGGCAGGTCGCGCAGGCGCACGGGCCCTGGCGCCGCCAGAATGTCCAGGCCGGACGGCGCCGCCAGCACCAGCGGTTCGGCCAGCACGGGCAGGTAGTCGAGCGCCTCCTTCGCTTTTTCGGGCAGGGGCGGGATCAGCAGGCCCGCATCCGTGCGCCCGGCCAGCAGTTCGTCCAGCTGCAGGTCGGACGTGGCTTCCTGCAGCGCGATCTGCACTTGCGGGTAGGCCGTGCGGTAGGCGCGCAGCAAGGGCGGCAGCACGCTGTAGTCGGCCGAGGAAACGAAGGCCAGGCTCAGACGGCCCGCCTCGCCCTGCGCGGCCCGCTGCACCAGCGCGGGCAAATCGTGCGCCTGCGCCAGCATCCGGCGCGCCTCGGGCAGCAGGGCGCTGCCGGCCGGCGTCAGCTGCACTTCGCGCCGCGTGCGCACGAACAGGGGCGCGCCCAGCAAGTCTTCCAGCGCCATGATGGTTTGCGACAGGGGCGGCTGCGTCATATGCAGGCGCGCGGCGGCGCGGCCGAAGTGCAATTCCTCGGCGACGGTGACAAAGTAGCGCAGCTGGCGCAGTTCAAGGTTCATATGCGTTTCCATGTGGAATAAGTTCTGTGATATATAAAATGACTCACAGACACGTGCATCATATATTTGACAGGGGGACGCGCGCAAGGCAATCTGGCGTACCCCCACTGCACGCAGGGTTTTGCCCAAGGCTCCCCGCCGCAGTCAGGCATCATTCATTTCCTGGAAGGTCCCCATCATGCCGCAATACCGCTCCCGCACCACCACCCACGGCCGCAACATGGCTGGCGCCCGCGCCCTGTGGCGCGCCACCGGCATGAAGGATGGCGACTTCGACAAGCCGATCATCGCCGTCGTCAACTCGTTCACCCAGTTCGTGCCCGGCCACGTGCACCTGAAGGACCTGGGGCAGATGGTGGCGCGCGAAATCGAAGCGGCCGGCGGCGTGGCCAAGGAATTCAATACCATCGCCGTCGATGACGGCATCGCCATGGGCCACGGCGGCATGCTGTATTCGCTGCCTTCGCGCGACCTGATCGCCGACTCCGTCGAATACATGGTCAACGCCCACTGCGCCGACGCCATGGTGTGCATCTCGAACTGCGACAAGATCACGCCGGGCATGCTGATGGCCGCCATGCGCATCAATATCCCCGTCGTGTTTATTTCCGGCGGGCCGATGGAGGCGGGCAAGGTCCTGAAAGTGGTCAACGGCGCCCAAAAGGTTATTAAACTTGATCTGGTCGACGCCATGATCAAGGCGGGCGACAGCACCGTCAGCGACGCCGACGTGGCGGAAATCGAGCGTTCGGCCTGTCCGACCTGCGGTTCCTGTTCCGGCATGTTCACGGCCAATTCGATGAACTGCCTGACCGAGGCGCTGGGCCTGGCCCTGCCCGGCAACGGCACCATCCTGGCCACGCACTCGGACCGCCAGCAGCTGTTCCTGCGCGCGGGCCGCCTGATCGTCGACCTGGCCAAGCGCCACTACGAGCAGGACGATTATTCCGTGCTGCCACGCTCGATCGCCACCAAGGCGGCGTTTGAAAACGCGATGGCGCTCGACGTCTCCATGGGCGGCTCGACCAACACCGTGCTGCACTTGCTGGCCGCCGCGCACGAGGCGGAGGTGGCATTCACGATGGCCGACATCGACCGCATCTCGCGCAAGGTCCCATGCCTGTGCAAGGTGGCGCCGATGACGGATAAATACCATATCGAAGACGTGCACCGCGCGGGCGGCATCGTGGGCATCCTGGGCGAACTGGCGCGCGCCGGCCTGCTCGACACGACCCTGCCGACCATCCACGCGCCCACCCTGGCCGACGCCATCGCGCAAAACGACATCATGTGCACGGACAATCCGGCCGTGCATGAACTGTTCCGCGCCGCGCCGGGCGGCGTGCCCACGCAGACGGCGTTCTCGCAGTCCGAGCGCTTCGCGGCCGTCGACACGGACCGCAGCACGGGCTGCATCCGCGACAAGGCCCACGCGTACTCGCAGGATGGCGGCCTGGCCGTCTTGTACGGCAACCTGGCGGAAAAAGGCTGCATCGTCAAGACGGCCGGCGTGGATGAAAGCATTTTGAAATTCTCGGGCAAGGCGCGCGTGTTCGAAAGCCAGGATGCCGCCGTTGAAGCGATTTTGGCCGATACCGTGCATGAAGGCGACGTCGTCATCATCCGCTACGAAGGCCCGAAAGGCGGCCCCGGCATGCAGGAAATGCTGTACCCGACGTCGTACATCAAGTCGAAGGGCCTGGGCAAGGCGTGCGCGCTGTTCACGGACGGGCGCTTCTCGGGCGGTTCCTCGGGCCTGGTGATCGGCCACGCATCGCCGGAAGCGGCCGAAGGGGGCGCCATCGGCCTGGTGGAAGAGGGCGACTACATCGACATCGACATCCCCGAGCGCACCATCAAGCTGCGCGTGACCGCTGCCGAACTGGCCGCGCGCCGCGCCGCCATGGAAGCGAAGGGCGATGCAGCCTGGCTGCCCGTCAACCGCGACCGCTACGTGTCGCAGGCGCTGCAGGCGTATGCGGCGCTGACGACGTCGGCCGACCGGGGCGCCGTGCGCGATCTGTCGCAGCTGAAAAAGCGTTAAGCCGCACCCATCTGTTGTGTAAGTACGACGGCCGGCCCCGTTTGACTGGACGGGGCCGGCCGTCGTTACATCGCCTTACAAACAACATGGTCATGGCCGCGCAGATGGGGCAGAATAGGACTGCCTGCTGACTACATTGCGTTACTACATTGAAACGCTTGATCTGGGCTCGTGGTGCATCTGCGGAAACACAGTAAAATGCCGCAGGAAGTAACTTTGGAGAAAAGACAATGAAACGTTTTATGTTGGTGAGTGTATTGGCCGTGTCGGCCCTGGCATCGCAAGCAGCGTTGGCCAATCCTGACCTGGCGAAAGCAAAGAACTGCATGGCATGCCACGCGGTGAGCACGAAACTGGTGGGCCCGGCGTTCAAGGACGTGGCTGCCAAGTATGCCGGTCAAAAAGACGCGGAAGCCAAGCTCGTGGCGAAAGTCATGAAGGGCGGTTCCGGCACCTGGGGCGCGATCCCGATGCCAGCCAACCCGCAAGTGAGCGATGCGGAAGCCCACACCCTGGTCAAATGGGTACTGGCACAGAAATAATCTGTGCCGCAGTACCTGCAATCAGCGCGCCGGCAATCCCGGCGCGTTTTTTTTGTCCGCCGCCTTTTGCAGATTGCCCATGCCCTCCAGTGTCGCCCGCACCGCCTCGTCGAGCGGCGTGTGCGGCTCCTGCCCCAGCAAGGCCAGCAGTTGCGCGTTGTCCATGGACAAGGGCGTCTGCCATAAATAGCGCATCTCGCGCATTTCGCGCAGGGTCGCCACGAACGGCGACGCCAGCGCCACCAGCCACCACGGAAAGCGCCGGATGACGGGGCGCGTGCCCGACGCCTGTTCCACCACGCGGGCAACCGCCCCCGTCATTTGCCGGCCGTCGTGGTCCCAGTGGCCCGCCATGTGCAAGCGCGCAAACGGCGGCAGGGCGGCGCGCATGGCCAGCAACTGCACCATCGTGCGCGCCACGTCGGGCAGGTAGGACCACTGGTGGCCCACGCCGGGCGCGCCCGGATACAGGATGCTGCGCACGGGCCGGCCAGGCTTGACGAGGCCCTGCGAAAACCAGTTATTGCCGGCGCGGGGACCGAAGAAGTCGCCCGCGCGCACGATCAGGACCCTGGCGCCCTGGGTGGCGGCCTTTTCCAGGCGCGCTTCCAGTTCCACGCGGATGGCGCCCTTGCGCGTCAGCGGGCGCTGCGGCGCGTCTTCCGCAAGTAAGTCTCCCGATGCGGGGAAGGCGTCGGGGCCGAAGTTGTAGACGGTGCCGGGCAGCACGATGGTGGCGCCTTCGGCAATGGCCGCGGCGATGGTATTGTCCAGCATGGGCAGCACCAGCTGGCCCCAATGTCGGTAGCCGGGCGGGTTGACGGCGTGCACGATGACGGCGCAGCCCCGGGCGGCCGCCAGCACGTCCGCGCGCGATAGCGCATCGCCGCGCAGCCATTCGATGCGGTCGCCCCGCGGCGGCGGCGTTTCTCCCCGCGTCAGGGCGCGTACCTGCCAGCCCGCCGCCAGCAACTGGCGCACCATCTCGCCGCCGATACCGCCCGTGGCGCCCAGTACCAATGCCGTGTTTTTCGTGTTCTCCATCCTGACCTCCGTGTGGTTGATGGCGCCAGTATCTGCCGCGCAAGGCTAATTGGGAATTGACGAACATCGCGTACAGGCTATACATTTATGTATGACTGCCGCCATCGCCTGGGAATACTACCGTTCGCTGCTGGCCGTGCTGAGGCACGGCTCGCTGTCCGGCGCCGCCCGCGCGCTGGGGATTACGCAGCCTACTGCCGGCCGGCATATCGCAGCGCTGGAGCAGGCGCTGGGGGCGACCCTGTTCACGCGCTCCCAGCTGGGCTTGCTGCCCACGGAAGTGGCCCTGGCATTGCGGCCCCATGCGGAAAGCATGGAGCATACGGCAGCCCTGATGGAGCGGGCCGCCAGCAGCCAGGGGCAGGGCGTGGCCGGCGTCGTGCGCATCGCGGCCAGCGAAGTGGTGGGCGTGGAAGTGCTGCCGCCTGTCCTGGCCCGCCTGCGCGCGCGCCATCCGGGCTTGGTCATTGAATTGGTATTGAGCAATAAAGTACAGGATTTGCTGCGCCGGGAAGCGGACATCGCCGTGCGCATGCTGCGTCCCCGCCAGGAGCAGCTGGTGGCGCGCAAGGTGGGCGACATCGAACTGGGCCTGCATGCGCACGCGGACTACCTGGCGCGGCACGGCACGCCGCTGGCATTGGCGGACCTGGCGCACCACGCCGTCATCGGCTACGACGAGGCGAGCCCCTTCGTGCGCAACGCGGGCGCGGCCTTCCAGGGATTTGCGCGGGAAAACTTTGCCTGGCGCAGCGACAGCGACCTGGCGCAGCTGGCCTTGCTACGCGCGGGCGCGGGCATCGGCGTGTGCCAGGCGGGACTGGCGGCGCGCGATCCATCGCTGCGGCGCGTGTTGCCGCAAGCATTTTCGCTGCCCATGGAAACGTGGGTCACCATGCATGAAGACTTGCGCGGCAGCTTGCGCTGCCGCGCCACCTTCGACGCGCTGGCCGAAGGCTTGCTGGCTTATGTAGCCGGACAGCAAGAACCGTAGCGAGCGGATGTGAGTTGTGGCTGAGAAGCGCAGCTGTGCGAATGCACAGTGAGCATCGCAGGCCGCAAATCGCGCCGCACAGTAGGTGCTATTATTTGACCACTTCCATCTTGGTCTTCTTGCCATCCCGATAGGTGAACAGGGTCAGCGCGCCATCCTTGATGTCGCCGTTGGCATCGAACGCAATCGGGCCCGTCACGCCCTGGTAGTGCACCTTGGCCAGGAAGGGCAGGTAGACGGACGGTTTCGACGATTTGGCGTCGGCCATGGCGGTGGCCATGGTCATCACGGCATCGTAGACGTAGGGCGCGTACAGCTGCACTTCCATATTGTATTTCTGCTTGTAGCGGGCGCGGAAATCGTCCATGCCTTTTTGCTGCGCGCCCGTCACGCCGCCCGCTTCCGCGCAGGTGACCATGTCTTCGCCCACGGCGTCGCCCGCCAGCTTGCCCAGCGGTTCCGTGCACAGGCCGTCGCCGCCCATGAACTTGGCCTTGATGCCCAGCGCCTTCATCTGGCGCAGCATGGGGCCGCCCACGGAATCCATGCCGCCAAAGAAGATCAGGTCGGGATTTTTTGACTTGATGCTGGTGAGAATGGCATTGAAGTCGGTCGCATTGGCATTGGTAAATTCCTTGCCGACGATTTGCACGCCTGGCGCCGCCTTCTTGGCACCCTTGACGAACTGTTCCGCCACGCCCTGGCCGTAGGCCGTGCGGTCATCGATGACGGCGATTTTCTTCGCTTGCAGCTTGCCCACGGCATACGCGCCCAACGTTCCCCCCAGCTTGTTGTCGTTGGCCACTACGCGGAAGGCCGTGTTGAACTTTTGCTGGGTATAGGTCGGGTTGGTGGCGGCCGGCGAAATCTGCGGAATGCCCGCATTGAAGTAAATGCGCGAGGCGGGTATCGTCGTGCCCGAATTCAGGTGACCCACCACGCCATTGACCTTGGCGTCGACCAGTTTTTGCGCCACGGCCGTGCCCTGCTTGGGATCGGCGGCGTCATCTTCCGGCACCAGCACGAATTTCACGGCTTTGCCGTCGATCTTGAAGCCTTTGGCGTTCAAGTCCTCGATGGCCATCTTGGCCGCGTTCTCATTATCCTTGCCCAGGTGCGAGCTGGCGCCAGAGACCGGGGCGACGTGGCCGATCTTGATGATTTCCTGTGCGCCCGCATGGCCGGCAAAGGCGAGGGCGAGGGCGAGAGGAAGGACTTTGGTCTTGAGCAGCATAAACATTCTCCAATGGATAAAGATACGGCGGCGTCTCGTGAAAACCGCTTCGAGGGGCGGTGCATTTGAAGAAGGTACAACAAAAAACAGGCGGCGCAAAGCCGCTTCTCTGGCTTTTTGCATTTTGTCGCAACAATCACCAAAGTGAGGCGCGATGCACCGATTTCGCAGGCGCGAGCGCACCAAAGAATGGCCTTGCAAGGGGGAAGGGTGTAAGAAAATCTGCGCTCTTCTCCCCCAAAACGACATCCGGGGGCAGACCCTGAGGGGCCGACCCCAGCCGTTCGCTGTTTGGCGGAGGAAGTGCGGGGATTACAGCGAGGGGATTACAGCGCCGGTGGGTGCAGATGCCCCAGCTCATGGCTCACCGCATGCGCGACGATCTGTTCCAGCGATTGCTGCAAGTCTTCGCGCAACGCTCCCCGCATGCCGATCAGGGCATTCTGCAGGGCCGTCTGCAGGACGTGGGCGATGCGCTCTTCCAGCAGGTGGTCGATCTTGCCCTGGACTTGATGCAGGATGCGCTGCGTCAGCCGCTGTTCGATGGCGTCCCAGTCGGGCTGCACGACGCTGGGAGGCAACGCTGGCGCTTGCCCGGCAGGCGGCGCTGCCGGGACAGGGGCCGCCGCTGGCACAACGGGTACCGCGGGCGCCGGCTCCGGCACATCCGGCCCCAGCAGCACTTCCGTCAGCAGGGGAATGCCCTGGTCGAATGGCGGCTGGCTCATGGTTTGTCCACTGAGTTGCCCGCCACGAAGTGCGTCGGTTGCACGTTTTGCTGGCGGTAGTGCAGGAAGCGCTGGCGGCCCGCCTGCGCATCCTGCTCATCCATGGCGACGATCTCGAAGACGCGCTGGAACTGCGTATAGTTGGGCGGCGGCAACTGCGACAGGTTGACGAGGATGTCGTGGTGCGGCACATCCGCCGTCCCGTCATCGGTGAGGATGATGGGCGTCTGCGCCGCCAGCGGATCGCCGGCCAGCACGTGCGGCAGGAAATCCGTGGCGGAAAACGTCCACATGGCGCGGTTCAAGGCGTCGAGCTGGGCGCCGTCTTGCGCCAGCACGACCACCTTGTTACCGGCCATATAGGCCTTGCGCGCCAGGCGGCAGGCGTAGGCCAGCTTGTCCGGCACGTTGCTGTGAAAATCGACGCGGCTCATGGCGGACTCAGGCGGCCATGCCGCTGTGGCGCAGCAGGGCGTCGATCGACGGTTCGCGGCCGCGGAAGGCCGTGAACGATTCCAGCGCGGGGCGCGAGCCGCCGACGGACAGGATTTCCTGCAGGTAGCGCTTGCCCGCTGCCGTGGTGGCGGCCGGTCCCAGCGCGCGGGCTTCCTCGAATGCCGCATAGGCGTCGGCGGACAGCACCTCGGCCCATTTGTAGCTGTAGTAGCCGGCTGCGTAGCCGCCCGCGAAGATATGCCCGAAGGCATTCTGGAAGCGGTTGAACGCAGGCGGGATCAGCAGCGCAAACCTGGCGCGCACGCCGTCGATCAGCTGCTGCACGCTCTGGCCCGTGGCCGCGTCGTAGTCGTAGTGCAGATGCATGTCGAGCAAGGAGAACTCCACCTGGCGCAGGGTTTGCAAGCCGGACTGGAAATTCTTGGCCGCCAGCATCTTGTCGTACAGCGCGCGCGGCAGCGGTGCGCCCGTGACGGCATGGGCCGTCATGTGTTCGAGCACTTCCCATTCCCAGCAGAAGTTTTCCATGAATTGCGACGGCAGTTCCACGGCATCCCATTCGACGCCGGCAATGCCCGACACGCCCAGTTCGTCGACCACCGTCAGCATGTGGTGCAGGCCGTGGCCGAACTCGTGGAACAGGGTGATCACTTCATCGTGGGTGAACAGCGCCGGCTGGACCTGGCCATCGACGACGGCCGGCTGCGTGAAGTTGCAGGTGAGATAAGCGATCGGCGTTTGCACGTGTTGCGCGTCGGCGCGGCGGCCGCGCGCGTCGTCCATCCAGGCGCCGCCGCTCTTGCCCGCGCGCGCATACAGGTCCAGGTAGAACTGGCCCACCAGCTTGCCGTCGCGCTCGATGCGGTAGAAACGCACGTCCGGGTGCCAGACGGGCGCCGTATCGAGCTTGATCTCGACGGCGAACAGGTTCTGGATCTGGCGGAACAGGCCGTCGATCACCTTGTGTTCAGGGAAATATTGCTTCACTTCCTGGGCCGAGAACGCGTAGCGGCGCTCCTGCAGCTTTTCGGAGGCATACGGCACGTCCCATGCCTGCAGCTCGGCAATGCCCAGTTCTTCCTTGGCGAATTGTTTCAGTTCGGCCAGGTCCTTCTCGGCGAATGGACGCGCGCGTTTGGCCAGGTCTTCCAGGAAAGCGATGACCTGTGCGGGCGACGTCGCCATTTTCGACACCAGCGACACTTCGGCGAAATTGCCGTAGCCGAGCAGTTTTGCCTCTTCTTCGCGCAATTGCAACAGGGTGACGATGTTGTGCGTGTTGTCCCAGTCGTCTTTTTTGCTGAAGGCCTCGCCCTGGTCCGATGCCTTGGTGGCGTTGGCGCGGTAGATGGTTTCGCGCAGCGCGCGATTGTCGGCAAACTGCAGGATCGGGTAGTAGGATGGGAAGTGCAGCGAGAATTCATAGCCTTGCTTGCCCGCCTTGTCGGCGGCGGCGCGCGCGGCCGCCTTGACGTCGTCGGGCAGGCCGGCCAGTTCAGCTTCGTTCTCGACCAGCAACTTGTAGTCATTGGTGGCGTCGAGCACGTTTTCGGAAAAGCGCGTCGACACGGCCGCGTGTTCTTCCTGGATGGCGCCAAAGCGCGCTTTCTTGTCTTCGGGCAACTCCGCGCCGCCCAGGCGGAAGTCGCGCACGGCATTCTCGACGATGCGCCGGCGCGCGGGAGACAGGCTGGCGAAATCGGCGCGCGCCTGCAACTGCTTGTATTTGCCGAACAGGATTTCGTTCTGGCCCAGTTCGGTCCAGAATTCCGTCACCTTGGGCTGGTTCGCATTGTAGGCGGCGCGCAGTTCGGGCGTATCGACCACGCTGTTCAAGTGGTTGACGATGCTCCAGGCGCGGCCCAGGGTTTCGGCGATCTGGTCCTGGGGCGCGACGAAATTGTCCCAGCTCACTTCTTCCATGGGCGCTTCCAGCTGCGCCACCGTGGCGCGCGCCTGTTCCAGCAAGGTATCGATGGCAGGCGTGACATGCTCGTGCGTGATCGCGTCGAAGCGTGGCAGGCCGGAAAAATCAAGCAGGGGATTGGTGTTCATCGTCGGTTCGTCCATTCTGTCTTCATATATGGAGCGCCTGAAAAATGTTCAAGGCCAGGCAACGCCGCCATGAGCATTGTCTCAGGTGCTCCTCTTAAATGCGCTCGGCGGCCTCGACGGTATTCATCAGCAACATGGTGATCGTCATCGGACCCACGCCGCCCGGTACGGGCGTGATGTGCGATGCCACTTCCTTGATGCCGGCAAAATCCACGTCACCGCACAGCTTGCCGTCATCGTCGCGGTTCATGCCCACGTCGATGACGATGGCGCCCGGCTTGACCATGTCGGCCGTCAGGGTATTGCGGCGGCCGACGGCGGCCACGACCACGTCCGCCTGGCGCGTGTACAGGCCCAGGTCCGGGGTCGCACTATGGCAGATGGTGACGGTAGCGTTCGCTTGCAAGAGCAGCAGGGCCATCGGCTTGCCGACGGTGTTGCTGCGGCCGATGACGACGGCATGCTTGCCGCGCAAGTCGACGCCCGTGCTTTCGATCAGTTTCATGCAGCCATACGGCGTGCACGGGCGGAAGCCGGGCAAGCCCGTCATCAGTTCGCCGGCGCTCAGCACGGAATAGCCGTCCACGTCTTTCGTCGTGGCGATGGCTTCGATGACCTTGTGCGGGTTGATGTGCTTGGGCAAGGGCATTTGCACGAGGATGCCGTGGATGGCCGGGTCGGCATTCAGGCTGGCGATGCGTGCCAGCAAGTCCGCTTCGGACAGGTCCGCTTCATATTTTTCCAGCACGGAGTGAAAACCCACGTCGCCGCATGCCTTGACCTTGTTGCGGACATACACCTGGCTGGCCGGGTCTTCGCCGACGAGGATCACGGCCAGGCCGGGCTGGGTGCCCTTGGCCGTGAGGGCGGCGGCGCGCGTGGCGATTTCGCTGCGCAGTTTTTGGGAGAGGGCGATTCCGTCGATCAGTTGTGCTGGCATGGTAGGGAGGCTGAGAGCTGTGGGAGGGAAAAGACAGATTATAAAGCCGGGCGACGCAAAGGGGCGGTTTTGGCTCAATGTGGCGTAACAACAGCGGGCGGAGACGCGGGCCCGAGAAAATGCCGATGGCGGCGTTGCAGCGCCTTGCCGTACTGGCGTACTGTCTGCGTCGCTGCGCCTTGCCCTCGACATTTTTCAGGCCCGCTTGGCCCGGTATGCCTGTGCGGACGACTGGGGTGGTAATTCGCTTTGCTGATGTGCTCGTAGAGCAGGGGCGGCCAGGGTATGCAAGTTTTCCGGTTTCGCCGCTATTTGCTACTCTGCACATCCTAGTTTCCGGGCGGAATTTGCGGCACTGCAGCATAAATTTCATAGGGTAATTTCACAATGCGAAATGCTATATCGTAATTTGAAAAATAGTAAATACGCTGTTAGAATCCCCACACTAAACCGACTTAATAGTAAATAATCAGCGAAATACCGTCCGACAGCGATCCGGAAAATCGGGGTGGGGCGCTCACAAAGGAGACTCAACAGATGTCAGCTCAACTGAACCAGGTAACGACACAGATCGGCACCGACCCGGATATGCAGGAAACCAAGGAGTGGCTGGATGCGCTCGAAGCCGTGCTGGAAAATGAAGGTCCGGAACGCGCGCATTACCTGATGGAGCGCCTGGTTGACCTGGCCCGCCGCCGCGGCGCCCAGATTCCGTTCTCCAGCACCACCGCCTACGTCAATACCATCCCGACCAAACAAGAAGCACACTGCCCCGGCAACCTGGAATACGAAGAGCGCCTGCGCTCGTGGATGCGCTGGAACGCCATGGCCATGGTGGTCAAGGCCAACCGCGCCGACGGCGACCTGGGCGGCCACTTGTCCTCGTTCGCCTCGCTGGCGAACATGCTGGGCATCGGCTTCAACCATTTCTGGCATGCGCCAACGGCCGACCACGGCGGCGACCTGCTGTACATCCAGGGCCACTCCTCGCCCGGCGTCTACGCGCGCGCCTTCCTCGAAGGCCGTTTGACGGAAGAGCAAATGCTGAACTTCCGCAAGGAAGTCGACGGCAAGGGCCTGTCCTCGTACCCGCATCCCAAGCTGATGCCTGACTTCTGGCAGTTCCCGACCGTGTCGATGGGCCTGGGCCCGCACATGGCGATCTACCAGGCGCGCTTCCTGAAGTACCTGCACGCACGCGGCATCGCCAAGACCGACAACCGCAAGATCTGGGCCTTCTGCGGCGATGGCGAGATGGACGAGCCGGAATCGCTGGGCGCGATCGGCCTGGCCGCACGCGACATGCTCGACAACCTGGTCATCGTGGTCAACTGCAACCTGCAGCGCCTGGACGGCCCTGTGCGCGGCAACACCAAGATCATCCAGGAACTGGAAGGCGAATTCCGCGGCGCCGGCTGGAACGTCGTCAAGGTCATCTGGGGCCCGGGCTGGGACGCCCTGCTGGCACAGGACAAGGAAGGCATCCTGCAGCGCGTGATGATGGAAACCGTCGACGGCGAATACCAGAACTACAAAGCGAAAGACGGCGCCTACGTGCGCAAGCACTTCTTCGGCAAGCATCCGAAGCTGCTGGAAATGGTTGCCAACATGACGGACGACGACATCTGGCGCCTGACCCGTGGCGGCCACGATCCGCACAAGATCTACGCGGCCTTCAAGATCGCCCAGGAACACAAGGGCCAGCCTACTGTCCTGCTGGTGAAGACCATCAAGGGCTACGGCATGGGCAAGTCGGGCGAAGCGCGCAACACGGCGCACCAGACGAAAAAACTGGACGACGAAGCCATCCGCGAAATGCGCGACCGCTTCTCGCTGCCGATCCCGGACGACAAGCTGGCCGACATCCCGTTCTTCAAGCCTGCCGACGATGCGCCGGAAATGGTCTACCTGCACGAGCGCCGCAAGGCCCTGGGCGGCTACCTGCCGCAGCGCCGCCAGAAGTCGGAAGAAACCCTGCCCGTGCCTGGCCTGGACGCGTTCAAGAACGTGCTCGAAGCCACGCCTGAAGGCCGTGAAATCTCGACCACGCAAGCATTCGTGCGCGTCATCTCGACCCTGCTGAAAGACCCGAACCTGGGCCAGCGCGTCGTGCCTATCCTGGTCGACGAGTCGCGTACCTTCGGCATGGAAGGCCTGTTCCGCCAGATCGGCATCTACAACCCGAAAGGCCAGTTGTACGAGCCGGTCGACAAAGACCAGGTCATGTACTACCGCGAAGACAAGGCTGGCCAGATCCTGCAAGAGGGCATCAACGAAGCGGGCGGCATGAGCTCGTGGATCGCCGCGGCGACGTCGTATTCGACCAACGACCGCATCATGATCCCGTTCTACACCTTCTACTCGATGTTCGGCTTCCAGCGCATCGGCGACCAGGTATGGGCTTCGGCCGACATGCGCGCCCGCGGCTTCCTGATGGGCGGCACGGCCGGCCGTACGACCCTGAACGGCGAAGGCTTGCAGCACGAAGATGGCCACAGCCATATCTTCGCCGCGACCATCCCGACCTGCATGCCGTACGATCCGACCTTCAGCCATGAAGTCGCCGTCATCATCCAGGACGGCCTGCGCCGCATGATCGCCAACCAGGAAGATGTGTTCTACTACATCACGATCATGAACGAGAACTACGCCCAGCCAGGCATCAAGCCAGGCCAGGAAGAAGGCATCCTGAAAGGCATGTACAAGCTGCAGGAAGGCCCGGCTGACGCCAAGCTGCGCGTACAGCTGATCGGTTGCGGCACCATCCTGCGCGAATCGATCTTCGCCGCCGAATTGCTTGCCAACGACTGGGGCGTGGCTGCGGACGTGTGGTCGGCGCCGTCGCTGACCCTGGTGGCCCGCGATGGCCAGGATGCGGAACGCTGGAACATGGTCAACCCGTCGAAAGAGCAGCGCGTGCCGTACGTCACGTCGCTGATGCAGGACACGGATGGCCCGATCGTCGCCACGACCGACTACATGCGCGCGTTTGCAGAACAGATCCGCGCCTTCATGCCGAAGGGCCGCACTTATAAAGTGCTGGGCACCGATGGCTTTGGCCGCTCGGACAGCCGCGCCAAGCTGCGCGAGTTCTTCGAAGTGAACCGTTATTATGTCACCGTGGCCGCGCTCAAATCGCTGGCTGACGAAGGCAAGATCGACGTGTCGGTGGTGGAGCAGGCGATCGCCAAGTACGGCATCGACGCCAACAAACCGAATCCGGTGACCCAGTAATCGTTGTGCGGACCCGATGATGCCAGGGCGGTGCGAAAGTGCCGCCCTGGCGTGTGTGCGGGTCCATCTGACAAATAAAATAACGGAGCAAGCTATGAGCATTGTGGAAGTCAAAGTCCCGGATATCGGCGATTTCAAGGAAGTCGAGATCATTGAACTGATGGTCAAGCCAGGCGATACGGTCAAGGTCGACCAGTCCCTGATCACGGTCGAATCGGACAAGGCCAGCATGGAAATTCCATCGAGCCACGCCGGTGTCGTCAAGGAATTGAAAGTCAACGTGGGCGACAAGATCGCCGAAGGTTCGCTGGTCCTGCTGCTGGAAGTGGCGGACGACGCCTCGGCCACGGCTGCCCCTGCGGCCGCACCGGCGCCAGCCGCTGCCGCCCCTGCACCGGCTGCCGAAGCTGCGCCAGCCGCCGCCCCTGCCGGCGCGCCGGCCCTGGTGGAAGTGAGCGTGCCCGATATCGGCGACTTCAAGGAAGTCGAAGTCATCGAACTGATGGTCAAGGTGGGCGATGCGATCAAGGTCGACCAGTCGCTGCTGACGGTCGAATCGGACAAGGCCAGCATGGAAATTCCATCGAGCCACGCCGGTATCGTCAAGGAATTGAAGGTCAAGGTCGGCGACAAGGTCGCCAAGGGTTCGCTGGTGCTGGTCGTGGAAACGACCGGCGGCGCTGCCGCTCCTGCTGCTGCACCTGCCGCCGCACCGGCGCAAGCTGTCGCCGCGCCAGCCGCTGCCGTCGCGTCGGCGCCGGTCGCCGCTGCCGCCCCGGCGCCAGTGGCCGCAGCCCCTGCCGTCAACGGCAAGCTGGCGCACGCGTCGCCGTCGATCCGCAAGTTCGCGCGCGAACTGGGCGTGGACCTGGCCCGCGTGGGCGGTTCCGGTCCGAAGGGCCGCATCACCCAGGAAGACGTGCAGAATTTCGTCAAGGGCGTGATGTCGGGCGCCGTCGCCGCGCCAGGTGCTGCCAATGCGGCGCCGGTCGCCAAAGGCGGTTCGGGCGTGGGCCTGGACCTGCTGCCATGGCCGTCGCTGGACTTCAGCAAGTTCGGCGCGACCGAACTGCTGCCGCTGTCGCGCATCAAGAAAATCTCGGGTCCGAATTTGCACCGCAACTGGGTCATGATCCCGCACGTCACGCAGTTCGACGAAGCGGACGTGACGGACCTGGAAGCGTTCCGCGTCGACACCAACGCGGCCAATGCGAAGAACAAGGATGCGGCCAAGCTGACCATGCTGGCCTTCGTCATCAAGGCGTCCGTCGCCGCGCTGAAGAAATTCCCCGCGTTTAACGCTTCGCTGGATGCCAAGGGCGAAAACCTGATCCTCAAGCAGTACTACAACATCGGCTTCGCGGCCGACACGCCGAATGGCCTGGTGGTGCCCGTGATCAAGGGCGCGGACCAGAAGTCGGTCTCGCAGATCGCCCGCGAAATGACGGAACTGTCCTTGCAGGCACGCGAAGGCAAGCTGAAACCGGCCGACATGCAGGGCGCCAGCTTCACGATTTCGTCCCTGGGCGGCATCGGCGGCACGCACTTCACGCCTATCGTCAATGCGCCGGAAGTGGCCATCCTGGGCCTGTCGAAAGCCTCGATCAAGCCGGTATGGGATGGCAAGGCCTTCCAGCCGCGTTTGATGATGGGCACCTCGCTGTCCTACGACCACCGTGTGGTCGATGGCGCGATGGGCGCGCGATTCTCCGTGTACCTCGGCGAAGTCCTGGCCGACATGCGCAAAATTCTGCTGTAAGGAGCGATTGATGAGCACAGTAGAGGTAAAAGTACCGAATATCGGCGACTTCAAGGAAGTCGAAGTCATCGAACTGATGGTCAAGGTGGGCGATACCATCAAGGTGGACCAGTCGCTGATCACGGTCGAATCGGACAAGGCCAGCATGGAAATTCCATCGACCCACGCCGGCGTCGTCAAGGAATTGAAAGTCAAGGTCGGCGACAAGATCGCCGAAGGCAGCGCGCTGCTGGTGGTGGACGCGTCGGAAGGCGCGGCTGCTGCTCCGGCAACTGCGCCTGCCGCTGCGCCAGCTCCGGCGGCAGCACCTGCCGCCGCTGCGGCCCCGGCACCGGCGGCCGTCGCCGCCATCCCGGCCGGCAATTACAGCGGCCAGGTCGACATCGACGTCGACATGATGGTGCTGGGCGGCGGTCCTGGCGGCTATTCGGCGGCGTTCCGCGCGGCCGACCTGGGCATGTCCACGGTCATCGTCGAACGCTACGCCACGCTGGGCGGCGTGTGCCTGAACGTGGGCTGCATCCCGTCGAAGGCGCTGCTGCACGTCGCTTCCGTTATCGACGAGACGGCGCACATGTCCAGCACGGGCGTGACGTTTGCCAAGCCGACCATCGACATTGACCAGGTACGCAAGTACAAGGAAGGCGTGATCTCGAACATGACGGGCGGCCTGGCCGGCATGGCCAAGGCGCGCAAGACGCAAGTGGTAACGGGCGTGGGCCAGTTCCTCTCCGCGAACCACATCGAAGTGACGGCCAATGACGGCACGAAGAAGGTCGTGCAGTTCAAGCAGGCCATCATCGCCGCCGGTTCGTCCGTGGTGAAACTGCCTTTCGTGCCGGAAGACCCGCGCATCGTCGATTCGACGGGCGCGCTGGAATTGCGTCAGATCCCGAAACGCATGCTGGTCATCGGCGGCGGCATCATCGGCCTGGAAATGGCAACCGTGTATTCGACCTTCGGCGCGCGCATCGACGTGGTCGAAATGATGGATGGCCTGATGCAGGGCGCGGACCGCGACGCCGTCAAGGTGTGGCAGAAGTTCAATGAAAAACGCTTCGATAACATCATGACCAAGACCAGGACGGTAGCCGTCGAGGCGCTGCCGGAGGGCATCAAGGTCACGTTCGAAGCCGCCGAAGCGGGTGCCACGGCACCGGCGCCGCAAGTCTACGACCTGGTGCTCGTCGCCGTGGGCCGCAGCCCGAACGGCAAGAAGCTGGCCGCCGACAAGGCGGGCGTGCAAGTGACGGACCGCGGCTTCATCAACGTCGACAGCCAGATGCGCACCAACGTGCCGAACATCTTCGCCATCGGCGACCTGGTGGGCCAGCCGATGCTGGCGCACAAGGCCGTGCATGAAGCCCACGTGGCTGCCGAAGCGGCCGCCGGCCAGAAGTCGCACTTCGACGTCAAGGTGATCCCGTCGGTCGCCTACACGGACCCGGAAGTGGCATGGGCCGGCATCACGGAAGACGAAGCGAAAGCCAAGGGCATCAAGGTCGAGAAGGGCCACTTCCCGTGGGCCGCTTCCGGCCGCGCCGTGGCCAATGGCCGCGCCGAAGGCTTCACCAAGCTGCTGTTCGATGCGGAAACGCACCGCATCATCGGCGGCACCATCGTCGGCACGCATGCGGGCGACATGATCGGTGAAATCGCGCTGGCCATCGAGATGGGCTGCGACGGCACCGACATCGGCAAGACCATCCACCCGCACCCGACCCTGGGCGAGTCGATCGGCATGGCCGCCGAAGTGTACGAAGGCGTGTGCACGGACTTGCCGCCGCCGCGCAAGCGCTGATAAAAAGTCAATTCCCAGTACAAAAAACCCGCAAGCGATTGCGGGTTTTTTTCATCCAGCATATCCGCTGTGGCGCCATCGTCGGCACGCATGCGGGCCGCAGATAACGATGTGGCGGCGAGATCGCGCTGGCCATCAAGGAAGGGCGACGGCACCGACATCGGCAAGACCATCCACCCGCACCCGCCCCTGGGCGAGTCGATCGGCATGGCCGCCGAAGTGTACAAAGGCGTGTGCACGGACTTGCCGCCGCCGCGCAAGCGCTGATAAAAAGTTAATTTTCAGTACAAAAAAAACCCGCAAGCGATTGCGGGTTTTTTTATTTCCCTTGATCCCGGCAAGGTAAACCGCAGATGAAGCGTGGCGTATCCGCCCCATGTGAAAATTGGTGAGTATTGCCGTATGGAAAAAGTGGCAGAATGGAGGTCTGTCACCATGTTCTGCTTTTTGCTTCAACAGCAGCGTGTGATTTTTCCAGGAATGTTGCCAGCGTGGGTTTCGGTCAAGTTCCGCTGTACTGAGAGAGTTTTGCAACAATGAAAAAGTTTACCGCCCTTCATATTGCCGATGTCCGTCTGCGTCGGGCTGATGAGCAAGAGCAAGCCGTGATGCTGCATGCCTTGTACCAGGACGTGGCCGCTATCCTGGCCGCCGGCAAGCAGATCGATGCGATTTTCTTCACGGGCCAGCTGGTGGCGCCCGACGCCTGCGCCAGCACGACGCCCGTGTATGTCTATGAATATTTCCTGCGCCCCCTGCTGCAGGCGGCCAGCTTGCCCGGCGCGCGTTTCTACCTGGTGCCGGGCAGCCGCGTGCAGGGTGTTGCAGCGGCGGCATTGGGCAATGCCGGCTTCAGCTTTTTCTCCGCCGATGAGCACGCCAGTGCCGAGCAGCGCGCGCACTACAAGAATATCCACGCCGTGTTCCATGGCCACCAGCATACGGGCGATGCCAGTTCGCTCATGAAGTCGCTGGGCATCCTGTTCAAGAGCAATCCTGGCAGTCTGTACGGTACGCATGGCCAGATGGCGGCGTTTTCCGTGCTCGAGTTCGGCACAGGCGCGGCCGATGGCGACGCGGCAGGCACGCAGTGGACCGTGTCCCTGCGCGAGTTCGACGAAGTGAGCAAGAACTTCGCGTTGTCGGTGCTGTACACGCCGAATGGCCAGGAAACGGGGCAGGTGGATGCCGAGTATGTGTTTGCCACCCTGCTGCCGGAGCTGGCAGGCGAGTCCGCCTATTTCGATGGTTTGCTGGGCAGGGCGGGCGTGCCGCCGCGCGCGGACGCCGGCGCGGCTGCCGATGCGCGCGAATTCCTGATCGAGCTGGCGTTCGTGATGTTCGAAGCCAAGACCCTGTTTCTCGGCGAGGCGGAACTGGAGCGTTTTGCCAGCGATTATTGTGGCGTGAAGGGCTGGAACATGGGGGCCGGAGACTGGCTGGCGCCGCTGTATGCGCACGGCTTGCTGTCGCGCGCCGATGGGCAGGTGGCGTTTGCCTTTGATTACTTCCGCACCTATTTCCTGGCGCAGCGCTTTGAAACCTCGTTCGACCTGATGCGCTATGGTCCGGAACGGTATGATGGCAGTGAGCCTTCACTCAGCCTTGATGGCCCGTCGGCAGCCCAGCCTTTCCTGCGTGCGTTGGGCTTGAGCGATGGGCGTGCCGAAGCTGTGTTGCAGGCAGCGGGCAGCCACCCTGGCTGAACCGCGCCTCAGTCCGCGAGCGGCTGGCGCAGGGTGCCGCGCAGGAACAGGTCGAGGCTGACCTCCACCTTGGCGCGCAGTTGCGCCACATCCGGTTGCGCCTGCGGCGGGAACAGCAGGCGCGACATCTGATCTCCCAGCAGGCAATTGAGCAGGTGCAGCGCCAGCATGGACGGCGTCAACTCGGCGCGGAACAGCGGCGCGATGTCGGGGCGGCTGAAAAACTTGACCAGCATCTCGCGCGTCTGTCCCGGTCCCACTTTGTAGAACGTTTCCGCCAGTTCCGGGTGCGTGGCCGCTTCGGCCACCACCATGCGATTGAGGCGGATGGCGGCCGGCATCGTAACGAGCTGCACGAACAGCAGGCCGAACTCGCTCAGGATGGCGGCCAGGGGCCGCATATCCGTTTCCAGCGCCGGCATGGTCGAGAAGTAGGCGGCGCGGCGCAATTCCACCACGGCATTGAACAAGCCCGACTTGCCGCCAAATTTCACATAAATCGTGCGCACGGCCACATGGGCTTCGCGGGCGATCATTTCCAGGCTGACCTTTCCATACCCCTTTTCCAGAAACAGGCAAGCGGCCGTGTGCAGCAGGTTTTCCATGCGCGCCTCCATGTCGGCTGCGCGCGGGCGGCCGGCTGGCTTGCCGCAGCAGGAAAGCTCCTGGGCGGCATCGCCGGATTCTTTATCGGTAGGCAAGGTATCGCTGAGGCCGGGATCGGGCATGGTCTGGGTCTCTTTATAAGTTGGAAGGTCAGTGATGGCTCACACTGTAGTGCAAATTAAAATGAAATGCAATCGTTTCATTTCTTGACTTTGGCTTTTCTTTGACCAATAATGAACCTATGTCATTTCATTTTCGGAGCGAGTATGTCCAACCAGCCAGGCCAAGCAGAGCACAAGGTGCTTAGCGCCGTCCCACCCGCGGCCCCGGCCGCACCTTCCACGCCCGCCGCTTCCGCCAGCTCCGCCCCGCCGAACAACCGCGTGAAAATCATCGCCGGCCTGATCGTCCTCGTCGCACTGGGCGCCGGCGCGCGCATGTGGTACCGCAGCCACTATTTCGTGGAAACGGAAAACGCCTATGTCTCGGGCCACGTGCATCCCGTGTCGGCACGCATTTCCGGCGTCGTCACCAAGGTTTTCATCGACGATAACCAAATGGTGAAAGAGGGCGACGTGATCGCCGAACTCGATCCCTTCGACCAGCGCGTGAAGACCGAACAGATCGCCGCGCAGATCGCCAGCGCCGAGCAGCAAGTGCTGCAGGCCGATGCGCAGATCGCGCAAGTGCAGGCGCAAGCGAGCGCTGCCCAGGCGCAAGTGGCACAGGCGGACGCGCAGCTGCTGCGCGCGAAACAGGATGCGGAGCGCTATGGCCAGCTGTACACGAGCCAGATGAAAGCCGTCTCGAAAGCGGAAGTCGATGCGGCCAATGCCGCCCGCTCCAGCGCCGTGGCCGACCTGGCCGCCCGCCGCGACAGCGCATCGGCCGCCAAGGCGCAGATCGGTGCGGCGCAAGCTGCGCGCGACGTGGCCAAGGCGCAGGTGGCCGTGCTGCGCGTGCAATTGAAGGACGCGGAGCAGCAGCTGCAATACAACCGCATCCTGGCTCCCGTCGCCGGCCGCATCGGCAAGCGCAACGTGGAAACGGGCATGCGCGTGCAGCCCGGCCAGCAACTGACGGCCATCGTGCAGGACAACGTCTGGGTCACCGCCAACTTCAAGGAAACGCAGCTGGCCGACCTGCACCGCGGCCAGAACGTGCACGTGACGATCGACGCCATGCCGGGCAAGAAACTGGTGGGCACGGTCGACAGCTTCGCGCCTGCCTCGGGCGCGCAATTCGCGCTGCTGCCGGCCGATAACGCCACCGGCAACTTCACCAAGATCGTCCAGCGCGTGCCGGTGAAGATCGTCTTCCAGCCGGCAGACATCAAGGCCATGAACGGCCGCCTGGTGCCGGGCATGTCGGTGATCGCCGAAGTGGAAGTGAACCAGCCCGCGTCGGAAAATACGCCGCGCCACGCCGCCGCGCCAGTCGCTCCAGCCGTGCACACCGCCGCCCGCTAAGCTTCCATGAGCAGCCCTTCCACCACACCGGCGGCATCGCCGGCGTTTCCCGTGATCAGCGAGAAAGTCTCCGGGCGTACCTGGCTGGCCGTCGCCGCCGGCATGCTGGGCGCCTTCATGGCGGTGCTCGACATCCAGATCACCAACTCCTCGCTCAAGGATATCCTTGGCTCGCTGTCGGCCACCCAGGAAGAGGGCTCGTGGATTTCCACGGCCTACCTGGTGGCGGAAATCATCGTCATCCCGCTCACCGCGCTGCTGGCGCGCGTGTTCGGCCTGCGCACCTACATGATAGGCACCACCGCTTTCTTCCTGCTGTTCTCCACCCTGTGCGGCACGGCCTGGAACCTGGAAAGCATGATCGTCTTCCGCATGCTGCAGGGGTTCACGGGCGGCGCCCTGATCCCCATGGCGTTCACCCTGGTGATGCTCAAGCTGCCCGCCTCGAAGCGCGCCGTCGGCATGGCCATCTTCGGCCTGACGGCCACCCTGGCGCCAGCCATGGGGCCGACCCTGGGCGGCTATCTCTCCGAGCTGTATGGCTGGCCCTCGATCTTCTACATCAACTGGGTGCCGGGCGTGCTGCTGATCGCCGGCATGATCTATGGCCTGGACAAGGAGCCGATGAAGCTCGAGATGTTCTGGAAAGCGGACTGGCTGGGCATCTTCTTCATGGCCCTGGGCCTGGGCTGCCTGACCATCTTCCTGGAAGAGGGCAATTCGAAGGACTGGTTCGACTCGGGTTTCATCATCACCTTTGCCGCGCTGGCCCTGGTGGGCATCCTGGGCTGGGTCGTCACCAGCGCCACGCGCGCCGAACCGTTCGTCAACCTGGGCCTGTACGGCCAGCGCAACTTTCTGGTCGCCACCGTGCTGTCGGCCGTGACGGGCATGGGCCTGTATGGCTCGGCCTTTTTGCTGCCCCTGTTCCTGGGCCAGATCGCCGGCTATTCGCCCATGCAGATCGGTGAAGTCATCATGTGGGTGGGCTTGCCGCAGCTGTTCATCATGCCCTTCGTCGCCAAGCTGTCCTCCAAGGTGGACAACCGCATCCTGTGCTCGTTCGGCCTCTTGCTGTTTGGCGGTTCGTGCATGATGAATGCGTACATGGATGCATCCACCGGCTACGACCAGCTGCTGTGGTCGCAGGTGGTGCGCGCGCTGGGCCAGCCCTTCGTCATGCTGACCCTGTCGAACTTCGCCATGAAGGGCATCGCGCCGAAGGACATGCCGTCCGCATCGAGCCTGTTCAACATGACGCGCAATCTGGGCGGCTCCATCGGCATCGCCCTGCTGGCCACGGCCCTGAGCACGCGCGAGCACTTCCACTCGCAGCGCCTGGGCGAGGCGATCAATGCGTATTCCAGCGCCACCCAGCTGCGCATCGACCAGCTGACGTCCTCGTTCATGGCCAAGGGCTATGACGCCGTCACGGCCGGCAACCAAGCCTTGCAGGCGATCGACGGCATCGTGCGCCGCGAAGCGTATGTGATGGCCTACAACGATGGCTTCTTCCTGATCGGCGCCATCCTGCTGGCCTGCATCGTGCCCTTGTGGCTGGCCGACAAACTCAAAGCCCCCGGTGGCGGTGGCGGCGGTCATTGACCGCCAACGCAAGCCCTTAAAGAACAAGAAGGTATACACCATGCAAACAGTATTGACGAAAATCGCGCTGGCCGCTTCCCTTGCCGTGGCGCTGTCCGCCTGCGGTACCGTGGGCCAGGATTTCACGGCCCCGGCAAACGTGGCCGGCATCGACAACGCCTCGTTCCGCCACGGCGCGGCCGCGGCCGATGCCGCGCAGCTGCCGAAAGAGTGGTGGAGCATCTACGGCGACGCCACCCTGGACCGCCTCGAGCGCAGCGCCCTGCAGGACAATCCCAGCGTCAAGGCGGCGGGCGAACGCCTGCTGCAGGCGCTGGCGCAAAGCGGCACGGCGCGCGCCAACCAGGGCCCGAGCGTGAACGTCAGCACGGGCATCTCGAACTCGCGCACCTCGGCCAACACCTCGCAGGGCCTGGCCCTGGGCAACCGCTCCATCAGCGGCAATAATTTTTCCGTGGGCGGTACGCTGTCGTACGAAGTCGACTTGCTGGGCCGCGTGAAACGCCTGGTCGAAGCGGCCGATGCGCAGGCGCTGGCGGCGCAGGCCGACCGCGATGGCGTGCTGCTGATGCTGTCGGCGCAAGTGGCCAGCAACTACTGGCAGTTGCGCGGCCTGGATGCGGAAATGGCCATTTTGAATGGCGCGCTCGACACGCGCCGCGAATCGGCGCAGCTGGTCGAGGCGCGCTTCAATGCGGGCCTGACGAATGAGCTGGACCTGGCGCGCGCAAAAGTGGAACTGTCGAACGCGCAAGCCGACCTGCATGAAGTCAAGCGCCAGCGCAACCAGCTGGAAAACAGCCTGGCTACCCTGACGGGCAAGCCGCCGTCGGCGCTGCAATTGCCGGTGGCCGCCGAGCCTTCCAGCTTGCCGCTGCCGCCCGCCATTCCCGTCGGCTTGCCGGCCAGCCTGCTGGCGCACCGCCCCGACCTGATCTCCAGCGTGGCGAACCTGCGCGCGGCAAACGCGCAGGTGGGCGTGGCCGAAGGCGCGTTCTATCCGTCGTTGCAATTGACGGGCAATTTCGGCTACGCGTCGGAAAAACTGCGCGACCTGGCGCAGGGCGGTTCGCGCCAGTTCAGCTTTGGTCCGCTGGCCCTGTCGCTGCCCATCTTCGACGGCGGCCGCAACCAGGCCAACCTGGATTTGAGCAAGGCGCGCTATGGCGAGGCCGTGGCCAACCATGAAACCAAGCTGCTGACGGCCCTGCGCGAAGTGGAAGACGCCTTGTCCGACGTGGAGCAGCGCCAGTTGCAGGGCGATGCCCAGGCCCTGTCGCAGGCAGCGGCGGCGCGCGCCTACCTGGTGGCGCGCACGCGCTACGAGCGCGGTATCTCGACCTACCTGGACGTCACCGATGCGCAGCGCAGTTCGCTGGCAGCGGACCGCGCCGCCGCGCAGATCAAGACCCAGCGCCTGCTGGCGACGGTGGCCGTGGCCCGTTCGCTGGGCGCCGGCTGGCAGCATTGAAGGACACCGGATAAAACCTACTGCGCGTCGCGCTTTGCGCCCGGCGATGCTCACCGTACTAGAGTACGGTTGCGCTTCTCGGCCACAAATCACTGCCGCTCGCTACGGTTTTCTCAGGTGTCGCAATGTCAACCATGAGCAAAAAATGGTAAGTCAATCCAACTAGTTACGTGAGCGTGGCCGGTGGCGGTGTCGCCGCCGGCCCGTAGCGTTCCAGCATGAAGTCGATGAAGGTCGTCAGCTTCGGCGTGGGCTGGCGATCGCGCGGATACAGCAGGTGCATCAGGCGCGGCGCCGGCACGTAATCTTGCAGCAGCGGCAGCAGCCGTCCCGCCGCGATATCGTCGGCCAGCAGAATTTCCGCCTGCATCACGATGCCGAAACCGTGCAGGGCCGCCATGCGCAGCGCCTGTCCATTGTTTGAACGGAAGCGGCTCTCGGCAGTCACGCCATCGTGGCGCGCTTCCTTGCCGCTCAGGCGCCAGCGCATGTGGCGCGACCACTGCATGAAATCCACGCATTCGTGCCGCGCCAGATCGTCGGGCGTGTGCGGCGTGCCGTGTTTCGCCAGATAGTCGGGCGAAGCGCAGATCACCATCGCGTAGTGCTGCAGGGGCCGCGCCACCATGCCGGAATCCTCGAGCGCGCCGATGCGGATGGCCGCATCGAATCCTTCCTCCACCAGGTCCACCATCCTGTCATTCAGATTGAGCTCCAGGCTCACGTCCGGGTAGGCCGCCAGGTATTCGGCCATCAGCGGCGCGATGCGTTCGCTGCCGAAGGATACGGGTGCCGTGATTTTCAGCTTGCCGCGCGGCGTGGCGCGCATCGCTTCCGCGCCCGTTTCGGCGGCCGCGATCTGCGCCAGGATCTGGCGGCATTGCTCCACGTACTGCTGGCCGATTTCCGTCAGGCTCTGCCGGCGCGTGGTGCGCGCCAGCAAGCGCGTGCCCAGCCGCTCTTCCAGCTGCCGGATGTGCTTGCCCACCATCACGGGCGAGATGCGGAAGCTGTCGGCGGCGGCCGTAAAACTGCCCTGGTCGACGACGGAGACGAAGATTTCCATGCTGCGCAATTTATCCATACGCCTCGATTGCAAATTGTGGGTTAGTAATCTTGTAAATTCTAGCGTATTTATTCCTTTTTGGAAGCGGCGCATACTGGCTCCATCGTTCAACCCCAGACAAGGAAGCAGCATGAAAATCGTCATCATCGGCGCCAGCGGCACCATCGGCACGGCCGTCGCCGCACAACTGGCGCAGCGCCATGAAATCATCGCAGTGGGCAGCCGCAGCGGCACGCACCAGGCCGACATGGGCGACATCGCGCAAGTGCGGGCCCTGTTCAAGCGCATCGGCAAGGTCGACGCCGTCGTCGTCACGGCCGGCAAGCTGCATTTCGGCCCCCTGGCGGAATTTACTCCTGAGCAATTCCAGCTGGGCCTGGACAGCAAGCTGATGGGCCAGGTCAACGTGGCGCTGGTGGCGCAGGAATACCTGAACGACGGTGGCTCGATCACCCTCACCAGCGGCATCGTGGCCGAGCAGCCCATCCGCTTCGGCGCGGCCGCCAGCATGACGAATGCGGCCGTGGAAGGCTTCGTGCGGGGCGCCGCCATCGAACTGGCGCGCGGCGTGCGCATCAATGTCGTCAGCCCCACGGTGCTGGCAGAGTCGCTGGAGTCGTATGGCCCGTTCTTCTACGGCTTCGAACCGGCCGCCGCCAGCCGCGTGGCGCTCGCTTACAGCCGCAGCGTGGAAGGGGCGCAGACGGGGCAGGTGTACAGGGTCTGGTAAGCCGCTTGCCATGCCATGGGGCAGGTGGGACAATCGCAGGCTGAACAAGGAAGCGGCCGCGCCGTGATGGTGCGGGGCGCTTGCTTGCTGTGAACCATACACCGAGGCCCCATGAAAAACATCCTGATTCCCCTGCTGATGGCCGCCGCCGTCGGCAGCGCCTGCGCCGCGCCGCAAGCGGCAACGCCGGCCACCGCCGCGCAACTGACGGCCATGAGCGCCCGTTACGCGCCCGTCGAGCTGACTGCCGACACCACCCACCTGTCCGCGGGCGACCGCCAGGCCATCGCCAAGCTGGTCGAAGCGGCCAAGCTGGTCGACGTGCTGCAGCTGCGCCAGCGCTGGTCCGGCAATGAAGCCCTGTGGGCCGCCCTGAAGAAGGACAAATCAAAGCTGGGCCAGGCCCGTCTGAATTATTTCTGGATCAACAAGGGCCCGTGGTCGGTGCTCGATGCCCACGCCGCGTTCATGCCGGCCAGCTATGCGGGCATCGCCATTCCCGCGCACAAGCCGGAAGCGGGCAATTTCTATCCGCCGGGCGCCACCAAGGCCGGCCTGGAAACGTGGATGAACGGCCTGTCGGCGGACGACAAGCAGCAGGCGCAATGGTTCTTCACGACCATCCGCGCGGGCAAGGATGGCAAGTACCGTACCGTCAAGTATTCGGACGAGTACAAGGTAGAACTGACACAATTGGCCAAGCTGCTCGACGAGGCGGCCGCCGCCACCGACAACGCATCCCTGAAGAAATTCCTGACCCTGCGCGCCAAGGCTTTCCTCGACAACGATTACCTGCCGTCCGACTTCGCCTGGATGGACCTCGACTCGCCCGTCGACATCACCATCGGCCCGTACGAAACGTATAACGACGAGCTGTTCGGCTACAAGGCCGCGTTCGAGGCGTATGTGAACATCCGCGACCAGGCGGAAACGCAGAAGCTGAACTTCTTCGCCAAGCACATGCAGGAGCTGGAAGACAACCTGCCGCTGGACGCCCAGTACCGCAACCCGAAAGTGGGCGCGCTGGCGCCGATGGTGGTGGTGAACCAGGTGTATGGCGCGGGCGACGGCAACATGGCCGTGCAGACGGCCGCCTACAACCTGCCCAATGACGAGCGCATCATCAGCGCGCGCGGCTCGAAGCGCGTGATGCTGAAGAACGTGCAGGAAGCCAAGTTCAAGGCCACCCTGACGCCGATCTCGAAACTGGTGCTCACGCCCGAGGCGCAGCAGGACGTGGACTTCAATTCCTTCTTCACGCACATCCTCGCGCATGAAATCATGCACGGCCTGGGCCCGCATGCCACCGTCGTCGACGGCAAGCCATCGACGCCGCGCCAGGACTTGAAGGAAGCGTATTCGACCATCGAAGAAGCCAAGGCGGACATCACGGGCCTGTACGCGCTGCGCTACATGATGGACAAGGGCCAGCTCAACGACACCCTGGGCCAGGGCGCGGTGGCCGAGCGCAAGCTGTACAACACCTTCCTTGCCTCCGGCTTCCGCACCCTGCATTTCGGCCTGACGGATTCGCATGCGCGCGGCATGGCCATCCAGATGAATTACATCCTCGACAAGGGCGGTTTTGTCTCGCTGGGCGACGGCAGGTTTGGCGTCGATTTCGGCAAGATCAAGCAAGCCGTGATCGACCTGGACCGTGAATTCCTGACCATCGAAGCGACGGGCGACTACGCGCGCGCGAAAGCGCTGATGACCAAGTACGTGGTCATCCGTCCTGAAGTGCAGGTGGCGCTCGACAAGATGAAGGCCGTGCCGAACGATATCCGCCCGGAATTCGTCACGGCGCGCGCACTGGACCAGGCGGCGAAGAAGTAAGCCGTTCCTGGCTATTGTCAGTGTGAAAAGCCGGTGCCGTGCACCGGTTTTTTTTCGTCTTTTTTTTCCGAAAAGTTGCCAGTTTTTCCTTGCGGAAATATCTTCACCGCTTACCCTGCAACGGTTGCTTTCCGCTTTCCTTTACCCCGCCGATCCCATGCCGAATCCCCTCTTGCTGATGAGTTTGCTCATCGCTGTATCTCCCTTGCCCGCCGTGGCCGCCGCCAGGCTCACGGATGTGGAAAGCCGCTGGCTGCAGGCGGGCCAGCCCGTCATCGCGTTTGCGCGCGCGCAAGGTTTGCCCATCGATATCATCGTGCAGCCGCAGGACGCGCCCGGCGCCGTGCCGCTGGCGCTGGGCTACGAAGCGGGGCGCTGCAAGCTGGTGCTGTCGCTGCGCGGCAATGCGCAGGCGGAGGGTGTCTTGCACGATGTCTTGCCTGCGCGCCAAGGCATGATGATGGAAGCGATGATGGCGCACGAGATCGGCCATTGCCAGCGCTATGCGCAGGGCGACTGGCATGCCTTGCCACGGGGCTTTGTCGAGCCGCCCAGCATGCAGCGTGGCAAGCAGGCACAGCTGGCGCAGGAGCTGCGCGAGACGCGCCGCGAAGAGGCGTATGCGGACCTGGTGGCCCTGGCCTGGATGCATGGGCGCCACCCCGGGCAATACCCGGAGGTACTGGCCTGGATGCGCGGCGTGCGTGCCGGCGGCGACAGCGGGGGCGCTTCGCACGCTACGCAGGCATGGCTGGCGCTGGCCGATGGCGACGGCGCATTTGATGGGTCTGCTTCACCATTTGAACAGGCGCAAGTATTGTGGCGGAAGGGCTTGAGCGGCGACAAATAAACGCTGATTTATGCCCGGATGGCCTGTCAGCGTGTGCTGTCGCACGGAGCTTTGCGGCGGGCAGGGGTCTAATCTGGGCATCAACTAACCAGAGAGGAACCATCATGAACAAAATGATCGCACTCATGCTGGCCGCCAGTGCCAGCGCCCTGCTTGCCGCCACGCCCGCGTATGCGCAGGATGCCTCATACAAGAGTTTGACGGACAAGGCTTCGGCCGACTACAAGCAGGCCAAGGCCGCCTGCGGCAGCCACAGCGGCAATGCGAAAAAAGTCTGCGTGGAAGAAGCCAGAGTGGCGCGCGCCAAGGCCGATTCGGACGCCGTGGCCCAGTACCGCAACACGCCGCGCGAACTGGGCAAGGCCCGCAAGGATGTCGCCAATGCCGAGTATGACCTGGCCAAGGCCAGGTGCGGCGACCGCACGGGCGCCGATAAAACCACGTGCATGAACGATGCCAAGGCGGCGAAAACGGCCGCGCTGGCCGATGCCAGCACGGGCGCCAGGGCCGGCACCAACGTGGCGCAGAATCCGCCCGCCACGACGAAGGAAAACTGCGACGCCATGGATGCGACGGCCAAGGCTGCCTGCGTGACGCGCAATGCGGCCAGCAGCACCAAGACGGCCATGTCCGATTCCGTCATCACCACCAAGATCAAGGCAGACCTCGTCAAGGACAATGACTTGAAAGCGCTGGACGTGCACGTGGAAACGGTCAACGGCGTCGTCATGCTCAGCGGCTTCGTGCCTTCCCAGGCGCAAGTGAAAAAAGCGGCCGACCTGGCCCGTGGCGTGGAAGGCGTGACGGACGTGAAGAATGGCTTGAAAGTGAAGTAATGGAAGGGGGCTGATCCGCCGGGGGCATGCGTCCCGCTGGGACGCATGCCGATCACGCAGCGACTGCCCCGTTTCAGCCGCCTGACGCCTGGACGGGAGCCGCACGCAGCAGTGCGGCTCCCGTTTTTTTGATTGTATAAATTACGATCATCATATAACATGGGGAAAAGCCCGCCACCTGGTGGTGCCTTGGTATTCTTTTTTTCATGAGGGCAGCATGCTTTCCTATCCTTTTTCGCAATGGCTGGACCGGCGCGGCATCCACTTTGCCTGGGTCATCGTCGCCATCACCTTCCTCACCGCCTTGACCTCGTCTGCAGCGCTGGGCTTGCCTGGGGCGCTGATGCAAGCCTTGAGCCGCGAGTTCGGCTGGGATGCCGAGCAGATTTCCTCGGCCCTGGCCGTGCGTTTCGTGCTGTTTGGACTGATGGGGCCGTTTGCGGCCATCCTGCTGGAGCGCTTCGGCTTGCGCAATATCATCTGCGTGGCCCTGGGCCTGATCGCCGCCGGCATGCTGCTGGCCACGCGCATGACGCAGTTCTGGCACCTGGTCGCCCTGTGGGGCATCTTGCTGGGGCTCGGGTCGGGCATGACGGCGCTGGTGCTCAGTGCCGTGGTGGCGAACCGCTGGTTCGAGACGCACCGGGGCCTGGTGGTGGGCGTGCTGACGGCCAGCTCGGCCACGGGCCAGCTGCTGTTCCTGCCCGTGGGCGCCTGGCTGATCGAGCACTTCGGCTGGCGCACGGCCGTCATGCCCGTGTTTGCCAGCTGCGCCATCGTCGCCGTGCTGGCCTTCCTGTGCATGCGCAACCGGCCGCAGGACGTGGCCTTGCGTCCGTATGGCGCCGACCCGGCCACGCCCCTGGCGGTGGCGCCTGCGGCGAAGATGACGTTTGCCACGCCTTTTCTGATCTTGCGAAGCGTAGCGGCAAACCGCACCTTCTGGATATTGTTCGGCACCTTTTTCATTTGCGGTCTCAGCACCAACGGCTTGATCCAGACGCATTTCATTTCCCTGTGCGGCGACTCGGGCCTGTCCGCCGTGCCGGCCGCATCCGTGCTGGCCATGATGGGCGCCTTCGACCTGTTCGGCACGATCCTGTCGGGCTGGCTGTCGGACCGCTATGACAACCGCAAATTGCTGTTCTGGTATTACGGCTTGCGGGGCTTGTCCCTGTTCTGGCTGCCGTATTCGGAATTCACCCTGTACGGCCTGTCGCTGTTCGCCATGTTCTACGGCCTGGACTGGATCGCCACCGTACCGCCCACCGTGAAGCTGTTGGGGGCCACGTTTGGCCGGGAGCGGGCGGGCATGGTGTTTGGCTGGATCTTCGCGGGCCACCAGCTGGGCGCCGCCGTGGCCGCGTATGGCGCGGGCCGCATCCGCACCCTGATGCTGACCTACAACCCGGCCCTGTTCGCGGCCGGCGCCGCCTGCCTCGTGGCCGCGCTGATGGTGATGGCGATTGCCCGCCAGAAGGCGGCCGCACCCGCCGCCCAGCCAGCATGAAAAAAGCCAGTCCCGCATGAGCGGAGCCTGGCTTTTTCATTTTTTCAAGAACGTTTCAGGACTTATTTGAGGTACTTGGCCAGCCAGCCTTCCACTTCGCTATAGAAGAAACGGCTGTTCTCGCCCTTCAGGATCCAGTGGTTTTCGTCCGGGAACACCAGCAATTTCGCCGGCACGTTCAGGCGCTGTTGCACGGCAAAGTTCATCAAGGCATTGTTGGCCGGCACGCGGTAATCGAGTTCGCCCACGGTGATCAGGATGGGCGTGGTAAAGCCCGTGCCCTTTTCGTGGTTGCCCGCTTGCATGACGGGGCTTTGGTCGCGCCACACGGGCAGGTTCGACCAGACGGGGCCGCCTGCATTGGTTTCACGGCCGAAGCCGCCATCGCTGGTGCCCCACTGCATGATCAGGTCCATTTCGCCCGCGTGCGAGACGATGGCCTTGTAGCGCGTGGTGGTCGCCTGCAGCCAGTTGGCCAGGTGGCCGCCATAGCTGGCGCCGCCGGCGGCCAGTTTCGTGCTGTCGATAAATGGATATTTCTTGATGGCTTCATCGACACCCTGGTTGACTTCGTCGCCTGGGCCCTTCAATGGGTCGAACTGAATCGAGCGCGCAAATTCCTCGCCATAGCCGGTGGAACCCTTGTAGTCCGTCAGCAGCACGACATAGCCGGGCTTGGCCAGCAAGTGATAGTTCCAGCGCAGCACGAACTGGTCGCGCCACATGCTGGCCGCGCCGCCGTGGATGACGGTAAACAGCGGGTATTTCTTGTTCGGGTCAAAGTTGGCCGGCTTGACGAGCATATTGTGGATCCGGCGGCCGTCGGCCGTGGTGAACCAGAAGTGCTCGGGCGCCTGCCAGTCGATCTTGCCCGCTTTGTCCGTATTGAACGCCGTCAGGCGTTTCGGCTGCTTGCCGTGGAATGCATAGATTTCCGGCGGGTTGATGGCGGATTCCCACACGCCCACCAAGGCCTTGCCGCCGCTGCTCAGCGAATTGATGGTACCCGTCGGCAAGGATGGCTCCTCGCGCACGTCGCCGCCCCTGGCATCGATCGAGTACAGCTTTTCCAGGCCCGCATGTTCATAGCTGAAGATGACGCGCTTGCCGCCTTCGGGCAGCACGAAGCGCGAAATAGAACGGTCCAGCCTGGCCGTCAGGATGGTTGGTTCCGCCTTAACCAGCGGCCACGCGAAGCTGGCCAGGCGCTTCACGTCATACACTTTGCCGGGCGTTTGCGCGTCGCTCAGGGCGAACAGGGTCTTGCCGTCGGCGGCAAATTTCAAGGAACCGTAGCTATGCTTGTCCTGCGTCAGACGCTGCGCTTCGCCGCCGGCCACTGGCAGCAAGTACAGCTGCGAAACCACGGCTTCGCGCTGCGCCGCATCGCGGTTGGTGGCCGCGTTGAAGACGACGGCCTTGCCGTCCGGCGTCCAGACGGCATCCAACGATTGTCCCTCGTCGCCCTGGCCGCCGCCAAAGCCCGGCAGGGTGACCAGTTGCGTGCCCGACAGGATGTCGCGCGGCGTGTTTTCACCTTTCGTCTCAGGCTGGGCATCGACGATGAACAACCGCACCTGCTTGTCGGTCAGCCACTTGTCGAAATAGCGGGGCGCCGTCGTTTCATACGAACGGGCGCTGTACTTGCGGTCCTTGCGCTCTTTCGCGCTTTGCTTGACGTCGGCTTCCGTCTTGTTGCCTGGATAGATGTCGCTGATGAACAGCAGCTGCTTGCCGTCCGGGCTCCATTTCGGCATGCGCGCGCCCAGGGTCAATGACGTCAGGCGCTGCGCTTCGCCGCCGCTGGCCACGTCGAGGCGGTAGATCTGGCCCGCTTCATCGCCGTCGCGCTTGGCGACGAACACCAACTGGCGGCTGTCCGGCGACCAGGCCACGGCGCCTTCGCCGCCCTTGGAGAACGTCAGGCGGCGCGGGGCGCTGTCGTCAAGCAGGGACTTGATCCACAGGTCCGACCATTGGTCTTGGCTAGAGTAGGCGCTGTCGACGACGGAAAACACGGCCCACTTGCCGTCCGGGCTGGCGACGGGCGCGCCCACCCGTTTCATCAGCCACACGTCTTCATGCGTGATGGCGTGTCTGGCATTGGCTTGCGTGGCGGTAACTGGCGATGCCGGCGTGGTATCGGCGGCATGGGCCAGCGAGGCGCAGGCTGCTGCGATCAGCAGGGAGCCGAGGGAACGGCGAAGACGGGGTAGGGTCATGGGCGTGGTCCGGGAAGTGAAAAAAGTACAGCGGGCAACATTATTGCCCATCGTTTCCTCCACTGCCAAGGCCGTGTACCGTAACTTACCAGGCGGGACCGCCATGTATCGGGCGGGGACGTCGTGGCCGATCAGTTAAACTTGTTGTTTTACTGACGCTGGCGCTGGCCGACCATGAAAATTAGTCTACCCTTATTGAAAACGATCTTGCTGGGCGCGAACTGCCTGCTGGCCGCTCCGGTCTTTGCCGCTGCCGCCGCCCCGTACCCGAATACCAGCGCCATGGGCGTGGGCCACGCGGAAAGCACGGCCTGGTATGCGGGCTGCCTGAAGGTCAGGGATGCGGCGCCGCCGCCGGCCGACCTGCCGGCGCCATCCGCCGTGGCGGCCTTGCAGCAGTGCCAGGCGACGGACCTGTATTACGATACCAAGAGTATGTCCTCGGCCAAGCCGGCCGACTGGCGTCCCGTGCGCCATTGCGCCATGGCCACGCACAACAGCGCCGTGCTGATGATGTTGTACCAGAATGGACAGGGCGTGCAGAAAGACCCGCAGCTGGCGCTCAAGTATGCGTGCAGCATCGATGCGGCGCCGGCCGAGATGCAGGGCCGCATTGAACACTTGCAGCAGATCAATGCCAGCGGGCGGGGCATGATCGACTTGTGCGACGACATCACCAGCGGCTACATGATGGGCGTGTGCAGCGCCATCGATGCGCGCCAGAAACAGCGCGTGCGCACGCAGGCAACAGGCAAGGCCAGCGAAGCCATGCCGGCCGCGGCGCAGGCGTCGCTGCAAAAGCTGCAGGCGGCCGTAGGCAAGTTTGCCGATGCGCGCGCGGCCAATGAAACGGATTTGAGCGGCACGGCGCGCGCCGCCCTGAGCATTGCCGCCCGCACGGCCGAGCTTGATCTGCTGGCGCGGGACGTGCGCGAATACGAAGGGGGCAAGCTGCCGCCGGCCCTGTCGAAGGCGCAGCTGGCGGCGCTCGACAAGGAGCTCAACGCCATCTACGGCAAGCTCATGAAAAAGCCCACGGAGCCCTATGCGGGCGCCGTGGGCAAGGATGGCATCCGCGCCACCCAGCGCCTGTGGCTGGCATACCGCGATGCCTGGATCAGCTTCGGCGCCGTGCGCTATCCGTCCGTCACCAGCGACACCTGGGCCGGCCTGCTGACGGCGCGGCGCAATGCGCAACTGCAAGATTTGCTGGGGAATTAAGGCATGCGCGAAGCCTATTATCACGAAGACGATTTTTGCATGATTGAACTGCTGCCATTGGATAACTTGCAGCACTGCCTGGGCCAGATGGGCGAGCAGCAGGCGTTTGCCGATGCGCACCGCAGTGGCGCCGGCTGGACGGACATGTATGTGATCGAGGCGCCGCCGTCGCCGCTGTCCGCCCTGGGCATGACGGCCGGGCAGCTGCGGCTGGCGCTGGCCGAGGTCTTGCCGCCCTACGACGCCGTCTACACGGGCTACGGCAGTTACCGCGTGGAATGCAAGAACGTGCTGGCCTTCGGCGGCGACGGCACGGAAACCCTGTTTGCCGGCCTGGATGACAAGGGCATCGTGTGCGACCTGTGGTGCAGCGATGGCATGCCCGGACTGATGCTGCTGCCCCTGAGGGAACAGTTGCTGCTGGCCGACTGGGGCGCGGGGTTTGCCTGCCCGCTGGCCGACGGGGAACTGTTTGCCCGGTATCTGCAGGAATACGAACTGGGCTAGCGTTTATTCGCAGGCGATGGCGTTCGGTTGCGCCACTTTGACGACCGACGCCAGGCGCGCCATGTCGTTGCCGTCGCCTTGCTCCACATACGGTTGATACATATCAATGATGATGCGCGCGCGGGCTTGCCAGCCGCAATTATCGGCCTGGGGCGCAGGCACGCGCAGCAAGCGGCGCGCCTCGGCGTCGTTGCTGAAGCAAAACCACGCATCGTGCGTGGCGGCAGGGCGGGGCAGGCGGCCCCACTGCGCCTTGTCGGGCGCGAAACAGACGCGCTTGCCGATGATCTCCAGGCTCATCTCGTCCGTGCGCGCGCTGTACTGGCCGTCGAGCACGATGGGCGATTGCGCTTGGGCGGACAGGCAGGCGGTGGCCAGGAGGAGGGCGGCGGCAAGTTTCATGCGTTGCTTTCAGGGCTGGCAAGACGAAGGCCCAGTATAACCGGAGGCCGGAAACGAAAAAAGCCGATCCCGGAGGATTGGCTTTTTAGTACTGCGCATTCGTGGTAGGCCGTGCGGGATTCGAACCTGCGACCAACGGATTAAAAGTCCGCTGCTCTACCAGCTGAGCTAACGACCCGAAAGAGGCCGCATTATATATCAGTTGAAAAAGAATGCAAAGCATTCATGCGAGAAAGTGCAGGCCCGCTAATGCAGGGCTGCCGTGAGCTTCAGCACTTCGTCGATGCTGGTCGTGCCATCGACGATCTTGCGCGCGCCGGCGATGCGCAGCGGCGTCATGCCGTCGAGGATGCTCTGGCGGCGCAGCGCGTGCAGGTCGGCGCCTGCCTTGACCAGCTGGCCGAACGTTTCCGTCACGCTCAGCAGTTCATAGATGCCGGCACGCCCCAGGTAGCCGCTGTGCCGGCACTGGGCGCAGCCGACGGGGCGGTATGTGGCTTCCGGCCGTTCCAGCTGGCCGCCCGTCAGGCGTTGCCAGGACGCGGCACCGGGGCCCGCGTCCGGCTGCTTGCAGCCCGGACACAGGCAGCGTAGCAGGCGCTGCGCCAGCACGCCGATCAGGCACGCTTCCAGCAGATAGGCGGGCAAGCCCAGTTCCAGCAGGCGCATGACGGCCGAGGGCGCATCGTTGGTATGCAGGGTCGACAGTACCAGGTGGCCCGTCAGCGCCGCCTGGATGGCCATCTCGGCCGTGGCCAGGTCGCGGATTTCGCCCACCATGATGATGTCGGGATCTTGCCGCATCAGCGCCCGCACGCCGTCGGCAAACGACAGTTCGATGCCGGCCTGGGTTTGCACCTGCATCTGGTTGAAGGCCGGTTCCACCATTTCGATGGGGTCTTCCACCGTGCACACATTGACTTCGCTGCCGGCCAGCGCCTTCAAGGTGCTGTACAGGGTGCTGGTCTTGCCCGAGCCCGTGGGGCCCGTCACCAGCACGATGCCGTGCGTGCGTGCCGTCAGTTGCCGCCAGCGTTCGGCGTCCGCGGGCGGGAAGCCCAGCTCGGACAGGCCCCTGACGGCGATTTCCGGGTCGAAGATGCGCATGACGAGCTTTTCGCCGAAGGCCGTGGGCAAGGTCGACAGGCGCAGCTCGATTTCCTGCCCCTGCGCATTGCGCGTCTTGATGCGGCCATCCTGGGGGCGGCGCTTTTCCACCACGTCCATGCGCCCGAGCAATTTGATGCGCGCCGTCATGGCCAGCAAGACCACGGGCGGCAGCTGGTAGGCCTGGTGCAGGCGACCGTCGATGCGCAGGCGCACGAGGCCCGCATCGCGCTTCGGTTCCAGGTGGATGTCGGACGCGCGCTGGGCAAACGCGTATTGCCACAGCCAGTCGACGATGCGCACCACGTGCTGGTCGTTGGCGTCGAGGCTGGCCTTGTTGCGCCCCAGTTCCACCAGCTGTTCGAAATTGTGGCGCAGCGCCAGGTCTTGCGTGGAGGCCTGGCGGGCCACCTTGACGGAGCTGGCCAGGCTGAAAAATTGCGCAATGGCATCGGCGATGTGCAGCGGATTGGCGATGACGAGGCTCAGCTTGCGCGGCGCCAGATTCCCCAGCTGCGCCTGCCAAGCGAGCGCGTAGGGCTGGGCCGTGGCGATGACGATGCGGTCATGCGTGCTTTCCACGGGCAGGATGTTGAAGCGGGCCGCATAGCCGGCCGTCATGACGTCGGCCACCTGGCTGAAATCGATGTGCAGGGGATCGATGCGCATGTACGGCAGGCTGGCGCGTTGCGCCAGCCACGCGCACAGGGTGTCGAGCGTGAGCGCGTCGTGGACGATGCTGCACAGCGGATGCAAGGCGGGCGCCGGCAGCCGGGCGGCCTGCGCGCCGATGGCGGCCGCTTGCGCCGCATCGAGCAGGCCGTCTTCCTGCAGCCAGGCCAGCAGTTGCGGCAGTTCCAGCGGCGTGTCGGCAGGCGAAGGAGGGGAAGCGGGCATGGCCGGTGCCTTTCAGGGCTGCCGGCCTTGCATGGACGTGCCGGCGGTTACAAGGTGCTGGCGATGCCCTTGACCCAGGTCTTGGCGGGCAGCTTGGTCTCGGCGACGATCTGTTTGGCCCGTTCCAGCAGGACGGCTTGCGCTGCGGTATCGAGTGCCACTTTCGTCTTGAAAGCGATCGCCACCACGTTCCCATCATGGACTTCCGGCAGGCAGATCACCTGTTCAAACGCAAACTTCATCGCCTTGATGTTCTTTGCGTAGCTGGGATGGTCGCCAAACAGGTTGACCGTCATGATGCCGTGCGGCGCCAGGCAGGCGCAGCAGGCGGCATAGAACTCGGCGCTGTCGAGCACGGGACCGCGCGCCGTGGCGTCGTACAGGTCCACCTGCAGGGCGTCCAGGGTGCCGTGCTTGGCCTCGTCGTTGACGTAGTCGAGCGCGTCCATCTCGCGCACGTGCAGGCGCGCGTCGTTGGGCGGCAGCTTGAACATCGATGCGCAGATGGTGATGACGGAGGGGTTCAGTTCGATGGCTTCGACCTGTGCCTGCGGAAACTGGCGGTAGCAGAACTTGGTCAGCGCGGCCGTGCCCAGGCCCAGCTGGGCGAGGCGCTGCGGTTGCTCGATCCACAGCATCCACGCCATCATCTGCTGCGCGTATTCGAGCTCCGGCCAGTCCGGCTTGCGGATGCGCATGGCGCCCTGCACCCATTCCGTGCCGAAATGCAGATAGCGCACGCCATCCATTTCGGACAGGGTGACGGGGGCGTAGCGGGGCTTGCGCGCAGGGCGCGAGGATTCGACTTGTTCGATGGATTTTCGTTTGATAAGCATAAGGCGGCCTGAAAGTGTGCCGCATTATAGCCCGCGCCGGTGCGCCATAAAAAATGCCGGCCCCATGAGAACGACCGGGACCGGCATTTTAAATTGCTGTGCAACGACAGCTTATGTCAGGCCTTACTGTTGAGCAGGCTCGATCGAGACGCGCAGGCGGATGCGCTCGCCCGGATCGTAGGACATGATGCTCGTGTAGTTGCGGCCGCGGTAGTCGTAGGTGACCTGGTAGCCATTGTTGCGCGATTCCCAGTGGTCGACCTGGCGGCATTGCTTGACGGCTTGTTCCTGCACGCCGCCCTGGTAATTGTTCTGGTTGTCGACGCGGTCGCCGACGACGGCGCCGGCAATCGCGCCAGCCGCGGCTGCGGCCGTGCGGCCATTGCCGCCGCCTACCTGGCTGCCGAGCAGGGCGCCGGCGATACCGCCCACGATGGAGCCGCCCGCGCTGCGCTGTTGCGGCGGCGCCTGCACTTGCACGTATTCCGTACGGCATTCCTGGCGTGGACGATTGATCTGTTCCACTTGCGGCACGACGCGCACGACCTTGCCGAAATCTTCAAAGTCGGCGGCCTGGGCGAGTGGCAATGCACCGATACAAAGGGCTGACATCATCAATTTGGCTTGCAAGTTCATTTCTAACCTCATTATGTAGAGAATCTTTCAGGGTATTTTTTACAACTTGGGACTATAGTAATCCCGCCAGCCTGCGGCAAGTGTTTCGCGTGGCAACAAAATGTAACAGCCCAAGCCCCTTGCCCCACAGTCTGTAACATGCACTTTCAATCGATACAAGATGTTGAAGTGACTTGAAACCAGCGGTTTGTAACAAATCTTGCGTTTGACATCATATTCGGGTTGATTCATGCAGGACAACACGTTACCCTAATACGCGTATGGCTTATATAAAATCGCACTGAATCGCATAAAAGTTGATACAGATCGAATCACCGCGTGCGCATTGACCCGCGTGCGGGGATGCAATAAGACGAGCAGCTAAGTAATGCTCAGGGAAATATTGTGAATTTATAACGAAGAGAACCGGATGCTATGCAAGGCGTCCGCTGCGACGCAGTGCGAGCACTGCTGGCAGTGGGCAACGCCGCAGAGCGCCGGTTATGGAAGCTGGAAATCACAATAATTTATTGGGGATTACTTAAACAGATCCATACATAACAGGTCGATTTGAGGGAAAAATGAGTTTGTTACTAACCGTGCCGCCCAACCTTGTCCAGTCCATCCGTGCCTTTCGCGTGACCGAATTACAAGACGAGGCGATCCGTCTCGGGCAGCACTTTTTATATGCGCATTGCAACGCTGGACAGACCAAACAACAAGTCATCGGCATTATTGCAGAAGCATTCCTGTTTCCGAAAAATCTGGCGAAGAATTTCGATGCCCTGCGCCTGTGCCTGACGGACACCATGTACAAGGCCGGCACGCAAACGGGTTTCCTGGTGGTGCTCGAGCAATTGCCAAATACGCAAAAATTCGACAAGGAAGCGCGCGAGATCCTGCTCGATGTGTTCCGCGACGCGGCCGACTACTGGGCCGAGAAGAAAGTGCCGTTCCGCGTCTTCTATTCATTCGAGTAAATACTTACTCTTGCCGCGGCGCCCAAAAACCGGCCTCCCGCGCAGGTAAAAACCGGCATTGCCGGGCGGCTGCGGCGCGCCGGCGCTCATGTTGCGCCGCAACAATAATGCCGGCCTTTCTAGATTCGCGTCGCCATAGCGGGTACAATGCGCGCTATGAAAAATATCGTTATCCTCATTTCCGGACGCGGCAGCAACATGGAAGCGGTTGTGCGCGCGGCGCAAGCCGAGCAATGGCCAGCCCGTATTGCCGCCGTCATCAGTAACCGGGCCGACGCCCAGGGACTGGTTTTTGCCGCGGAACATGGGATAGCGACGGCAGTCGTTGCCAACAAGGATTATGCCAGCCGCGAACAGTTCGATGCGGCGCTGCAGGCCGTGATCGACGGCTTCGCCCCCGACCTGGTCGTGCTGGCCGGTTTCATGCGCATCCTGACGCCGCCCTTCGTCGACCACTACGCGGGGCGCATGCTCAATATCCACCCGTCGCTGCTGCCGCTGTTCCCGGGCATGGCGACACACCGCCAGGCGCTCGAGGCGGGCGTGACGGAACACGGCGCGACCGTGCATTTCGTGACTGCCGAGCTAGACCATGGCCCGGCCGTGGCGAGCGCGACAGTCCCCGTCTTGCCGGGCGACACAGAAGACAGCTTATCGGCGCGCGTGCTGGTACAGGAACATCTGCTTTACCCGCGCGCCATCCGCCTGTTCATTGACGATAAACTGTCAGTCGAGCATGGCCAGGTCCGCGTGGACCCTCAATAAAATATTACAGGAAAAATAACAATGAGATTGCCACCAGCGATACTTGCCAATGCTGAAGAAGTATTGCGCGAAATTTTACGTTTCACGGCCCCGGCCGACACCACCCTGTCGCGCTATTTCCGCGACCATCCGCGCCTCGGTTCGCGCGAACGCGGCGCCATCGCCGAAGGCATTTATGCCGTCCTGCGCAACAAATCGTTCTTCACGGACTTCGCCGAAGCGGGCAATGGCCCCACCATGCGCCGCCTGACCATTCTCGGGCTGGCCGAAGCGGTGGGCGCCGACTCCCTGGGCGGTTTGACGGAAGAAGAAGTGGAATGGCTGGAGCGCATCAAGCAGATCGACCGCAGCCTGATGCCGGCCAGCATGCGCGCCAACATGCCAAAATGGCTGTTCGACAAGCTGATCGCCCAGTTCGGCGAAGCGGAAACCATGCTGCTGGCCGATGCGCTGAACGCGCCGGCGCCGCTGGACTTGCGCGTCAATTCGCTCAAGGCCACGCGCGAAGACGTGATGCTGGCCCTGGCCGAAGCGCCCATCCTCAGCACGCCGACGCCATATGCCCCGCTGGGCTTGCGCGTGATCAAGAAACCATCGCTGCAAAACCTGCCCCTGTTCCAGAGCGGCGCCATTGAAGTGCAAGATGAAGGCAGCCAGATCCTGTCGCAGATCGTCGGCGCCAAGCGCGGCGAAATGGTGGTCGACTTCTGTGCCGGCGCGGGCGGCAAGACCCTGGCGCTGGGCGCGCTGATGCGCAACACGGGCCGTTTGTATGCGTTCGACGTGTCGGAAAAGCGTCTGGCCAAGCTCAAGCCGCGCATGGCCCGCAGCGGCCTGTCGAACGTGCATCCGGTGCAGATCGCGCATGAGCGCGATGCCAAGATCAAGCGCCTGGCCGGCAAGATCGACCGCGTGCTGGTCGATGCCCCGTGCAGCGGCCTGGGCACCCTGCGCCGCAATCCCGACGTCAAATGGCGCCAGCAGCCGAACTCCATCGTGGAGCTGCAAGCCAAGCAGGCAGCCATCCTGGCCGGCGCCGCGCGCCTGGTCAAGGGGGGCGGCCGCCTGGTGTACGCCACCTGCAGTTTCCTGAACGAAGAAAACGACCAGATCGCCGAGCAATTCCTGGCCGCGCATCCGGACTTCACCCTGGTGCCGATGCACAAGGTGCTGGCCGAGCAGAAGATCGAGCTGGAAATGGGCGACTATCTGAAATTGCTGCCGCACCTGCAGCAGACCGACGGCTTCTTTGCTGCCGTGTTCGAGCGCAAGGTCATGCCGAAAAAAGTCTACGCCGATGAAAAGCCGGCCGACGACGTTGACGCCGACCAAGCCGAGTAAGCCTGTCAAGGGCCGCCGCTGCCAGCCGCAGCGGCGGCCTTGCACTGCCGCCAGCCAGCCTGGCGCATGGGTTAACAGCCCATCCGTACCACTTCCGCTCCACCTTCCGGACCCCCTCCGCCATGAATGAAACCCCACTGCTGAATCTGATCACTGACTTTGTCGATGATTTCCGTCAACCGGCCATCCTGTGGCAGGCGCTGGCAATCATTGCCTGCCTGGCCTTGAGCTGGCTGCTGGTGCGGCAGTTGCGCGTGTTCCTGCACCAGCGGGCGGAAGCGGCGGCCACGCCAGCCACGCCGGAAACCTTGCAGCGCACGGATAGCTTTATTCGCATCCTGACGCCCGTGCTGGCGGCCATGCTGCTGGGCATTGCGCAACATTTCCTGGCCAAGTTCCAGTCCGTGAACCTGCTCAGCATTGCCATTCCCCTGTGCACGTCGATGGCGCTGGTGCGCTTCGGGTTCTATGTGCTGCGCCGCATTTTTGCCCGCCACGGCGACATCAGCCCGACCATGTTGTTGCTGGAAAAGATCTTTACCGTCGTGGTGTGGGCCGGCATGGCCCTGTATATCACGGGCCTGTGGCCGGAATTGCATGAATTCCTGGAAAGCATCGTCGTGCCGCTGGGACGCAACAAGGTGTCCGTGGCTGCCATCTTGCAAGCCGCGATTTCGGTGGCCGTGCTGCTGGTCCTGGCCATGTGGGCCGGCACCTCGCTCGACGAGCGCCTGATGAAAATGCAGGGTCTGCACACCTCCCTGCGCGTGGTGCTGTCGCGCATGGGCCGCGCCGTGCTGATCCTCGTTTCCGTGCTGGTCAGCCTGTCGCTGGTAGGCATCGACCTGACGGTGCTGTCCGTGTTTGGCGGCGCCTTCGGCGTGGCGCTGGGCTTTGGCTTGCAAAAGATCGCCGCGAACTTCGTGTCCGGTTTCATCATCCTGCTCGACCGTAGCCTGACCATCGGCGACATGATTACGGTGGGTCAATTTACCGGCAAGGTCACGCAAATCAATACGCGCTATACTGTATTATTGGGTGGCGATGGCGTTGAGTCCATCGTGCCCAATGAAATGCTGATTTCCGGTGGCGTGCAGAACATGTCGCTGAGCAATCGCATGGTCTGGCTGTCGACGGCCGTGTCGGTTGGCTATGAAACGGATCTCGATGTCATCTTCCCCTTGCTGGAAGCGGCGACGGCCAAGGTGCCGCGTGTGGCGCAAAGCAATCCGCCATCGGCCACCCTCGTGCGTTTCGGCGCCGACGGCCTCGATGTGCAGATCGGCTTCTGGATCGCGGACCCGGAAAACGGCACCGGCGGCGTGAAGTCGAATGTGAACCGCGCCATCTGGCGCACCTTGCAGGAACATAAGGTCACTGTACCGTTTCCGCAACGCGAATTGCGTATTGTTGGTACGCCTCCTGCCCCGCTCGCTGGCGCGGCAGACGGTGAGTCCGCGCCCTCCGGCACCCAGCCTTAACCTCGCTGCCTGCCTCCGTTTTTGCCTGACCGCACCCATTAGGGCGTACAATCACGCCTAAAATTAACTCTGCCGGACCTCCAGAGTCACTGGAGCGACCGTGCGCATGCCCTGTCCACTTGGAGTAGTAGTAATGACATTGAGTTCCGTTTTACACGACGTTTTGCAGTTCATGGCAACTGGCATTACCGATCTGTCTGCATGGCAAATTTTCCTCTACACCATGGTGGTCACGCATATCACGATCGCCAGCGTCACGATTTACCTGCACCGCCACCAAGCCCACCGGGCGCTGGAATTGCATGCGATTCCCAGCCATTTCTTCCGCTTCTGGCTGTGGCTGACGACGGGCCAGGTCACCAAGGAATGGGCAGCCATCCACCGCAAGCACCACGCCAAGTGCGATACGGAAGAAGATCCGCACAGCCCCGTGACGCGCGGCATCAAGAAAGTTTTCTGGGAAGGCGCCGAGCTGTACCGCGCTGAATCGAAGAACATGGAAACCATGGCCAAGTATGGCCACGGCACGCCGACGGACTGGATCGAGCGCAACCTGTATACCAAATACAGTTGGCTGGGCGTGGTCTCGCTGTTCGTCATCAACTTCATCCTGTTCGGCGTGATCGGCATTTCCGTGTGGGCCGTGCAGATGATGTGGATCCCCATTACGGCAGCCGGCATCATCAACGGCATCGGCCACTACTGGGGCTACCGCAACTACGACTGCGCGGACGCGGCCACCAACATCATTCCCTTCGGCATACTGATCGGCGGCGAAGAGTTGCACAACAATCACCATACGTATGCGACGTCGGCCAAGTTGTCGTCGAAATGGTATGAAATCGATATTGGCTGGGCGTATATCCGCGCGCTGGAAATGCTGGGCATGGCCAAGGTGAAGAAGCTGGCGCCGGCACCGAAGTTTTCGCACGGCAAGCAGGAGGCGGACTTCGAGACCTTGCAGTCAGTCATCGCCAACCGTTACGATGTGATGGCCAAGTACGCGAAATCGATCAAGCATGCCTGGAAGGAAGAGTTGGAGCACCTGAAACACAAGGCCGAGCTGGAAAAACGCTTCCTGAAATCGTCGCGCAAGCTGATGCAGCGCGAGCCGGGCAAACTGGCCGATGCGCATCACGAGCAGCTGTCGGAACTGTTCCAGCACAGCAAGGCGCTGGAAACCATGCACCACATGCGCGTGGAACTGGGCGCCATCTGGGAGCGTTCCCACTTTACGCGCGAGCAATTGCTGCACAAGCTGCAAGACTGGTGCGCGCGCGCCGAAGCGTCGGGCATCAAGTCGCTGCAAGATTTCTCCTTGCGCCTGCGCAGCTACGCATAGGAAGGCCGTTGCCAATCAAGGCTCCGCAGCGCGGGGCCTTTTTTTTCGTCCTGGCAAAGCGGGAGTGGGCAGGCTAGAAGAGTGGGCAGGCTAACAATCAGGGCGAAAAAAAACCGCTCATCGAGCGGCTCTTTTTGCAGAACACAATATCAATTACTTGATCTTGGTTTCTTTGTACGTTACGTGCTTGCGTGCTTTAGGATCAAATTTCATGATCTCCATTTTCGCAGGCGTCGTACGCTTGTTTTTGGTGGTCGTGTAGAAGTGACCCGTACCGGCGGTCGATTCTAACTTGATTTTGTCGCGGCCTGTTTTTGCCATGATAGCTCCCTTATTCTGCTAATTAGACTTTTTCGCCACGAGCGCGCATATCGACCAATACGGCGTCGATGCCGACTTTATCGATGACGCGCAGACCGGCGTTGGACAAACGCAGGGAGACCCAGCGGTTTTCAGATTCAACAAAAATACGACGATTCTGCAAGTTAGGCAAAAAACGACGTTTGGTTTTGTTGTTTGCATGGGAAACATTGTTGCCGACCATCGGCTTCTTCCCAGTGACTTGGCAAACACGTGCCATGGCGCACTCCTTAAAGATATTCCAAATTGGAAAAACGAGAGTATATCCAAAATAAGCCGATTTATCAATGACTTGCGAAAAACAATTGTGTCATGTTGTTGTGGATTTATTTAACAAATTTAGGTTTGCCCATTCCTCATAGGGAAAATGCTGGTAAACCGACGTGTTTACTGCTAGATAAGCATCCCGCCAGCGCCACGTATGTCCTTGTTTACACATGGTTAACTGTGACAGGGTCGGCGCCGGCCTAGATCTGGCCGTGTTCCGCAAATGAATGCACTTGCCGGCCGGCCACGACGAAATGGTCGAGGATGCGCACGTCCACCAGCGCCAAGGCTTGCACCAGCGCGCGCGTCAGCAGCAAGTCCGATTCGCTGGGTTCCGGCGTGCCGGACGGGTGGTTGTGGGCCAGCATGACGCTGGCCGCGTTGTGCAGCAGCGCCTGTTTGACCACTTCGCGCGGATACACGCTCGTGTGGGTGAGGGTGCCGCGAAACATTTCCCGGGTCGTGATCAAGCGGTTCTTGACGTCTAAAAACAACACGTGAAACGCTTCATGCGCGAGGTGGCCCAGGGTCAGGCGCAAATAATCTTTGACGGCGTGCGGCGAATTGAGGGCCTGACCCGTCTGCAAGTCCTCGATGATGGCGCGCCGCGCCAGTTCCAGCACGGCTTGCAGCTGGGCAAACTTGGCGCTGCCCATGCCGTGTACGGCGGAAAAGCTCACGAGGCTGGCGCCGAACAGGCCCCGCAAGGAGCCGAAGTGCTCGACCGTGTCGCGCGCCAGCTCCACGGCGCTCTTGCCGCGCACGCCCGTGCGCAGGAAGACGGCCAGCAATTCCGCGTCCGACAGCGACTGCGCGCCATCCTCGATCAGGCGTTCGCGCGGCCGTTCGCCGGCCGGCCAATCCTTGATGCCCATGCTGCCTCCCGTTCGCGCCCGCCCGGTCGTGGCGCCTGCCGACGATTGTCGCGCCTTCCCCGGACGGCCATGCTGCGCTAGCTCGTCTTCACTGTAAATCATAGTAAAAAAACAAAAGCCAAGATGTCCGGCCGGCGCATTTTCAGGCGCTATCATTTGCCTGTCGTTGCACTTCATGCAAGTTGTAGCGGCGGGGAGTCAGGGCCCTGAACTCAATGTCTTCCACTTGTCTTACAGGAGTAGTCATGCCTTATATCAAAGTTATCAATGGAGTCATGCAGGAGTTCAACGCCGCCGGCGTCAACACGGGCAAGGTCCGCGGCATCGGCCTCAATGCGCACGCGTATATGGAACACCGCAACTGGAGCGTTACCGCGCCGCTCGATCCGGACGTGAAGAATCCCGATTACAGCACCGATTTGCCGTATCTTGCCGCCAATGGCTTCAAGTACCTCCAGGTGATGCTGGCGCCTTTCAACGGCAAGGAGGGCGGTTGGAACTGGGGCGAGGTCGTTGGCAAGCCCGATTTCACAAGCGACAACACGCTGACCGCGCTCAATATCAAGCCCGCATACTGGGCCGCGATCCAGGCGCTGCTCGATTGCGCGCTGGCCAATGGCATCGGCATCATCGCCTGCCCGTTCTGGAATCCCTACGCCGTGCCGCAACTGGTGGGCGAAGCCGGGCCTGCGGGCGCGACAAAAGACGAGCAGGCCGCCGCCGCGCGGGTCGCACTGGCCAATCCGCAGTCGAAAACACGCCGCTACATGCGTGCCTTTGCGCAGGCTTTTGCGCAGCACTACAGCAACCACGCCGGCATCGCCGCCTGGATGGCTGCGCAGGAACTGATGGGCGTGACGGGGATGAGCTTGAGCGCTTGCCGGGAAATTATCCAGGAGACGGCGCAATTGCTGCGTGATAACGATGGCCTGGCGCGCATGATTTCTTCCGGTAACGCGGGCATTGCCCATACCTGGCCCCGGCAAGGCTCTTTGCAGCAATATGTCACGGAAACCCTGCCATTGATGAATCCGGATCCGGTCGACTGCCTTTGTGAAAACCTGTTTCCGGGTAATGAATATGTGAGCAGCGCCCTGGACAACAGCGCGGATCTGCCGGCCGACTTCGTCTCGTCCTCGCTCGCTTACCTGCAAGTGATGCAGCGCGCGGCCAGGGACCTGGGCAAGCCGTATTACCTTGGCAGTTTTTGCCTGTCGGAAAAGCAGGAGCAGGCGTTGCAAGATACCGAACGGCAAGACAACTTGCACGCCTTGCTGAGCGCCATACGCCGTACGGGCGTGCAACTGGCATGCTATTGGGACTGGAACGGCGGCAAACCCATGCAAGACGACGGTCTGAACCTGGTGGAGACACCGGCCTACAGCAACGGACGCAAGGCCGTCTGGAACGCCTTGCGCGGCGACGACGCCGTCCGTCAGGCGCCGCCCACGCCTTGCTTCGGCGTCAAGAAAACCTTGCAGTTCCAGCCTGGCCTCCTGCTCACCGTGCCGTCGTCCGTGCGTTACGAGAGCGCCGATTTTTCGCTGTCGTATTGCATCCGGCAGCAGGCATTTTCCACGATGGTGGGCCGGGGCGGGGCGTTTGTCGCGCGCCAGGCGAACCTGAAAGGATGGACGCTGCTGACGCAGGATATCCAGACGTTCCTGTTCCTGCGCAACAGTGCCGGTGCGGGCTTCAATAACAATGGCCACGGCGTGAACGTGGATAGCGCCAACCGCTGGTTTCGCTGCACCTACACCGTCAAGCATGATGGTTCCATCAGCCTGTACGTCGACGATTTCCTGATGTCGCAGGGCAGCAAGATGGCGACGCCATTCGTGCAGGCCATCGGCGCGCCCCTGGTGATCGGCCGCACCGTGGATGCGCTGGAGCAGGGCGCGCCCGCCTGGCAGTTGTCGGACGTCATCCTCTACGACCGCGTGCTGACGCCCAGGGAAGTGTATGACTATGGCCAGTACGGCATCGTGCACCGGCCCGTGGGGCGCTGGAAGCTCGACGGCAACCTGGAAGACAGCTCCGGCTTCGGCAATCATGCCAGCACGGCGGGCGGGTTGACGTACGTCAACGTCTGATTCGCTGATTCGACGCCGGATGTGTTGCGCGGCCATGTTTTTTGACAAAAGCATGGCCGCGCCGAGATGGCATGGGGCGCGCTGGCTCAGGGTGGCTTACAATATCGTTTTGCACCAGTTACTTGAAAACTACTATGTCCAACGAGCAACCAGCAGTCGTCACCGAAGCGGCTTACCTCACCCTGCATTATCGTCTTGCCACTGTTGACGGTACTGACATTGTCACGACCTTCAGCGGCAATCCCGCGACCTTGATGCTGGGACAGGGCCAGCTGGCGCCGTTCCTCGAGCAGCGCTTGCTGGGTTTGCCTGAGGGCACGCACCAGACGTTCGAGCTGGCTGCCGGCGAAGGCTTCGGCGAACGCAATCCCGAGCTGGTGCAGTCCGTTTCGCGCGCCACCCTGGACGAGAATTCCGTGCCGGGCGCCGACTACAAGATCGGCGACCTGGTCGACTTCGCCGCGCCGGGCGGCGGCCGCTTTGCCGGCGTGCTGCGCGAAATGCGCGAGGACTCGGCCCTGTTCGACTTCAATCATCCGCTGGCCGGCCAGCCGCTGCGCTTTGAAGTCAAGCTCATTTCGGTGCTGTGAAGGAATAGCGATGGATAAAGAACTGTTACTGGCCCAGCCCCGCGGCTTCTGCGCTGGCGTCGACCGGGCGATCGAGATTGTCGAACGCGCCTTGCAGCAATTTGGCGCACCGATCTACGTGCGCCATGAAATCGTCCACAACGCCTACGTGGTGGCGGACTTGCGCAACAAGGGCGCCATCTTCATCGACGACCTCGATGATGTGCCTGCTGGCAATACGCTCGTGTTTTCCGCCCATGGCGTGTCGAAAGCCGTGCGCGCCGAGGCGGAATCGCGGGGCCTGAGCATTTTTGATGCCACGTGCCCGCTCGTCACCAAGGTGCACATGGAAGTGGGCAAGATGCGCCGCGAAGGCCGCGAGATCATCATGATCGGCCACGATGGCCATCCCGAGGTGGAAGGCACGATGGGCCAGGCCGACATGGGCATGCACCTGGTGGAAACGCTCGACGATGTGGCGAAACTGCAGGTTGCCAATCCGGACAGCGTGGCCTATGTTTCGCAAACAACGTTGTCAGTTGACGACACTCGCGACATTATCGAGGCCCTGAAGCAGAAATATCCGAATATCGCCGAGCCGAAAAAGGGCGACATCTGCTACGCCACCACCAACCGCCAGGAAGCCGTGAAATTCATGGCGCCGCTGGTGGAAGTGGTGATCGTCGTGGGCAGCCCGAACAGCTCGAATTCGAACCGCCTGCGCGAAGTGGCAGACAAGATGGGGACGCCTGCCTACATGGTCGACAATGCCTCGCAAATCGACCCCGCCTGGCTGGAAGGCAAGCTGCGCGTGGGTGTCACGGCCGGCGCCTCGGCGCCCGAGGTGCTGGTGCAAGCCGTCATCGACCGCTTGAAAGAGTGCGGCGTGAAGAGCGTGCGCCCGCTTGACGGCGTGCAGGAAGCCGTCACCTTCCCGATGCCGAAAGGCCTCGATGGCATCAAGCGCGACGTCGCCTGAGTCTGCATGGCAGCTGGATATCGATGAAATAGTTACCTCAAAACCGAATTTAATTCGGAAATGATCGCTTTATTCCAAGCTTGGTTTTTGCAAAAGATCGTTATGATTGCCTCAAGCTTGAATATGTTGTCGTTATGACTAAGCAAGGGTGCGCCCGTTTTTAGTGCGTGCACCATGCTGGTGAGAACGGTCCAGGGATGGCACTGCAGGAATTCTTCCTCCGGTGCCGTTTTTGTATCAGCGCCCCATGTTCTGGTGGAAGTTGTTCCCGAAAAATGCATATTTGATAGGGCAATCATGGATACATTCATCCAGCAGATCATTAACGGCTTGGTGCTGGGCAGCATGTACGCCTTAGTCGCCCTCGGTTACACGATGGTGTATGGCGTCTTGAATCTGATCAACTTCGCCCACGGCGACGTGCTCATGATCGGCGCCATGGTGGGCTTGACCATCCTCAAGCTGCTGGGCATTTATGTACCGGACTGGCCCGGCTACCTGAAACTGGCCACCGCCATCCTCGGCGCCATTCCCATCTGTATTCTGGTCAACATCATCATCGAGCGGGTCGCCTACCGCCGCCTGCGCAACGCCCCCCGCCTCGCCCCCCTGATTACCGCCATCGGCGTCTCCATCCTGCTGCAAACCTTTGCCATGATGATCTGGACGCGCAATCCCTTGCCCTTCCCGCAATTGCTGTCGACCGACCCCATCAACATAGGGGGCGCCGTGATTTCGCAAACGCAAGTGCTGCTGCTGGCCCTGGCCGCCCTGTCGATGGGGGGATTGGTGTTGCTGGTGGAAAAAACGAAAATGGGCCGCGCCATGCGCGCCACGGCGGAAAACCCCCGCGTGGCGGGACTCATGGGGGTCGATTCCGACAAGGTCATCGTGGCCACCTTTGCCATCGGCGCCGCGCTGGCGGCCGTGGCGGGCGTGATGTGGGGCGCCAACTATGCGTCCATCCAGTTTTCCATGGGCGCCATTCCCGGCCTGAAGGCATTTTGCGCGGCCGTGCTGGGCGGCATCGGCAATATCTATGGCGCCATGCTGGGCGGCATCCTGCTGGGTATTATCGAGAGCCTGGGCGCCGGCTATATCGGCGACATCACGGGCGGTTTCCTGGGCAGCCACTACCAGGATATCTTTGCCTTCGTCGTGCTGATCATCGTGCTGACCCTGCGCCCGTCCGGCATCATGGGCGAAAGAGTGGCCGACCGTGCCTGATGTGAAACTGGGAGATTAAATCATGGCACTACTCGATTTCGACGCAAAAAAGAATCCCGCCAAGGCCTACGCCGGCATGCTGGGCCTGGCCGCGCTGCTGATGGTGTTCCCGTTTTTTGCTGCGCAGTTCGGCAACTCGTGGGTACGCATCATCGACATGGCCTTGCTGTACATCATGCTGGCCCTGGGCTTGAACATCGTCGTCGGCTTTGCCGGCCTGCTCGACCTGGGCTACATCGCCTTTTATGCCGTGGGCGCCTACCTGACGGCCTTGCTGGCGTCGCCCCAGTTCGCCATCCTGCTCGAATCGGTGGTGAATCAATACCCGGTGCTGGGCGAGACCCTGGTACAACTGATGGGGCCGGAAATCCGCGAAAACGGCATCCATTTGTCGATCTGGCTCATCGTGCCGCTGGCTGCCTCTGTTGCCGGCCTGTTCGGTGCCCTGCTGGGCGCGCCCACCCTGAAACTGCGCGGCGACTACCTGGCCATCGTGACCCTGGGCTTTGGCGAGATCATCCGCATCTTCATGAACAATTTGAACGACCCGATCAATTTCACGAATGGGCCGCAAGGCATCAATTTGATCGATCCCATCCGCATCTTCGGCGTCAACCTGGCGGGCGAGGCGGGCACCAACAGCACCGTCGTGGTGGGCGGCTTTTCCATGCCGTCCGTGAACGCCTATTACTTTTTGTTCCTGTTCCTGTGCATCGCCGTCGTGTTCGTCACCAAGCGGCTCCAGCATTCGCGCCTGGGCCGCGCCTGGGTGGCCATCCGCGAAGACGAGATCGCGGCCAAGGCCATGGGCATCAACACGCGCAATGTGAAACTGCTGGCCTTTTCCATGGGCGCCTCGTTCGGCGGCGTGGCCGGCGCCATGTTTGCCTCGTTCCAGGGTTTTGTCTCGCCGGAATCGTTCTCGCTGACGGAATCGATTGCCGTGCTGGCCATGGTGGTGCTGGGCGGCATCGGGCATATCCCCGGCGTGATCCTCGGCGGCGTGATCCTTGCCTCGATACCGGAAGTGCTGCGCCATGTGGTGGAGCCGGCCCAGCAGGCGCTGTTCGGCCATGTGGTGATCGAGGCGGAAGTGCTGCGCCAGCTGCTGTACGGCCTGGCCATGGTGTTGATCATGCTCAACCGTCCTGCCGGCTTGTGGCCATCGCCGAAGCACGAAGACCGGCCCGACCACGATGTGGACCAGCCGAACAAGTCAACCGGCGTCGTGTCCGCTTAAGGGAGGGATGGCATGAGCGAACAGATCATTCTCAATATCGCCGGCGTGAACAAGCGTTTCGGCGGCTTGCAGGCGCTCACCGACGTGGGCATCACCATCCGGCAAGGCCAGATCTACGGCTTGATCGGGCCGAACGGCGCCGGCAAGACGACGTTTTTCAACGTGATCACGGGCCTGTACCAGCCCGACACGGGCACCTTCGAGCTGGCCGGCAAGCCGTATTCGCCATCCGCGCCGCACAAGGTGGCCAAGGCGGGCATCGCCCGCACCTTCCAGAACATCCGTTTATTTGGCGACATGACGGCGCTGGAAAACGTCATGGTGGGGCGCCACGTGCGCTCGCACCAGGGCGTGTTCGGCGCCATCTTCCGCCACAAGGCGGCGCGCGAGGAAGAGGCGTCCATCCGCCGGCGGGCCATGGAGCTGCTCGATTTCGTCGGGATCGCCCAGTTCGCCAACCGCACGGCGCGTTTCCTGTCGTATGGCGACCAGCGGCGCCTGGAAATCGCCCGCGCGCTGGCCACCGACCCGCAACTGCTGGCCCTCGACGAGCCGGCGGCCGGCATGAACGCGACGGAAAAGCTGGCCCTGCGCGAGTTGCTGGTGAAAATCAAGGCCGAAGGCAAGACCGTGCTGTTGATCGAGCACGACGTGAAATTGATGATGGGATTGTGCGACCGCATCACGGTGCTCGAATATGGCAAGCGCATCGCGGAAGGCTTGCCGGCCGAAATACAACAAAACCCGGCCGTCATCGAGGCTTACCTGGGGGGATCGCACGCATGAGCAATATATTGAAGGTGGCGGGCCTGCACGTGGCCTACGGCGGCATCAAGGCGGTGAAAGGCATCGATCTGGAAGTGAATGCGGGCGAGCTGATCGCCCTGATCGGCGCGAACGGCGCCGGCAAGACGACGACCTTGAAAGCCATCACGGGCACTTTGCCTGAATGCAAGGTCGAAGGCACGATCAACTACCTGGGCGAATCGCTCAAGGGCACGAAATCGTTTCACCTGGTGGAAAGGAAGCTGGCCATGGTGCCGGAAGGGCGGGGCGTGTTTACCCGCATGTCGATCCGTGAAAACCTGATGATGGGGGCTTACACGCGCGCGGATGCGAGGGGTGTCGAGGAGGATATCGCCCGCTGGTTCGACGTGTTTCCCCGCCTGAAGGAGCGGGCCGCGCAGATGGCCGGCACCCTGTCGGGCGGCGAGCAGCAGATGCTGGCCATGGCGCGGGCACTGATGAGCCATCCGAAGCTGCTGCTGCTCGACGAGCCCTCGATGGGCCTGTCGCCCATCATGGTCGAGAAAATCTTCGAGGTGATCCGCAAGGTCTCGTCCGAAGGCATCACGATCTTGCTGGTCGAACAGAATGCCCGCTTGGCCCTGCAGGCGGCGCACCGCGGCTATGTGATGGATTCCGGCCTGGTCACGATGGGCGGCAACGCGGCCGCCATGCTGGACGACCCGCGCGTGAAGGCCGCGTATCTGGGGGAGTAGGAAGGTGCGGGAAGCTTGCGGGCATAAAAAATGCCCCAGCTGGGCCGGGGCATAATGGCATCCGTCGGGGAAGTACGGGATGGACGCCTGGAGGAGCTGGTAACAGCGGCCGCCGCAGCGGCCGTTTGGTAATTACTTGGCGGCAGCGCGCGGCACGACTTTTTCAGCCGCTTGCGTGAACTGGTTCACGGCCGATGCCAGGTTCGCTTCGATGGCTTCGACGGCTTGCTTGCTGGTTTTCGAGAATTGCTCGTAGCCAGCATTGGCATTGCCGATGGCGCTTTTCAGGATGGCAACAGCGTTTTCCGAACCGGCTGGGGCATTCTTGGTGACTTCTTCCACCAGCGAAATGACTTTGCGGTTGGTTTCAGCGATTTGCGACTCAGCCGCTTTGCTGAATTCAGCTTGCGTGCCGGACGTGATGGCAGCCAGGTGGCGGCCGTAGGCGATGGCTTTTTCTGCGCTAGGCTGGGCTTGAGCAGCGCTCAGCGAGAAGAATTCTTGTGGATCTTTTGCCGACAGCAATTGCTTGGCGGCGGCGGTCGATTCTTCCAGGGTTGCCTTGGCAGCGGTCAGGTTCAGTTCGACGATCTTTTCGATGCCTTCGAAGGCCTTGCCCGTCAGCGACGAGAACAGGGCGAACTGGGCTTCCAGGTTGGCTTTGGTAGCGGACGAAAATTGCTCAGGAATTGAAAACATATAAATCTCCAAAAAATCGAAATCTGGTTAATTTGATGCTGCGTGTACCGTTTGGGAAAGCAGGTGAATCTAAATTTTTCAAGCTGAACAAGAATTGTGCAACGCAACAAACCCTATTCTACGGTTAAAAAAAACGAAGTCAAGCGATTCTTGTGCGATGCAACAATTGAATAGATTTGGGTCAAAAGCCATTGTTTCTAAAGAGAAATATTTGATTTCTGAGTGCTAATGGTTTAGCCCTAAACCATTATTTCCCCGCCTTTCAGGACGGGTGCGGCGCAGCATGCTAGACTTTGGCTCCCGCACCGGCGCACCGCCCCGGTGAGTATCCCGTTTCCGAGTCGATACCATGTCCAATCTTCCCGCCGCGGCTGGCGCCAGCGGCCAAGCCCCCAAAGCTTCTTTCCTGACCACCGTGGCGCCGATGGCCTTGCCCGCTTTCTTCGTGTTGTTATGGAGCACAGGTTTTATCGTGGCCAAGTTCGGCTTGCCATACGCGCCGCCGCTGACCTTTTTGCTGCTGCGCTTCCTGGGCGTGCTGGTCATTTTGCTGCCGCTGGTGCTGATCTTGCGCGCGCCGTGGCCCGTGGGGCAGTTCCGCCAGATCGCCGTGGCCGGCATTCTGATGCAGGCCGGCTACCTGGCCGGCGTCTGGTGCGCCATCAAGCTGGGCATGCCGGCCGGCCTCTCTGCGCTAATTGTCGGCATGCAACCCGTGCTGACGGCCTGCGCCGCACCCCTGATCGGCGAATCCGTGCGCCCGCGCCAGTGGCTGGGCCTGTTCTTTGGCTTGCTGGGCGTGGCGTTGGTGGTGTACGCGAAGATCAACCTCGTGGGACTGAGCGTGGAAAGCGTGCTGCTGTGCGTGTTTGCGCTGCTGTCGATGACGGCCGGCACCATGTATCAAAAACGCCACTGCCCGCAGTTCGACTTGCGCACGGGCACGGTGGTGCAGTTTGCGGCTTCCATCGTCGTGGTGTTGCCGTTCGCCCTGTATTACGAAGGGTTGGACTTGCATTTCAGCAATGTGCAATGGACGGCGAATTTCATCGGCGCCTTGCTGTGGTCGGTACTCGTGCTGTCCATCGGCGCCATCTTCCTGCTGTTCGCCCTGATCCGCCGCAGCGACGCGACGAAAGTGACGGGCTTGCTGTACCTGACGCCGCCCACGACGGCCGTGATGGCCTGGCTGATGTTTGGCGAAGCCTTTAATATGCTGGGCATCGCCGGCATGCTGGTGGCCGTGGTCGGCGTGGTATTCGTGGTCAAGAAATAGCGCATGACAGTCAGTCGAGAACAAGCAGGAGAGCAGGGCAGTGAACAAGCAAGCATCTGAAACACCGTCGGCGCAGCAAGCCGTCGACGCCGTCATCGTGTCGCGCCGGTCGGTGCGCGCCTTTTTGCCCACGCCGGTGGCGCAGGACGATATCGCGCGCATCCTGGAAGTGGCGGCGCGCGCGCCCTCGGGCGCCAACATGCAGCCATGGAAAGTGTACGTGCTGTCGGGCGAGGCGCGCCTGCGCCTGTCGCGCCGCATCCTGGCCGCCTACGCCGCACCCAAGGCACCCGATGCGCCCGCCCGTACGGCGTCGTATACTTATTACCCGCGCCAGTGGACGGCGCCATTCATCGAACGCCGCCGCAAGATCGGCCTGGACCTGTATCAGCTGCTGGGCCTGGAACGGGGCGATACGGCCGGCATGGCGGCCCAGCATGGACGCAATTTCCAGTTTTTCGATGCGCCCGTGGGCCTGATCTTCACCATCGAACGGGTGCTGGAACAGGGTTCCTGGCTCGATTACGGCATGTTTTTGCAAAATATCATGCTGGCGGCCCGTGCGCGGGGACTCGATACCTGCCCGCAGGCGGCTTTCATCCATTACCATGACATCATCCGCGACGAACTGGGCGTGCCGGCCAGCGAAATGGTGGTGTGCGGCATGGCCCTCGGCTTTGCCGACCCGGACAAGATCGAGAACCGCCTGAGCACGGAACGCGAGCCGCTGGCCGGCTTTGTTAAATTCATGGACAAATAGACATGCCAGCGATCGGCACAGGCAAATAGCTGGCTAAGGATGAGTTTGTTTGCTGATCGCCAACGATTTATATTCCATTGCTGCAATAAATACTGTCCTAACTGTTAAATTGGCTTGCGATTGCTCTGCATTTCGCTACACTGCAATAAGGCAACAGCTTCACGGGGAATTATCGAATGGCTAAGTTTAAACTTGCGCTGGGTGTCCTGGCTTCCCTGCTGTTTGCGCTGGCGCCGGCTGCGGCCGTGCACGCCAAGGACGCGAACGGCAAATCCTCAGCCTCCAAGAAACACAATACCAAGAAAGTCAAGGTCGTGCTGCGCAAGGGCGCGACGGCCGCGCCGCGCGAAAAGACCGTGCGCCGGGTCGTCATGGTGCGCGGCAAGCGCAAGGTCATCTATCAGAAAGTCAGCAGCGTGGCCGTGCCGATGGCAGCACCGATGCCTACCATGGGCGACCTGGCGGGCCTGAACCTCACGCGCGATCCGCTCGATCTGAAGTCCAGCGTGGCGCTGGTGCTGGACCAAGCCAATTCGGAAGTGCTGTTTGAAAAGAATTCCAATGTCGCCTTGCCCATCGCCTCCATCACCAAGATGATGACAGGCCTGGTGGTGGTCGAAGCGCATCAGGACATGGATGAGGTGCTGACGATCACGGACGAGGACGTCGACCGCGCCAAGTTCAGCAGCTCACGCCTGAAAGTGGGCGCGCAATTGACGCGCGCCAATATGCTGCACATTGCCCTGATGAGTTCGGAAAACCGCGCCGCCTCGGCCCTGGGCCGCAATTATCCGGGCGGCTTGCCCGCGTTTGTCGATGCGATGAACAGCAAGGCGCGCCAGCTGGGCATGATGGATACGCATTACGTCGATTCCAGCGGCTTGTCGAAAATGAACGTGGCCAGCGCGCGCGACCTGGGCAAGCTGGCCATGGCCGCCTTCCGCCATCCGCTGCTGCGCGAGTACTCGACGGACCCGAAAGCCATCGTGGAAGCCAGCGGGCAGCCGATGCAGTTTGGCAATACGAATCATCTGGTCGCCAATCCCGGCTGGGAGATCGGCTTGCAAAAGACGGGTTTCATCAATGAGGCGGGACGTTGCCTGATGATGCAGGCCGTCATCGAAGGACGGGCCGTGATCATGGTCTTCCTCGATTCCAAGGGCAAACAGTCGCGCACGGCCGATGCGGGACGCATGCGCAAGTGGCTGGAGGCACTCAAGCCTGCCAACATGAGCCTGCCCGGTGGTTAATGCACAAGGCTATCGTTACGACGCCTGACAAAACCGTAGCGAGCGGTAGTGATTTGTGGCTAAGAAGCGCAACCGTACTCTGTACGGGGGCGCCGAGCCGGTGAGCATCGCAGGCCGCAAAGCGCGCCGCGCAGCAGGTTTGGTCAGGCGTTCTCAGTCTTGAGGAATGAATCCCAAGGTCACGGAAATCTGGTTTGCCGTCTCCACCAGGTCCACCAGCCACTCATCCTGCAAGCGGTCGGCCGGTGCCGAGATCGACAGGCCAGCGATCAGCTTGCCCGAGTCGTCGCGGATGCCGGCGGCCATGCAGCGCACGCCCAGTTCCAGCTCTTCATTGTCGCGCGCATAGCCGCGTTCGCGCACCAGGCTCAGCTCGCGCTCGAGTTTCTGCAGATCCGTGATGGAATTCTTGTTGTGCCCGGCCAGGCCCGTGCGCGTGGCGTAGGCGCGGATGGCTTTCGGCTCGTCGACGGACAGGAACAGCTTGCCCGTCGAGGTCAGGTGCAGCGGGCCGCGCCCGCCGATGGCGCGCACCACCTGCATGCCCGAGCGCTCGGAAAAGGCGCGGTCGATGTAGACGATCTCGTCGCCCTGGCGCACGGACAGGTTGATCGTTTGCTGGGTTTTCTTGTGCAACTGGCGCATGAAGTCCAGCGCCGCTTCGCGCACGCTGAGGCGGCTTTTCACCACATTGCCCAGTTCCAGCAGGCGCATGCCCAGTCGGTAGGTGCCCGGTTCGATGCGGTCGACAAAGCGCGTCAGCACCATGTCGTTGAGAATGCGGTGCGCCGTCGAAGGGTGCAGCCCGGAAACTTTCGACAATTCCTTCAGGCTGACCGGGTCGGAATATTTGGCCAGGGCATCGAGCAGGGCGACCATGCGTTCGATCACCTGGATCGTCGTCTTCGGGGCAGCGACCGGTTCAATTTTCATGATGGATTTGGTGCAATGCAGTATTCATGCATCTTTATACCATGATGTGAAAAAATAGTGAAATGTTCCGAGATATTCAGCGAAAAAATTGTCACAATTCCTATTCCGGACCCCATAATGTGGGTATCGCACTCGCTGGACACCGTGGAAAACTATGCAACCTGTAAATGAATTCAAGAGTAAAAGTGGCTTGAAACGGATTTTCTCCGCCTTTTTCTACTCGCTCGATGGCTTGAAGGCGGCCTGGCGCCATGAACACGCATTTCGCCAGGAACTGGGCCTGTTCGTCGTCGGCACCGCGATCGCCTTGCTGCTGCGTATCTCCGCCTTCGAAAAACTGGTGCTGATCGGCGTGCTGCTGCTGGTCCTGATCGTCGAACTGATCAATTCCGCGCTGGAAGCCGTGGTCGACCGCATCTCGCTGGACCGCCACCCGCTGTCGAAAAACGCCAAGGACTTCGGCAGCGCCGCCGTGTTGCTCACCTGCATCCTGGCCTTCGCCACCTGGGCCGTCGTATTATTTAACCGTTTCTATTAACCGCTTTATCCCCGTTGCACGCCGTCCATATGCGAAAAATGTATATCAAACGGCGAAACGCTTCGTTCTCTTTGCGGCCGTTGCGCCGTAATCTGGTGGCTCTGAAAGTTCAACCACACGGGGATCTTAGATGCTGTCGAAAAAAATCATCATTGCCGCCGCCATCAGCGCGTTTGCCATTCTGCAAACAGCGCAGGCTGCCGATATCACCCTGCTCAACGTGTCGTATGACCCGACGCGCGAGCTGTACCAGGATGTGAACACGGCATTTGCCAAGGAATGGAAAGGCAAGACGGGCGACAACGTCAAGATCAAGCAATCGCACGGCGGTTCCGGCAAGCAGGCGCGCGCCGTCATCGACGGCCTGGAAGCGGACGTGGTCACCTTGGCCCTGGCCTATGACATCGATGCGCTGGCCGAGCACAAGCTGCTGGCGGCCGACTGGCAAAAGCGATTGGCGCACAACAGCTCGCCGTACACCTCGACCATCGTGTTTCTCGTGCGTAAGGGCAATCCGAAAGGCATCAAGGATTGGAACGACCTGATCAAGCCGGGCGTCTCCGTCATCACGCCGAATCCGAAAACCTCGGGCGGCGCCCGCTGGAACCATCTGGCTGCCTGGGGCTACGCGCTGCGCCAGCCGGGCGGCAATGAAGCGAAGGCCAAGGATTTCCTGGGCAAACTGTACAAGAACGTGCCCGTGCTCGATTCCGGCGCGCGCGGCGCCACCACCACCTTCGTCGAACGGGGCATCGGCGACGTGCTGATCGCCTGGGAAAACGAAGCTTACCTGGCCGTCAAGGAACTGGGCCCGACCAAGTTCGACATCATCACGCCTTCCGTCAGCATCCTGGCCGAGCCGCCCGTCGCCGTCGTCGACAAGTTTGCCGACAAGCACGGTACGCGCAAGGTGGCCGAGGCTTACCTGAACTACCTGTACACGGACGAAGCGCAAGACATCATCGCCAAGAATTACTACCGTCCGGCAACGGACAAGGCGGCGAAGAAATACGCGTCCCAATTTGCCAAGGTTAACCTGTTCACCATCGAGCAAGCGGCGGGCGGCTGGACGGCAGCACAGAAGGCGCACTTTGCCGACGGCGGCATCTTCGACCAGATCTATCAGCCGAAGTAATCTTCACCGGCAGGCGGCTACGCTTGCCGGAATCGATCACGCAAGGACACATCATGGCGCTGCGCAGCTTTTCCGATTACCGGGTATTGATCGTGCCGGGCTTGCATAACAGCGGTCCCGAGCACTGGCAAAGCCGCTGGCAGCGCCTGTATCCGCAATTCGAGCGGGTCGAGCAGGATGACTGGAACACTCCCGACCTGGCCAGCTGGTCGGCGCGCCTGGACCAGGCGCGGCGCCAGGATGCGCGCCCGACCCTGATCGTCGCCCACAGCTTCGGCTGCCTGACGACGGCGCACAGCCTGGCCCGCGACCCGCAGGGCGTGGCCGGCGTGCTGCTGGTGGGACCGGCCGATCCGGACAAGTTCGGCGTGGCGAAGGCCTTGCCGCACAAGCGCCTGCCTTGCCCCGGCATCCTGATCGCCAGCCAGACGGACCCGTGGATGACGGCCGAACACGCGGCCCAGTGGGCACGGCGCTGGAATTGCAAGTATATTGATGGCGGTGCGCTGGGCCATATCAACGCCGAGTCGCGCCTTGGCGACTGGGTCTACGGCCAGGCGCAGCTGCAAACGCTGTTTGATCTGGCGCAAAGCGACAAGCGCCACCGTCAGGCAGCCTGAGACGACGAACATCCCGCTACACAACCTTTCAAGGAGATCACGATGACTTTACGCCTGGGCGATGTCGCCCCTGATTTTGAACAAGACAGCTCGATCGGCCCGCTCAAGTTCCACGAGTGGGCTGGCAATTCCTGGGTGGTGCTGTTTTCCCACCCGGCCGACTTTACCCCCGTGTGCACGACGGAACTGGGCCTGACGGCCAAGCTCAAGCCGGAATTCGACAAGCGCAACGTGAAGGCCATCGCCCTGTCCGTGGACGCGGCCGAGTCGCACAAGAGCTGGATCAAGGATATCGAAGAGACGCAGAACACGGTGGTGGGCTTCCCCATCATCGCCGACGTCGACAAGAAAGTGTCGGTGCTGTACGACATGATCCACCCGGAGCAATCCGTCACGGCCACCGTGCGTTCCGTCTTCATCATCGACCCGAACAAGAAAGTCCGGCTGATCCTCACGTATCCGCTGAGCACGGGCCGCAACTTCAATGAAATCCTGCGCGTCATCGACGCCCTGCAACTGACGGACGGCTATACCGTGGCCACGCCCGGCAACTGGAAAGATGGCGACGACGTCATCATTCCGCTGACCGTGCAAGACCCGGACGTGATCAAGCAGAAGTATCCGAAGGGATTTACGGCCGCCAAGCCATACTTGCGCCTGACGCCGCAGCCGAACAAATAAGAGCACCGTAAGACCAGGGTCAGTTGCTTCGCAATCGGAATGCGTCCCATTGGGACGCATTCCCCCTCGGGGTCTGACCCCAGCATTTGTCTCGGGTATGAATATGTCTAAGAAGCAAAAACGCACCTGTCCGGTGCGTTTTTTTTCGCCCGTGCCATTTGCTGCCAAGTATGCAAAATCCATCTAAGCAAATGAGAAATGGTTAGTTCTTTTTATAACGATTGCATGTGAATATTGCACTCTATAACTCAAAAATGTAATAAGAAGGGGTTTCTATGTCTGCAGTATCAGCATCAGCAGCGCCGCTCAAGGCGCGCGGCGCGCCGTTTCGGGTCATGCCGGGGTTTAAGCTGTCACTGGGCTTCACGCTCTTTTACCTGGCCCTGATCGTTCTCATTCCGCTGTCGTCGGTATTTCTGAAAACCTTCACCATGACGTGGGACGCCTTCTTCAGCGCCGTCACGTCCGACCGCGTAATGGCGTCGTACCGGCTGACGTTTGGCGCCTCGCTGATCGCGGCCCTGTTGAACGTGGTGTTCGGCGGCATCCTGGCCTGGGTGCTGGTGCGTTACAAATTCCCCGGCAAGCGCATCATCGACGCGCTGGTCGACCTGCCGTTCGCCTTGCCGACGGCCGTGGCCGGCATCACCCTGACGGCCCTGTATTCGTCGAACGGCTGGTTCGGCCAGTTCATCGAAGGCGTGCTGGGCATCAAGGTGGCGTTCACGCCGCTGGGCGTGGTGGTGGCGCTGACCTTCATCGGCTTGCCCTTCGTCGTGCGCACCGTGCAACCGGTGCTGGAAGACGCGGAAAAGGAACTGGAAGAAGCGGCCGCCAGCCTGGGCGCCAATTCCTTGCAGACGTTTATCCGCGTCATCTTCCCCACCATCCTGCCATCCTTGCTGACGGGCTTTGCGCTGGCGTTTGCCCGCGCCACGGGCGAGTACGGTTCCGTGATCTTTATCGCCGGCAATATGCCGATGGTGTCGGAAATCACGCCGCTGTTCATTATTACCAAGCTGGAACAATACGATTACGCGGGCGCCACGGCCATTGCCGTGGTGATGCTGGTGGTGTCCTTCCTGCTGTTGTTGACGATTAACCTGCTGCAAGCATGGACGCGCGGAAAGGCGAAGAAATCATGAGTACGAATATTACTGCCGTCGCCAGCGCGCAAGATGCGCTGCCCAAAGCGGCGCGCCGTTTCGAGCCGAATGTCGGCCCCGTCGTGCTGGAACCGCTGTGGGTGCGCACGGTCCTGATCGCCGTCGCCCTGCTGTTCCTGACGGCTTTCCTCATCGTGCCCCTGGTGGCCGTGTTTGCGGAAGCGTTCAAGAAGGGCTGGGAAGCGTACATCGCCGCCATCATCGATCCGGATGCGATTTCCGCCATTAAATTGACCCTGATCACGGCCGCCATCGCTGTGCCGCTGAACCTGGTGTTTGGCGTGGCTGCCTCGTGGTGTATCGCCAAGTTCGACTTCCGCGGCAAGAGCATCCTGCTGACCCTGATCGACTTGCCGTTTTCCGTCTCGCCCGTGATCTCCGGCCTGATCTATGTGCTGATGTTTGGCGCCCAGGGCTGGTTCGGTCCCTGGCTGCAGGCGCACGACATCAAGATCCTGTTTGCCGTGCCCGGCATCGTGCTGGCCACCATCTTCATCACCTTCCCGTTTGTAGCGCGCGAGCTGATCCCGCTGATGCAGTCGCAGGGCAGCGAAGAGGAAGAGGCCGCCATCGTGCTGGGCGCCTCGGGCTGGAATACCTTCCGTCGCGTGACCTTGCCGAACATCAAGTGGGGTCTGCTGTATGGCGTGATCCTGTGCAATGCCCGCGCCATGGGCGAGTTCGGCGCCGTGTCCGTGGTGTCCGGCCATATCCGCGGCGAAACGAACACCATGCCGCTGCAAGTGGAGATTCTGTACAACGAGTACAACTTCGCCGCCGCGTTTGCCGTCGCCTCCCTGTTGGCCCTGCTGGCCCTGGTGACCCTGGCCCTGAAAGCCTTTATTGAGTGGCGTTTGAACGAGAGCAACGCCGACGATTCCGCCTTACGTTCCACGGAGCACTGATCATGACCATCGCAGTTAAAAACATCAATAAACGCTTCGGCGATTTCGTCGCCCTCGACAATATCTCGCTGGACTTTCCCGCCGGCGAACTGACGGCCCTGCTGGGCCCGTCCGGTTGCGGCAAGACCACCTTGCTGCGCATCATCGCCGGCCTCGAACATCCGGACAGCGGCCAGGTGCTGCTGGATGCGGAAGACGCGTCGAACCGCCATGTGCGCGAGCGGCAGGTCGGTTTCGTGTTCCAGCATTACGCGCTGTTCAAGCACATGACCGTGTTCGAGAACGTGGCGTTTGGCTTGCGCGTGAAGTCGCGCAGCGAGCGCCCGTCGGAAGACCAGATTCGCCGCAAAGTGAAGGATTTGCTGGAACTGGTGCAACTGGACTGGCTGGCCGACCGCTATCCGCCGCAGCTGTCGGGCGGCCAGCGCCAGCGCATCGCCCTGGCGCGCGCCCTGGCCGTCGAGCCCCGCGTGCTGCTGCTGGACGAACCGTTCGGCGCCCTCGATGCCAAGGTGCGCAAGGAATTGCGCCGCTGGCTGCGCCGCCTGCACGACGACTTGCACGTCACCAGTATTTTCGTCACGCATGACCAGGAAGAAGCGCTGGAAGTGGCGGACCAGGTGGTGCTGATGAACAAGGGCACCGTCGAGCAGCTCGGTTCCCCGGAGCAAGTCTACAACCACCCCGCGTCGCCGTTCGTGTATGGCTTCCTCGGCAACGTCAACCTGTTCCACGGCAGGGTGCATGACGGCGTGATGGCCACGGGCGACGCCAGCTTCGAGGTACCCGATTACGCGGGCGTGAGCGACAGCAAGGGCACGGCCTATGTGCGTCCGCACGACCTGGAAATCGACCGCTACACGCAGGGTGCGGAAGGCATCGTCGTGAAACTGAGCCGCGCCCATGCCATCGGCCCGCTGGCCCAGCTGGACCTGCAGCGCGTCGATAACAGTGAACTGATCGAAGCGGTGATGTCGAACGAGCGTTTCAGCCATCTGCAGCTGAAAGAGGGCGAAACCCTGGTCGTGCGCCCGAAACGCCTGCACGTGTTCGTCGAACCGACAGCAAGATAACACCTGACCAAACCTACTGCGCGTCGCGCTTTGCGGCCTGCGATGCTCACCGTACTTTAGTACGGTTGCGCTTCTTAGCCACAAATCACTGCCGCTCGCTACGGTTTTGTCAGGTGTCGCAAAGTTAACTCACATACTGGAACACCATGAACTTTCAACAACTGCGATCGATCCGCGAAGCGGCCCGCCGCGGCTATAACCTGACGGAAGTGGCCAACGCCCTGTTCACGTCGCAGCCGGGCGTGAGCCGGCAGATCCGCGAACTGGAAGACGAGCTGGGCGTGGTCATCTTCGAGCGCAACGGCAAGCGATTGACGGGCTTGACGGAGCCGGGCAAGGGCATCCTGAAAATCGTCGACCGCCTCTTGATCGAAGCGGAAAACCTGCAGCAGGCCAGCCTCGAATACAGCGGCCAGACCAGCGGCACCCTGTCCGTGGCGGCCACGCACACGCAGGCCCGCTATGCGCTGCCGAAAGTGGTGCAGGGCTTCCGCGCCGCCTTCCCCGACGTGCGTATCGCGCTACAACAAAGCGCGCCCGAGCACATCGCGGAATGGGTGCTGTCGGGCAAGACCGATATCGGCATCGCCACGGAAGGCCTGAGCCAGTTCCCCGACCTCGTGTCGTTCCCGTGCTACCGCTGGAGCCATCTGATCGTCGTGCCGGACGGCCACCCGCTGCTCGAGCATTCGCCCATCCGCCTGGAAGACCTGGCGAAATATCCCTTGATTACCTACGACAAGGGTTTCACGGGCCGCGGCCATATCGACGATGCGTTCGCCAAGGCGGGCGTGGCCACCGACATCATCCTGACGGCCATGGATTCGGACGTCATCAAGCAATACGTGGCGCTGGGCCTGGGCGTGGGCATCGTCGCCTCCATGGCCTTCGACCATGGCCGCGACAAGGGGCTGCGGGCCGTGGAAGCGTCGCATCTGTTCGCCACCAACACGACGCGCCTGGCCGTGCGCCGCGGCGCCTACCTGCGCGCGTATGCCTACGAGTTCATCCTGCAACTGGCGCCGGACCTGACGCGCGAAGACATCGATCGCGCCATGGCGGGCGAAGAGCCGCTTTAAGCTGGCGCGAGCGCGGCCCGCTGCGCGCGCGTCAGGCTGGCCACGGCGCGCGCGTGGGAATCCTGCAGCAGTTCCAGCAGGTAATCGGCGGGGAAGCGCGCCACGTCGACGATGGTCACCCAGTGAAAGCGGCCCATGTAGCGGGCCGGCTTGACGCCCGGCATGTCCGTCAGTTCGATGAAGCGCTCGGCGCTGGCGCGCAGGCTGAAGCGCCACTGCTCGGGGGTGCTGGTCTTAAAATAGGCAAATTTCTTGCCGCTCACTTCATACACGAGGATGTTCGACGGCGGGCCGTACAGCACGGCTTGCGCGCCGGGCAGGGCCGCGCAAACGTCTTTCAGTTCATCACTTGTCATTCGTCAACCGCCATGAATTGTTGGGTGTTATGGTCGAAGGCATAGGCCGCCCCGGTGGGAGCGTCCAGCAGCGCAATAAAACGGTCATCCACGCTGAGCACGACGCCCAGCGAGACGAGGGCCACGTTGGCGCTGTCGTTGATGTAGTCGTCGCTCTCGTCGTTGGCCGTGAAGCGCCAGCCGCTGTCGTCGGCGGTGTCCGGCTCCTCGCGGTACAGGTAGCCGACGGGCGCGCCGTCTTCCAGCACTCTTTTCGTGACGAAGCACAGGCCCGCATAGCGCTTGACGAGGTTATCGTCATCGTCGTGCTGCGTATTGATGATGTGGCGTGCCGCGAAGGCGATGGGGTCTTGCGCGTGCAGGTCGCGGATGTAGGCGGGCGTGTTGTCGAGCTTGCCCGTGAACTGGCCGCCGGCGTCCACCGTATCGACCAGCACCCACATGCGCTCGGCGCCCGGCGCGTGCGGGTCGTCGCTGTGGAAGGCGAAGATCAGCTTGACCACGTCGCCGGGGCGCACCTGGGCGATGGCCTCGGGCGGCGATGTATAGAAGGTGTAGGGATGGCGCGCCGCCAGTTCGGCTGCGTCGGCCAGGTGCCAGCTGGGCATGGTGATCCGTCGTCGGGAAAGAAAGCCCATGGTAGCCGATTGCACGCCTGAAAGCACGCCGCGCGCGCAAGCCGTATGATGGCCGTTCCCCCTCTCACACAAGGACAGGCATGACGGACGCAACGATCCCCCATTTACCCCTCAACGATGGCCGGCGCATCGCGCAGATCGGCTTTGGCACCTGGCCGCTAGACGATGCGCAGGCGGAGGCGGCCGTGCGGGCGGCGCTGGCCTGCGGCTACCGCCTGATCGATACGGCGGCCCGCTACGGCAATGAAACGGGCGTGGGCCGCGGCATCGCCGCCAGCGGCCTGCCGCGCGGCGAGGTGGCGATCACCAGCAAGCTGCGCGGCAGCGAACACGGTTACGATACGACCTTGCGCGCCTTCGACGCCACCATGGCCGCGCTGGGCACGGATTACCTCGACCTGTACCTGATCCACTGGCCGCTGCCCATGCGGGGCCTGTATGTGGACACGTGGCGCGCCTTCGTGCGCCTGCGCGGGGAAGGGCGCATCCGCTCGATCGGCGTGTCGAATTTCCAGCCCGCGCATATCGAACGCCTGCTGGCGGAGACGGGCGTGCTGCCCGCCGTGAACCAGCTCGAGCTGCACCCGGACTTCACGCAGGCGGCCTTGCGCGCCTGGCATGCGCGGCAGGGCATCGTCATCGAGTCATGGAGCCCGCTGGGACGCGGCGCGCTGCTGCAGGATGCCACCGTGCTGCGCCTGGCGCAGAAGCACGGCCGTACGGCCGCGCAAATCCTGCTGCGCTGGCATGTGCAGCACGGCCTGGTGGCGATCCCGAAATCGCAGGACCCGGCACGCATGGCACAAAACCTGGCCGTCTTCGACTTTGCCCTCGACGGTGACGACCTGGCGGCGCTGGCGCTGCTCGACGGCGAGCATCGCCAGGGCGGCGATCCCGATACCAACGACGAACGGTAAACGAAAAAAGGGAGGCGCGAGGCCTCCCTTTGCATTGCTGCTGCGGCGCTTACCAGCTGTAGCCGGCCTTGGCGTAGTAGTAGCGGCCGTTGAAGCCGTTCGGCGCGAAGATGCTGTAGGGCTGCGTGCCGTTGACGTTCAGGTTGCCGTTGCTGGTCACTTGCGCCGGGTAGCGGTTGGTGACGTTGTCGATGCCGGCCACCAGGCGCCAGTTCTTGTCCAGCTTCACGGAACCGGACAGGTCCAGCACCCATTGCGGGTCATACGTCTGGTCCAGCTTGACGTCGTTTTGCGGCACGGTGAAGCTGCCGTAGCGCGTCACGACGCCGTGCGCATTCCAGATGCCGAAGCTGTAGTCGGCGGCCAGGCTGAACTTGTCCTTCGGCGACGCCACCGTGATGCGGTCGATGCTCTGGCGGTCGATCAGTTTCAGGTTGTTGGCCGTCAGGATGGCCGGATTGTCGGCGATTTTTTGTACCGTGCTCTTGTTGTGGTTGTACGCCGCGGTGAGGTCCAGGCGGTTCTTGTCCTGCAGGTCGATGCGGTAGGTGCTGACGATGTCCACGCCTTCCGTGCGCGTATCGACGGCGTTGGTGAAGTAGCGCGCCGCGCCCACGGGCGTGCCTTGCGCCGCCAGCTGGCTCTTGAGCTTGTCGTTCAGCGCCAGGTTGGCCGAGAACAGGATGCGGTTGTCGATGTCGATGCGGTAGGCGTCGATGCTGGTGGTGAAGTTGCGGTTGGGCTGGAATTGCAGGCCCAGGCTGTAGTTGCGGGCCTTTTCCGGTTTCAGGTCCTGTGCGCCGAGGGCGCGCGCCTGCGGCGTGTTGACGGCAAAGGTACCCGTCTCGATGGCCGTATTGGTGCCATTGACCACCTGGAAGTTGGTGGTGGTGATGGTGTAGTACTGCTGCGCCAGCGATGGCGCGCGGAAGCCGCTCGACACGGTGCCGCGCAGGGACAGGGCGTCCGTGAACGCGTAGCGGGCCGAACCCTTGGCCGAGGTGGTGCTGCCGAAATCGCTGTAGCGCTCATGGCGCAGGGCCACGCCGCCGGACAGGTTTTTTGTCGCTTCCGCTTCCAGGTTGACATAGATCGATTCGTTGTGGCGCGAATGGCTGCCAGCGTTGGCAGGACGGAAGCCGGCAAAGCCTTGCGAGCCGCCTCCCGTGTACGACGCTGCGTCGCCGGCGCCGATGCTGTATTTTTCATGGCGCGCTTCGGCGCCCACGGCCACCGTCAGCGGGCCGGAGAAGGCGGCGACGGGGAATTCGCGCGCCGCATCGAGGTTGAAGACGGTCTGTTCGTTTTTCAGCGAACCGGCATAGAAATGCGTGGGGCTGTTCGCGCCCAGCGACTGGTTGACGGTGTTGTCCAGGTCCAGCTCGAACTTGTTGCTGCCGTAGTTCAGGCTGGCATCCCAGCGCCAGCCGGCCGCTTCGCCGCGCAAGCCCGTGACGAGGGACTGGTCCGTCAGCGTGCTGTTTTGCAAAGGCAAAAAGCCTTCCGGGAAGATCGGCGTGCGCTGCACGAACAGCTTTGCATTGTTCGGGTCCGGGATCAGGGCCGTGCGCCACGTGGCGGCGGCCGAGGTGTCGCGCTTGCCGTAATTGCCGAAGGCGTACCAGTCCACACTGTCATTGATGCGATATTCGCTGTTGAGGAAAATCGTCGCCGGCTTGCTTTCCGGGTCGCCATAGCGCTGGTTGACCTTGCCATAGCGCGGTTCCAGCGGATTGCGGAAATCGGCGCCGGCGCGGTTGGTCGGATCGCGTTCCGCCACTTCGGCCGAGACGCGCACCCAGCCGTCGTCGCCCAGCTTGAAGCCGGCCGAACCCTTGATGGATTTCTGCTTGCCGTCGCGTTCCTGCGTCTGGCCATAGCCCACTTCGATATCGCCGCCGGCCGCGCCTTTTTTCAGGATGATGTTGATCACGCCGGCAATCGCGTCGGAGCCGTACTGGGCCGCGGCGCCGTCGCGCAGCACTTCCACGTGGTCGATGGCGGCCAGGGGAATGGCGTTCAGGTCGACGGGCGCCGAGCCGCGGCCCAGCGAGCCATTGACGTTGACGACGGCCGAGGTATAGCGGCGCTTGCCGTTCACCAGCACCAGGGTCTGGTCGGGCGACAGGCCGCGCAACTGGGCCGGACGCACGGCGTCGCTGGCGTCGGCGCCCGTGGCGCGGGCAAAGTTCAGCGATGGCAGCAGGCGCGCCAGCACGGTGGCCAGTTCGGCCGAACCCGTGCTTTGCAGGTCGCGCGAGGTGAGGATGTCGATCGGCGACTCGGAATCGATGGTGCGGCGGTTCTTGGCGAAGGTGCCGGTGACCACCACCGATTGCAATTCGCCTTCGGCCGGCAGCTCTTGCTGCGCTTGCGCCTGCATGGGCAGGCCGAAGCAGGCGATCAGGCTGGCGGCGATAACGGTTTTCACGGGCAGGGCGGGAAGCTGGGAGCGGACAGTGCTTGAACTCATCGACGATATCTCTTCGGTTAGGGGATGCACGGACCATGGCGGTCCGGTGATGAAATCAGATTAACAGCGGGCACGTGGCGCGCTTACGAATCGTTCTGTCTATCGATATGCAATAAATATCTGATACACGTAGAAATGACGCGAGTAGCGCATATGGCCTCGTTTCCAGCATACGACCGGGCATGGCAAGGCTGCAATGCTGCACAGCAGTAAATTGCCAGCTGTTGTATAAATACGACTATCTGCGATGAGAGTGGCGGCGCCTGGCGGCGGCATGCGCCGCCAGGCGGGGCGTCTACTGGCCCGGATTGGGTATCTGGGCGTGGATGGCGTCGACGGCCGCCACCAGTTCCGGCGACAGCGTGAGCTGGTGGGCGTCGATATTCTGCCGCAACTGCTCGACGCTGGTGGCGCCGATGATGGTCGAGGCGACGAACCAGCGCGTATAGCACCAGGCCAGCGCCAGCTGCGCCGGCGTCAAGCCATGCGCGCGGGCCAGCGCCGCATACTGCGTGGCCGCTTCGATGGTTGCGGGGCGCACGTAGCGGGGGCTCCAGCCGGCCGGGAAGCGCGTCAGGCGGCCTTTGGCCTGCGGATCGTCGATGTATTTCGCCGTCAGCTGGCCGAATGCCAGGGGGCTGTAGGCCAGCAAGCCCACATTTTCCCGGTGGCAAGTCTCGTCCAGCAAGCTCGTTTCAAAATGGCGCGCCGTCAGGTTGTACAGGTTCTGGATGGAGACGATGCGGGGCAAGCCTTTCAGTTCGGCCTGCTTGATGAACTCGCACACGCCCCACGACGATTCGTTCGACACGCCGATGTGGCCGATCTTGCCTTCGTCGACCAGCTTGCCCAGCACGGCCAGGGTGTCTTCGATGGCGACCGAGGCGTGCTCCTTGCGGGGGTTGTACACGCTGGCGCCGAAGATGGGCAGGTTGCGGCTGGGCCAGTGCAGCTGGTACAGGTCGATGTGCTCCGTCTGCAGCCGGCGCAGGCTGTCTTCGACGGCGGCGCGGATGTTGGCCGCGTCGTGGTCCGTCCTGCCCTTGCGTATCCAGTGCATGCGCGAGTTCGGCCCGGCCACCTTGCTGGCCAGCACGATGTCGCCGCGCCTGCCGCTTTTCTTCAGCCAGCTGCCGATATGGCGTTCCGTGCTGCCCTGCGTCTGCGCGCTGGCCATCACGGGATACATCTCGGCCGTATCGATGAAGTTGATGCCCCGCTCCAGCGCGTAATCGAGCTGGCTGTGCGCTTCGGCTTCCGTGTTCTGTTCGCCGAAGGTCATCGTGCCCAGGCAGATCCTGCTCACTTCCAGGCTGCTGGCGCCCAGCTTGATCTTTTCCATGCGCCGTCCTTAGCGTGCCTGCTTGCCGCGCAGCGCGCGCGCGCAATCCTTGATCAGCGCGGGACCGGCGTAGATCAGGCCGCTGTACAGCTGCACCAGCTGCGCGCCCGCCTCGAACTTGGCCATGGCGTCGCTGCCCTGCATGATGCCGCCCACGCCGATGATGGGCAGCGCGTCGCCCAGTTCCGCCTTCAGCAGGCGGATCACATTGTTCGACAGTTCGAACACGGGCGCGCCCGACAGGCCGCCCGCTTCCGCGCCGTGCGGCATGCCTTCCACGGCGCTGCGCGACAGGGTCGTGTTGGTGGCGATGACGCCGTCGATCTGGTGGCGCGTGAGCGACTCGGCGATGCTTTTCACCTGTTCGCCATCCATGTCCGGGGCGATTTTCAGGGCCAGCGGCACGTAGCGTTTGTGCTTGTCCGCCAGGCGCGCCTGGGCATCTTTGAGCTGCGACAGCAGGGCGTCGAGTTCCGACGCGCCCTGCAGCTGGCGCAGGTTTTTCGTGTTCGGCGACGAGATGTTCACCGTCACATAGCTGGCGTAGGGATAGACTTTTTCCAGGCACAGCAGATAGTCGTCGGCCGCCCGCTCGATGGGCGTGTCGGCGTTCTTGCCGATGTTCAGGCCCAGCACGCCGGCGCGCTCCTGGTAAAACTTCGACGCCTGCACGTTGGCGACAAACGCGTCCACGCCGCCATTGTTAAAGCCCATGCGGTTGATGATGCCCTGCGCCTGCGGCAGGCGGAACATGCGTGGTTTCGGATTGCCCGCCTGCGCGCGCGGCGTGACGGTGCCCACTTCGATGGAGCCAAAACCCAGGTCGGCCAGCGCGTCGATGTAGGCGCCATCCTTGTCCAGGCCGGCGGCCAGGCCCACGGGATTGGGAAAGGTGATGCCCATCACCGTGCGCGGATCGGCTGCCGGTTTGCCGGCCAGCTTCGTCAGGCCCAGCGCGGCGGCGCGTTTCAGGGCGGGCAGGGTGAGATGGTGGGCCGCTTCGGCATCCATCGAAAACAGCAGCGGGCGGGCGAGGGAGTACAGGAATTTTTCAGACATGGGGCGCTTTGAGTAGGTGTGCGGGCCGCCGGGAACGGCTGGCGGCGCGCGGAATAAGTGCCGTATTTTACCGTGTTCCACGCAGCGGTCGGGTGTATAGTTCTTGTTGGCTAAATGCAATATTGATCCATTGATAATTCGCATCCGGCCTTGGACTTTCCTGTTTCTTCTCTGTTCTGTTGACTTCATAAGCGAGACATCGATTGAAAAAGACACGCATCTTGACGGCCATCGCAGCCGCCAGCGCACTGCTGCTGAGCCACCCGGCCCTGGCACTGCCCAATACGCAAGACACCCGCATGCTGAGCGAACCGGCCGTCTCCAGCCGCCACATCGCCTTCATCTATGCGGGCGACCTGTGGTTGTCGAACCTCGACGGCGGCGGCGCGCGGCGCCTGACCTCGGACCTGGGCGACAAGTCCAACCCCGTCTTCTCGCCCGACGGCAGCCTGATCGCGTATAGCGCGAACATCGACGGCAATGTGGACGTGTACGTGATCGCGGCGGCGGGCGGCGTGCCGCGCCGCCTGACCTTCCACCCGGGCGCGGACCTGGCGCAGGCCTTCACCCCCGACGGCAAGGCCGTGATGTTTACCTCTCCGCGCGCCGCCTTCAACAACCGCTTCCAGAAGCTGTTTACGGTGCCGGTGACGGGCGGCGTGGAAAGCCAGCTGGACATCCCCAACGCCTCGCGCGCCGCCTATTCGCCCGACGGCAAGCGCATCGCCTACAACCCGCTGGCGCCCGCCTTCAAGCAGTGGAAGCGCTACCGTGGCGGCACCAATTCCTGGCTGTGGCTCTTCTCGTCGGCCGACAAATCCATCGAAAAAATCCCCCAGCCCACCACGCGCTCGAACGACGTCGACCCCATGTGGCTGGGCGATACCGTGTACTTCCGCTCGGACCGCAACGGCGAATTCAACCTGTTTGCGTACGACGTGAAGACGAAGGCCGTACGCCAGCTGACGCAGCACACGGATTTCCCCGTGCTGAACGCCTCGGCGGCGAACGGCACGCTCGTCTACGAGCAGGCCGGCTATTTGCACTCGTTTGATATCGCCAGCGGCCAGGCGCACAGACTGGCCATCGCCGTGGCCAGCGACCTGGGGCAGGCGCGCCCCCGCTGGGTCAAGAACGCGAAATACATCCGCGATGCGTCGATCTCGCCCTCGGGTGCGCGCGTGGCATTCGAGTACCGGGGCGAGATCGTCACCATCCCCGCCGACAAGGGCGACGTGCGCAACCTGACGCAGACGGCCGGCGCCCACGAGCGCACGCCCATCTGGTCGCCCGATGGCCGCTCGGTCGCGTATTTTTCGGACGAGTCGGGCGAGTATGAACTGCACGTGCGTTCGCAGGACGGCAAGGGCGCCGTACGCAAGTTCAAGCTCAATGGCAGCGGCTTCTATGACAATGCCGTCTGGTCGCCCGACAGCAGGAAGATCGCGTTTGCCGACAATGGCTGGAGCATGTACGTGATCGACGTCGGCACGGGCAAGGTGCAAAAAATCGCCACGGAGCCGATGTATGGCGTGGACAAGAGCATGCGCGCCTCGTGGGCGCCCGACTCGCGCTGGCTGGCCTACACGCTCAATTCGCCCACCTACACGCGCAGCGCCTATATCTATTCCGTCGAGCAGAACAAGTCGATGCCCGTGACCGATGGCTTGTCCGACGTGGCCCAGCCCGTGTTCGACAAGAGCGGCAAATACCTGTACTTCTTCGCTTCGACGAATGCTGGCCCCAGCAACAACTGGTTCTCGCAGCAGAACGAAGACAACCTGGTGACGCGCACCGTGTGGATGGCCGTGCTGCGGCGCGACTTGCCGTCGCCGCTGATCAAGGAAAGCGACGAGGAAAAGGCGGCCGGCGCGGAGAGTAAAAAAGACACGGCGAAGGGGGAGGCGGAAGCGAAGAGCGAGCCGAAGGTCGATCCGAAGACGGGCCGCGACGACCCGAAAGTCACGGTGGCGCCCGTGGCGCCGATTGCCATCGATTTCGACGGTATCGCCACGCGCATCGTCGACCTGCCGCTGCCGGCCGCGCAGTTTTCCAACCTGACGGCCGGCGCTGCGGGACAGATCTTTCTGCTGCGCGAAAGCGATGGCAAGAAGGCCGTGCAGCGTTTTGATTTGAAAGAGCGCAAGGCGGAAACCGTGGTGGCGGAGGCGGACGATTTCGAGGTCTCGGCCGATGGCAAGAAGCTGCTGTACCGCCAGAAGGAGAACTGGGCCATGGGGTCGGCCACGGGCAAGCTGCTGGCGCCGGGCGAGGGCAGGATCAAGGTCGATGCCATCGAAGTGAAGGCCGATCCGCGCGCCGAGTGGACGCAGATTTTCAATGAGGTGTGGCGCATCAACCGCGACTATTTCTATGACCCGGGCATGCACGGCGTGGACTGGAAGGCCATGCGCGACAAGTACGCCGTCTTCCTGCCCGAGCTGTCCAGCCGCGCCGACCTGAACCGGTTGATCCAGTGGATGTGCAGCGAGCTGGCCGTGGGCCATCACCGCGGCGGCGGCGGCGACGATTTTATCGAGGCGAAGAAGGTGCCGGGCGGCTTGCTGGGCGCCGACTACGAGGTGAGCGACGGCCATTACCGCTTCAAGAAGGTGTATGGCGGCTTGAACTGGAATCCCGCCCTGCGCGCGCCGCTGACGGAGCCTGGCCTGAACGTCAAGGCGGGCGAATACCTGCTGGCCGTCGACAGCCGTCCTTTGCTGCCGCCGACGAATCTGTACAGCGCCTTCGAGAACACGGCCGGCAAGGCCATCGACCTGACCGTGGGGCCATCGGCGGACGGCAAGGGCGCGCGCACGATTACCGTGGTGCCCGTGCCTACCGAGGATGCCTTGCGCAACCGCGACTGGATCGAAGGCAATATGCGCAAGGTGAATGCGGCGACGGGCGGCAAGGTGGCGTATGTGTACGTGCCCAATACGGCGGGCCTGGGCCATACCTACTTCAAGCGCTACTTCTTCCCGCAGGCGGACAAGCAGGCCATCATCGTCGACGAGCGTTTCAATGGCGGCGGCAGCGTGGCCGATTACTACATCGAGATCCTGCAGAAGAAGGAAATCGCCTGGTGGACCATGCGCTACGGCGCCGACATGAAGACGCCGTCCGCCTCCATCCAGGGACCGCGCGCCATGCTGATCGACGAGACGGCCGGTTCGGGCGGCGACCTGCTGCCGTGGATGTTCCGCAAGAACAACATGGGTCCCTTGATCGGCAAGGCTACCTGGGGCGGCCTGGTGGGCATCCTCGGCTTCCCCGTGCTGATGGATGGCGGCTTCATCACGGCGCCCAACCTGGCGTTCTGGACGCGCGAGAACGGCTGGGGCGTGGAAAACGAAGGCGTGCCGCCCGATATCGAAGTGGAGCAAACGCCGGCCGACGTCATCGCGGGCCGCGATCCGCAGCTGGAAAAGGCGATTGAAGTGATCCAGGTCGAGCTGGCGAAGAACCCGCCCGTGCGGCCTGCGCGTCCGGCGTTTCCGGACAAGAGCAAATAAGCTGAAGGGCAGGGGTCAGACCCTCTCGATTGTTAGCTCCGAGCTTGGCGCTAACGCTCGCGGGGGGGCTGACCCCGGCATTACATGCTGGGTTTGATTTACATCACCACCCACTGCCCCTTGATGCGCGCTTCCAGCGGCTTGAAGTTGATCTTGTAGGCCATTTTCGGGCTTTGCGCGATCCAGTAGCCCAGGTAGATGTAGGGCAGGCCCAGTTCCTGCGCCTGGGCGATTTGCCACAGCACGTTGTAGGTGCCGTACGAGGCGCCCGCCACGTCCGGGTCGAAGAACGTGTAGACGGACGACAGGCCATCGGCCAGCACGTCGATGATGCTGACCATGCGCAGGGTGCCTGCGGCATCGCGGAATTCCACCAGGCGCGTATTGACCCTGCTTTGCAGCAGGAACTGCGCATACTGGTCGCGGCTGTCCTGGTCCATGCCGCCGCCCGCATGGCGCGTGCTCTGGTAGCGCAGATACAGCTCGTAGTGCTCGTCGAGGAAGGACAGGCTGGCCACGCCCGCCTGCAGGTCGGCATGCCGGTTCCACGCGCGGCGCTGGTTGCGGTTGGGCGCGAAGGACTGCGCCACCACGCGCACGGGAATGCAGGCCTGGCAGCCGTCGCAGTACGGGCGGTAGGTAAAAATGCCACTGCGGCGAAAGCCGTTGCGCACCAGTTCCGAATACACGTCGCTGTTGATCAGGTGCGAAGGCGTGGCCACCTGCGAGCGGGCCTGGCGGTCGTCCAGATAGCTGCACGGGTAGGGCGCCGTCGTGTAGAACTGCAGGGTGGCAAACGGTAGTTCGTTCAGGTGCGTCATGCTGATCCTGTCTGGTCTGTCCGCGGCAATGAATGTCTGCCTGAAGATATCATAGCTTTTTTATGCGGATGGCGCAGCTCGCCAATCGGTGATTTGCGCTGCTTCAATAGCGACGCGTACGTGGGCCAGGAAGTGCGCGCGCGAAATGGGCGCCGCGCCCAGCGAGGCCAGGTGTTTTGTTTCTTGCTGGCAGTCAATCATGGCCACGCCCCGTGCCTTCAAAAAGCGCACCAGCTGCGCCAGCGCGATCTTCGAGCCATCCGTGACCCGCGCGAACATCGATTCGCCATAGAACATGCGCCCGATCGACACGCCATACGCGCCGCCTACCAGTTCGCCATCGAGCCACAGTTCCGACGAGTGCGCGTAGCCCAGCTTGTGCAAGCCCGTGTAGCCGGCGATGATCTCGTCCGAGATCCACGTGCCCGGGCCATCCTTGCGCGGCGCCGCGCAGGCGCGCATGACGCCTTCGAAGTCGCCGTCGAAGCGCAGCTGCCAGCGCCCGTCCGTGGCGGCGCTGCGCTCGACCCTGCGCAGCGCCTTGGCCAGGCTGTCGGAGACCTTGAACTCTGCCGTCATCAGCACCATGCGCGGATCGGTGCTCCACCACAGGATGGGCTGGCCTTCGGAAAACCAGGGGAAGATGCCGCGCCGGTAGGCGTCGAGCAGGCGCGCGGGCGACAGGTCGGCGCCGGCCGCCAGCAGGCCGGGCGCCTCGTCGGTCAGCGCGCGCGAGACGTCGGGAAACGGGGTGTGGATGTCGAGCCAGGGAATCATGCGGTGTCGGCGTGAGCGAGGTCAGGAGGCTTGCCCGGCATCCGTGCGCGCCATCGGGCGCGTGATGTCGCCCGTATGGACACCGTAGCTGCCGCCTTCGCGGATTTTCACGCGGTCGGCAAAGAACAGTTCCAGGGTGGCGCGGATGGTGGGGAAGGCCAGGTCGTCCCAGGGAATCTGCGCTTCCGTAAACAGCCGGACTTCCAGGCTTTCGATGCCGGGCGCGAAATCGAGGTCGCGCAAACGCGCCAGGTAGAACAGGTGCACCTGGTGCACGCGCTGCACGTTCAGCAGCGAAAACAGGGGCCCCAGTTCGATATGCGCGCCCGCTTCCTCCACCGTTTCGCGTTCGGCCGCGTCGGACGTCGTCTCGTCGTTTTCCATAAAGCCCGCCGGCAGGGTCCAGTAGCCCAGGCGCGGTTCGATGGCCCGCTTGCACAGCAAGACCTGCAGCTGTCCATCCTCTTCCCAGACGGGGATGGAGCCGACCACCATTTTCGGGTTCTGGTAATGGATGGCGTCGCAGTTGGCGCAGACATAGCGCGGACGGTTGTCGCCTTCCGGAATGGACAGGCTGACAGGGTGGGCGCATTCGGAGCAGAATTTCATGGGCGGGCTTAGGAAAAGAATGATGTCTAGTGTAACGCTTACTGTACACCGATTGCGTGCGGCGTGGCGTGACGGTCGGACACAATGCCAACCGGCAATTGGCCGGATTTTTTAATTAAATGGCTCTATTGCAGCGGAAGTTGAGATAGCTATTGCCTAAGCCACCTGTTTGCCCTTATAATTCTTGTGCGGGGTGGAGCAGTCTGGCAGCTCGTCGGGCTCATAACCCGAAGGTCACAGGTTCAAATCCTGTCCCCGCAACCAATACCGAAAGCCGCCGACTCTTGCAAAAGACCGGCGGCTTTTTCATTTCTGCCTGAATTTACCCAACGGCCAACTCCGGCAGGCGGGGCAGGAATGACATTGTCAAATCATGCCCTTTACGCCGCGCAACAATTTGGTATATAATTCTTCTGCGGGGTGGAGCAGTCTGGCAGCTCGTCGGGCTCATAACCCGAAGGTCACAGGTTCAAATCCTGTCCCCGCAACCAATTCGAAGCCGCTGGTTCCTCGCAAGAGGGCCAGCGGTTTTTTCGTTGAGGGGGCGATATCCTCTGTCAATTGGCGCGCATGCACCACCGGCCGCAAGTGGCGGTGCGCATCGATGGTCAGCGAGGTGTGCTCATCGGCCCGTTCCGCGCCATCGACGTGCAGGCGGCGCACGGCGCGTGCACGTCGTGGCGGCGGCGCGCTGCTGCAGCCAGGCCTCGCGCGCCGCAGTTAGCGCTTCTTCGCCAGTTGCATGCCCACGGGCAGGGCGCGGATGCGCTTGCCCGTGGCGGCGAAGATGGCGTTGCACAGGGCGGGCGCGATGGGCGGCGTGGCCGGCTCGCCCACGCCGCCCAGCTCCATGTCCAGGGTGCCCGGCACCAGGTGCGTGTGGATCACGCGCGGCGCGTCGGCGGCCCGCAGTACGGCGTAGTCGTGGAAATTGCTTTGCTCGACCCGGCCATTCTTGAAACTGATTTCGCCGCTCATGGCCAGGGACAAGCCCATGATGCAAGCGCCTTCGATCTGCGAGCGCACGCGGTCCGGGTTGATCTGCGGTCCGCAATCCATGGCGATATCGACCCGCGGCACGATGACTTCGCCGGCCGCGTTGATCTCCACTTCGATCACGGCCGCCACATAGGTAACGAAACTGTAGGACACGGCCAGGCCCAGCCCCCGCCCCTTGGGCAGCTTGCGGCCCCAGCCCGCCTTGGCGGTCGCCAGCTCGATCACGTGGCGCATGCGGCCGATATCGACCGGATACTTCGCCGGGTCTTCGCCATAGTTCCAGCCGTCGGACAGGTCGGAAGGGTTGATCTTGCGCGCCGGTCCCAGCAGCGCCAGCAGGTAGTCGCGGTGGTCTTTCCCTGCCGCGTGGGCCAGTTCGGCCGTGAACGACTGGATGGCGAAGGCATGCGGGATGTTCGATACGGAACGGAACCAGCCGATGCGCGTATGGGCCGGCACTTCCGGCACTTCGACGCGGATGTTCGCAATCGCATACGGCACGTTGATGGCCGACATGCCCAGCTCGAACGGCGCCTGCTTGTTCGCCCCGGCGGCAAAGGTCGAGGTGATGGTGGGCGCCGCCGTGCGGTGCAGCCAGGCCGTCGGCATGCCTTGCGCGTCCAGCGACGCTTCCAGCCGTTCGACGGATACCGTGTGCAGGTAGTCGTGCTGCAGGTCGTCGTCGCGCGTCCACGTCAGCTTGACGGGCGCGCCATCCATGGCTTTCGACAGCAGCGCCGCCTCGACGGCGAAATCGGGTTTCGATTTGCGCCCGAAGCCGCCGCCCAGCAGGGTCACGTGGACGGTCACGTCGTCATACGCCAGGCCCAGGGCCTTGGCCACGTTGCTGCGCGTCGCTTGCGGCGCCTGCACGCAGGCCCACACTTCGGCCTTGCCATCGGCGATGCGCACGGTGGCGGCGGGCGGTTCCATGGTGGCGTGGGCCAGGTGGGGCAGATAGTATTCGGCGCTGAACTTGCGCGCGGCGGGCGCGGCGGCCAGGGCGGCCACCGTCTTGCCCTGGTCGCGCGCCGGGCTGGCCGGCTGGCGCACGGCGGCTTCCAGGGTCTTGCGGAAGGCGGCCGAATCGTAGCCGCCGTTCGGGCCATCTTCCCATTCCAGCACCAGCGCTTCGCGGCCCTTGATGGCGGCCCAGGTGTTCCTGGCGATGACGGCCACGCCGCCCAGCGGATTGAACATGGCCGGCGGCGGACTGCCTGCCAGTTCGACGATGCGCAGCACGCCCGGCACCTTCAGGGCCGCCGTCTTGTCCACGCTTTTCAGCTTGCCGCCAAACACGGGCGGACGGGCGATGACGGCATACGCCATGCCGTCGAGGCGCGTGTCGATGCCGAAGTGGGTATTGCCCGTGACGATGTCGTGCAGGTCGATGCCGCGCGTACTGGTCTGCCCGATGTAGCGCAGCTCGCCCGCCGTTTTCAGGCTGATGCGCGCGCGCGGCGGCACCGGCAATCTGGCCGCTTCCCCGGCCAGCGCGCCGAACGACAGCGAGCGCCCGCTGGCCGCATGCACGACTGCATGGTTGACGGCTTTCACCTCGGTGACGGGCACGTCCCAGCGCACGGCGGCCGCCGTTTCCAGCATCAGGCGCGCCGTGGCGCCCACGTGGCGCATGGCGCGGAACGAGTGGCGCATGCTGCGCGAACCGTCCGTATCCTGGCTGCCGTAGCGCGCTTCGTCGGCGGGTGCCTGCTGCACGCGCACCTGCGCCCAGTCGGCGCCCAGTTCGTCGGCCGCCACCATGGGCAGGCTGGTGCGGATGCCCTGGCCCATTTCGGAGCGGTGCGCCACGATGGTGACGATGCCGTCCGCGCCGATCGACAGGAAGACCAGGGTGTCGTCGACCACGCCGCCGGCCATCTTGTCGCCGCCGTATTTGACGGCGTCGGCCGCCATCACGAGGCCGGAAGGGCCGGCCACCAGGGTCAGGCCGGCCAGCGCGCCGGCGGCCTTGAGCCAGTTGCGCCGCGCAGGCGAAGCGGGGGAGGACAGCGTGTCGAGGGGGCTCATTTGGCCGCTCCTTTGGCGCTGATGCTGGCCGAGGCCTGCTTGATGGCCGCGTGGATGCGCGTGTAGGTGCCGCAGCGGCAGATATTGCCGCTCATCGCTTCGCGGATCTGCTGGTCGTTCGGCCTTGGGGTCTTGTGCAGCAGCGCCGTGGCGGACATGATCTGCCCCGCCTGACAGTAGCCGCATTGGGGCACGCCGTGCTCCTGCCACGCTTGCTGCAGCGCCAGGCCGACCTGGTCTTCGCCCACCGCTTCGATGGTGGTGATGCGCTTGCCGGCAGCGGCCGACATGGGCGTCACGCAGGAGCGGATGGCTTCGCCATCGAGGTGCACGGTGCAGGCGCCGCACAGGGCCATGCCGCAGCCGAATTTGGTGCCGGTCATGCCCAGTTCGTCGCGCAGGGCCCACAGCAGGGGGGTGTCTTCAGGCAGGGCAAGGTCATGCTGCTTGCCATTGATGGTCAGGGTCGTCATGTTTATTCCTCGGAGTGGGGTGGTGCGAAGAAGCGTGACGGCCGTCCGTCAGGCGGATTGGCACATCAACATGGGATGGTAGCACCAGCCGGCATGCGCTGCAGGTCAGGCCAGCACATGCCGGCACAGGTTCTTCTATACTGCGGCTCCAGACATGGGGAGTTTTTTATGGAACACGTCACACCGGCAGCAGGTTTGCCCGATATTCTCGCTCCCGGCTTGCAGGTGGTTTTTTGCGGCCTCAATCCCGGCGTGGATGCGGCGGCGGCCGGCCACCATTTTCTCGGCCGCGGCAACCGCTTCTGGCCCGTTTTGCACCTGGCCGGCTTCACGCCGCACCAGGTGGCGCCGCAGGACGATCGAAGCGTGCTCGGTTTCGGACTGGGCCTGACGGCGGCCGTCGGGCGTCCGACCCGCCGCGCGGACCAGGTGGAGGAGGACGAATTCGCGCAGGCGGCGGCTGGCCTGCTGCACAAGCTGGCATGGGCGCAGCCCCGGTGGATCGCTTTCCTGGGCAAGGCCGCCTACGCGGCGATGACGGGAAAACGCCGGCTGGACTGGGGCGAACAGCCGGAACGCTTCGGCGGCGCGCGCGTGTGGATACTGCCCAACCCCAGCGGACTCAATCGCGGCTATTCCAAGGAACGGCTGGTCGACGCCTATGCGGAACTGCGGCGCGCTCAGATGGCGTCCAGCTGAAGCGCGCGCAGGCGCGGCGTGACGAAATCGAGAAAGGCGCGCAATTTCAACGGCAGCGGCGCCTGGCCCTTGTGCAGCAGGCTGACGGGCAGGGGCGCCGCTTCGAACGGTGCGAGCACGATGCGCAGTGCATCGTCGCGCAGGGCGTCCATGACCTGATACGACAGCACGCGGATCACGCCCACGCCCAGGGTCGCGGCGGCAATCGCCGCGTCCACCGTGTTGACGGCCAGCCGCGCATGCACGGGCACGGACTGCGCCGATTTGCCGGTGCCGAAGACCCAGGCGCGCCGCGATTCCAGCACTTCAAAACTGATGCAGTCGTGTGCGGCCAGGTCGCCCGGCGCGAGCGGCACGCCATGCGCGGCCAGGTAGCCGGGACTGGCGCAGACGACGCGGCGCACCGTGCCGACGCGCGTGGCGATGAAGCTGCTGTCGGGCAGGTCGCCGATGCGCACGGCCACGTCGACCTGCTCGTCCATCAGGTGCACGACGCGATCGGTCAGCACCAGCTTGATCTCGATTTCCGGATACCGGGCGAGAAACTCCGCTACCACGGGCACGATGTGCAGGCGCCCGAACACCACGGACGCGGTGACCGTCAGCTCGCCTTTGGGCGCCACGTATTCGCCCGTGGCCGTGCGCTCCGCTTCCGCAATCTCCTCGAGGATGCGGCGGCATGCGGCCACGTAGGAACCGCCCGCCTCCGTCAGCGCCAGCTGGCGCGTCGTGCGGTGCAGCAGGCGCGTGCCGAGGTGCGTTTCCAGCGCCGCCACCTTGCGGCTGACGGTAGCCAGCGGCATGCCGAGATGGCGCGCGGCGGCCGACAGGCTGCCCGCGTCCACCACCGCCAGCAGGATGGTCATGGATTCCAGCCTATCCATGGAGCGTTACCATGTAAATCCTATCAAATTATGGAAGAATGATTTTCAATCTTATGGGATTCTCTTTTCTGGTGCAAGTACGTAAGCTGGTCTCCTTCGCCGCGGCATGTTGCCGCGCCACCCTGAAAGGAGAGCGCCATGCGCCCCACGCCCGTTTCCTCCACACCCGTCCCCCCCGCGCCCGTTCTTCCCCTTGAGGCGCCTGCCGCGACGCCTGCGCCGCGCGGCAAGATCCTCATCATGGCCGTCATCGCCGGCGCCGTGATCACCAACATCTATTGCACCCAGCCGATCCTGCCCTTGATCCAGGCGGACCTGGGAGTGGGCCTGGCGGCCGTCGATCTCGTCGCCGGTGCGGCGCTGCTGGGTTTTGCGACGGGGCTGGCCTTGCTCCTGCCGCTGGGCGACCGTGTCGACCGGCGCAAGCTGGTGCTGGGCCAGATCGCGCTGGCCTGCGTCTGCGCGCTGGCGGCGGCGCTGGCGCCCGGCATCCGGGCGCTGATCGGGGCGTCGTTTGGCCTGGGCATCGTCAGCTGCGTGCCGCAGCAACTGGTGCCGTTCGCCGCGCTGATGTCGCCGCCCGGCGAGCGTGGCCGCTCCGTGGGAACGGTGGTTGGCGGCATCATGGTGGGCATCCTGCTGGGGCGTACGGTGGCCGGGGTGGTGGGCGAGGCCTGGGGCTGGCGCGCCGTCTACGCCATGGAAGCGGCGTGCATGGTGCCCGTGTGGATCGCGGCCGCCGCCCTGCTGCCGCAAGGCAAACCGGGCACGCAGCTGTCCTATGCGCGGCTGCTGGCGTCGCTGTGGCCGCTGGCCCGCGACCATCGGCCCATCCGTGAAGCCATGCTGGTCCAGTCGCTGCTGTGGGCTTGCTTCAATGCCTTCTGGGTCAACCTGGCGTCGCTGCTGGCCAACGGTCCATTGCACCTGGGCAGCGCCTGGGCTGGCGGCTTCGGCATCATCGGCGCAGCGGGCGCGCTGGCCGCCACCCTGGGGGGCCGGTTTACCGACAAGCTGGGGCCGCGCCGTGTCGTCGGCGCCAGCATCGGCATCGTGACGCTGGGCTATCTGCTGCTGGCGGGCGCCGAGTCTTCGCTGATCCTGCTGGTGGCCGGCGTCATCGTGCTCGATATCGGCGTGCAGGCGGGCCTCGTATCGAACCAGACGCGCGCCTTTGCCGCCGATCCGGCCGCGCAGGGCCGCATCAACAGCCTGTACATGACGGCCACCTTTCTCGGCGGCGCCGCCGGCGTGGCGGCCAGCGGCTGGCTGATGACGCACTTGGGCTGGACGGGCGTGGCCGCCTTCGGGCTCGTCCTGTGCCTGTGCGCCAGCCTGATCCACCTGGCCGGCCGGTGCGCACGGCGGCGCGCGCCGGCGCCGCAATAGCGCCTATCCGCGGTTCAGCGATGTGCTTCCAGCTGCGCATACACGGCGTCGGCGATCTTGCCCAGCTCGGTTTTCGGCAGCCTGGCCGACAGGGCGTAGCCCATCTGGCCATCGATCCAGTAAAACACGCCCAGTTCCTTTTCCTGCGTGTAGCGGAACGCCGTTTCCTGCCGGCCGGCCCGCTCCCTGGCCACGTACAGGGTCAGGCGCTTGCCGCTGCCATCTTCGTACATGAACTGCGCCACGGGGCCGTCGCCATCGCCGGGCAGCAAACGCCCGCCGATCAAGCGGTAGCCGAGCGGCGACAGCACGGGCGGCTGCAGGGTGCTGCCCAGGCGCTTCGACAGCCATTGCACCAGGTGCGCTTCCTGCTCGACGCCCACTTCCACGGGGTGGCGCACTTCGGGCGTGTAGACGGCATGGGCGATGGCGGCGTTGCGCGCCAGGGCCAGGGGGCTGGCGCTGGCCGTCCGCAGGTCGTCGCCAGCGTCGCTGTCGCCGCGCAGCAGCCAGCCGCCCATGCCGCCGGCGAGCAGCAGCACGACGGCGGCC
>NZ_WFLL01000020.1:0-114150 GCF_009208755.1 Janthinobacterium sp. FT14W | reverse complement strand
GGCGCCTGCATGGCTGGCGCCGCTACCGGCGCGGCCGGGAGCGAGGCGGCGGGCGGCGGGGCGAACGGGCTGCAGGCCGCGAGCAAGGCGCAGGCGCAGGCCAGCAGCAGGCGGCGATGGGCATGGGGCATCAATGAGGACTCCTGGCAAAGGGATGGCACGGTGGTGGCGCAGGGCGCGATGGGGCGATAGTAAGCGATCCGGGCACCGGTGCGATAGCCGCGACGCCTGCGCGCCCGTCCTGCAAGACCAATTCCCCCTGCTGCCTGCCCCGTCTTGCAGGGAAATGGACGCGCATGCCGTGAAATTGGTATCAAGGGCAGGCACCGGAAAATGAATATGCGGCGTGAATATGCGGCGGCGCAGGAGCGAATGGGGAACTTGCCGCGCAGGCAGGGAAAAGGCGTATTTCAGTAAATGCTGTTAATCGGAATTAATAATTTCTTTTGGAAAACAAACTACGCGTTTGATAGTTTCGCATGATTATGTAAATGATAATTTAAATATTGTGCCGAGCTAATCAGTATGCGGTAAAAAATAGAATGTCAGCGTGACTACACGATTAATTTGAGGAATGTGTTGCGAAATATCAACGAGATAATTTAATTTCATTGTTGGAAACAAAAAAAGCACTGTTGTCGTACGCTTGAACTGTTACTTGTTCATATAATCATGACAAATAAATGTCATTTTTATATCGTCCTGCATCTTGCAGCGGTACATTTCTTAGCGAACAACATGATCAAAACACTACAGGAAACGGCAGGCCGTTCCGGCCGCCATGCAGCTTTTTCGTCCGCCTGGCGCTATCTGGGCATGCTGGCCGCGCTTGCCGGCCGCACCCGCCGCTTCCACCTTTCCAAGTGTCATGCTGTGCCGCTGGCGCTCGCTTCCCTGCTGCTGGGCGCCGCCGCGCCCGCCGCTGCACAGGTGTTGTGGGAGGATTACCGCGGCATCGAGCGGGTGCCGGCCAATCCGCCCGCGCCCAATTACAACAACGGTTTCAACGCGGGCAGCACGGGCCGGCTCGCCAGCCTGGCGGCGCTGGCCGCCAATCCTGCCGCCAACGCGGCGCGCACGGGCACCTCGGCACAGCTGGACTGGGCCAATGGCACGCCGGCCAATCCCGGGCAGCTATGCAACTTCGATACGCAGCAGACGTCCCCTGCCTGCCGCGCCTGGATCATGGGCCGCGTGATGTACACGCTGGTGGTGTTCCCGCAGGCGGGCAATTACAAATTCAGCGTCGCGCACGACGATGACGTGAAGGTGGATTTCTCGACCCAGTATTCGACCAATTACCGCAATACCGTGTACAACGTGGCCGTGGGCAGCGTGGCCGAATATTCGAATAATGAAACGGATTTCCAGAATTTGGCCGGCAATTTCAATAGCGCCACGCCCGGCGGCTGTTATCTGGCCCGCGTCCTGTGGAATAACGTGGGCGGCATCAATTATTTGCACATGCGCTGGACGCGTCCCGACAATGTGACGGAAATTATTCCCGCTGCGCAATTGCGCGATCCCAGCCTGGCCAGTTCCTATGCCGACTGTACCAATAGCAAGACGGACCTGGCCGTCAGCAAGGCGGGGCCGGCGCAGTTTTCCGTCGGCAAACCCCTGAGCTACACCATGAAAGTGTGGAACCGCGGTCCGGCCCTCAGCGCGGGCGCCACCTTCAGCGATGTGCTGCCGGCCAGCCTGAGCAATGTCAGCTGGACCTGCGCCGCCAGCGGCAGCGCTTCCTGCGGCACGCAAACCTCGGGTTCGGGCAGCAACAATGTGAGCATTACCATGGGCAACCTGCCCGTGAATGGTTCCGTCAGCGCCCCCACCGCGGGTTCCTACCTGACGGTGACGATCACGGCCACGCCGGGCGACGCCGCCAGCATCGTGAATACGGCCACTGTGACCGTTTCGCCCGACGAAACGGATAGCGATCTGAGCAACAACAGCAGCAGCACCACGGCCATGGTCAGGACGAATACCTTGACGGTGCTCAAGGTGCTGGCGCCGGCCAGCGACAGCGGCCTGTTCATCATGAATGCCAACGGCACGGAGGGCGTGCAGGGCGGCAACGGCGCCACGGCCAGCGCCGTGGTACGCGTGGGCAACCTCGTCACGTTGGCGGAAAACGCGGGCACGGCCACCGTGCTGGCCCAGTACCAGAGCAGCTACAGCTGCGTGCGCACGGATACGGCGGCCGTCATTTCCAGCGGCGCGGCCAACGCGGGCAACTTCACCATGCCCGAGGCGCCCGTCACCTGTACCATCAGCAACCGCCGCCTGCAGGCGGACATGCAAGCCGTCACGACGGTGCCGGCCGGTCCCTACAATGCCGGTTCGCCCGTGACGGTGACGGGCGTGTGCACGAACAACGGTCCCGACAGCGCGGCCGAGCCCACCTGCGTGATGAGCGGCTTGCCCGCCGGCGCCACGGCCGCCTGCAGCGCGCCCGTGTCGCCGTTCATTCCCGGTTCGCGCATCAATTGCAGTTCCACCTTCAACCTGCCCGCCAGCGGCAGCCTGACGATCACCACCACGGCCGGCGCGAGCACGCTGGACCCCATCCCCGCGAACAACGTCGACAGCGACAGCCTGGGCATCGTCAGCCCGCTCGTGCGCGTGCAGAAAAGCGTCGACAAGACCAGCGCCTTCATCGGCGACACCGTGCAGTGGACCTTGACGGCGAACAATACCGGCACGGGCGCTACCACGGCCATCCTGACCCTGGCCGATACCTTGCCGGCCAACCTGGCCAGCATCGTCGTCACGCCCACGGCGCCCGCCACCTGCGCGCCGCTGGCCGGCAATACGCTCAGCTGCAGCGTGCCGGCCGGCCTGGCGCCGGGCGCCAGCGCCGTGGTCAGCCTCACCGGCGTGCCGACGGCGGCTGGCAATTTCGTCAACAGCGTGGCGCCGTCCGGCGGCAATGGCGCCAGCTGCGCCACGGCGGGCGCCTGCCAGACCACCACCGTGGTCAGCAAGGCGCTGGTGGACGTCACCACCACCCTGAACGGCTTTCCCGGCTCGACGAATGCGGGCGATGCCATCAGCGGCACGGTCACCTACCGCAACATGGGGCCGGGCGCGGCGGAAAACGTCACATACACGCTGCAATTGCCGCCTGGCTTGACGGGCGTGTCCGTCGTCGGCGTGACGGGCGTGTACAACGCGGGCACGGGCTTCATCGTCCTGTCGGGCCTGCCGCCGGATCTGGCGGCGGGGCAGGGCGTCACCTTCAATCTCAGCTATACGCAGCCGCCCACGAACACCTCGTTTGTCACCAGCGTGGTCGCCACCACCTCCGTCGAAGTGGCCAACGACTTGCCGAATACGGCCACCGTGATGGTGCCGGGGCCGAACGTGCGCGTCACCAAGGTGGCCGACAAGCTGACGGCCAACGTGGGCGAGAACATCACGTGGACGGTCACGGCCAGCAATACGGGCAATATCGCCAACCAGGGCGTCGTGAGCCTGGCCGATCTGCTGCCGCCCAACCTGGCCGTCACCAGCGTGCTGCCCGGTCCCGGCGTGAACTGTCCGCCGCTGGCGGCCTGGGTGGCGTCGAGCACGCAGACCTGCACCATCGCCGCCGGCCAGCTGGCGGCCCTGAACGGCAGCCGCAGCGTCACCATCACGGCGCACGCGACGGCGGGCGGCAGCCTGGCCAACCGCATCATGCCGACCGGCCCCGATAATCCATCCTGCGCCACGGCGGAAAACTGCCGTACGGTCACGGCGATCACCAGCCCCAAGGTGGCGGTGATGAAATCCGTCGACCACGCCAGCATCAATATCGGCGCCAGCCTGAGCTGGAGCGTCACGGCGACCAATAGCGGCGATGGCGTGAGCACCGCGCCCATCACCCTGAGCGATACCTTGCCGGCCAACCTGCTGAGCCTGAACGTGGCGCTGGTCGGCAGCGCCACCTGCGCCGCGCCGGTGGGTAATATCCTCACCTGCACGGTGCCGGCCGGCCTGGCCGCGAACGGCGGCAGCGCCGGCTTCATCGTCACGGCCACGCCTGCCGCGGCGGGCACCTACGCCAACAGCGTCGTGCCGTCCGGCGCCGACAACCCGGCCTGCGCCACGCCCGCCGCCTGCGCCACCACCAGCACGGTGACCAGCCCCAGCGTGGCCGTGACGAAAGGCGTCGACAGGACCACCGTCAACCTCGGCGACACCATCACGTGGACCCTGAAAGCCATCAACAGCGGCAGCGGCCCCACGAATGGCCCGATCACCCTGACCGACACCTTGCCCGCCAACGTGGGCGCGCTGCAGATCCTGCCCGTGGCGCCCGCCAGTTGCGGCGTGCCCGCCGGCAATACACTGACGTGCACCGTGCCGCCAGGGCTGGCCAGCGGCATGCAGGCAACGGTGTCCATCAAGGCCGTGGCAAATGCGGCCGGCACGGTGGCCAACAGCCTCGTGCCAAGCGGCGTCGACAATCCCGCCTGTGCCACGCCGGCCAATTGCCAGACCATCACCACCGTCACCAGCCCGAACGTGGCCGTGAAAAAGACCGTCGACAAGGCCAGCATCAACGTGGGCGACACGCTCACGTGGACCTTGACGGTGAGCAATAGCGGCACGGGCGCCAGCACGGGCGTCGTCACCTTGGCCGACACCTTGCCGGCCGGCCTGGCGAACGTCGTCGTCAGCCCGCAGGCGCCCGCCACCTGCGCGCCCGTGGCGGGCCAGAACCTCGCATGCAGCGTGCCGGCCGGCCTGGCCCCCGGCGCCTCGGCGAAAATCGTCGTCAGCGCCACGCTCACCGTGGCTGGCGCCGCCGTCAACAGCGTGCTGCCATCTGGGCCCGACACTCCCGCCTGCGTGCTGCCCGGCGATTGCGGCACCAGCACCACGGTGGTCAAGCTGCTGGTCGACGTCACCACCACCCTGAACAATTTCCCGCCGAATACCCTGGCGGGCGACATGATTGCCGGCACCGTCACCTACGCCAACGTGGGACCGGGCCCCGCCGAAGGCGTCACGTACACCCTGCAACTGACGCCCGGCCTGAGCAACGTCGTCCTGACGGGCGCCGCCGGCAGCTACAATCCCGCCACGGGCGTCGTCACCCTCAGCGGCTTGCCCGCGGGCCTGGCGAATGGCCAGAGCACCAGTTTCAACGTCAGCTACACGCAGCCGGCCGACAACCTGTCGATGGTGACGTCGAGCATCGCCACCACCTCGGTGGAAGTGGCGAACCACTTGCCGAACACGGCCACGGCAACCGTGCCCGGCCCCATCATCCGCGTGACGAAACTGGCCGACAAGACGACGGCCAACGTGGGCGAGACGATTACCTGGACCATCACGGCCACGAATACGGGCAGCCTGGCCAACCTGGGCGTGGTGACCCTGACCGACATCCTGCCCGCCAACGTGGCGGTGCTGTCCGTCACGCCGGGCGCGGGCGTGAACTGTCCGCCGCTGGCCAGCTGGCTGGCCAACAGCGCGCAAGCGTGCACCGTCGCGCCAGGCCAGCTGGCCGCCGTGAATGGCAGCCGCAGCATCACCCTCACGGCCCGCGGCACGGCCGGCGGCAGCCTGGGCAACAAAGTGCTGCCGAGCGGACCCGATAACCCCGCCTGCGCCCAGGCCGCTTCGTGCCAGACCGCCACCACCATCCTCAGCCCGCAAGTGGCCGTGCGTAAAACCGTCGACAGGAGCAACATCAACGTGGGCGAGGCGCTGACGTGGACGATAGCCGTGGCCAATACGGGCACGGGCGCGACCATGGGCAGCGTCACCCTGACGGACACCTTGCCGGCCAACCTGACCCTGTGGCAAGTGTTGCCCGCGTCGCCCGCCACGTGCGCGGTGCCGAACGGCAACCAGCTCGTGTGTTCCATTCCCGCCGGCATGGCGGCAGGCGCCACGCTCAATATCGTCGTCAAGGGCGTGGCCAATGGGGCCGGCGCCTATGTCAATACGGTGGTGCCGAGCGGACCCGACAACCCGGTCTGCCCGCAGCCCGGCGATTGCAGCACCACCAGCACGGCCGTGAAACTGCTGGTCGACGTGACCACCACCCTGAACGGCTTTCCCGGCAGCACGCATGCGGGCGACACGATTGCGGGCACCGTCAATTTCAGCAATATCGGCCCCGGGCCGGCCGAAGGCGTGACGTACAGCCTGCAACTGGCGCCCGGCCTGGCCGGCGTCAACCTCGGCGGCGTGACGGGCAGCTACAACGGCGGTTCCGGCCTGGTGACCTTCAGCGGCGTGCCGGCCACCCTGGCGGCGGGGCAGGGCTTCAGCTTCCAGCTCAGCTACATCCAGCCGGCCAGCAATCTGTCGACCGTGGTCAGCCGCATCGCCACGACATCGGTGGAAGTGCCGAACGACCAGCCCAACGTGGCCACCGTCACCATGCCCGGCTCCATCATTCGCGTCAGCAAGACGGCCAACAAGGCCGTGGCAAATGTCGGCGAGGAAATTATCTGGACGATTACGGCCAGCAACACGGGCAGCCTGGCCAACCAGGGCGCCGTCATTTTGACGGATTTGCTGCCAGCCAACATCGTCGTGACGAATGTGGCGCCCGACAGCGGCGTCACCTGCCCGCCGCTGGCCAGCTGGGTGGCCAACAGCAGCCAGAGCTGCAGCGTGGCCATCGGCCAGCTGGCGGCCGGCAACGGCCAGCGCCAGATCGTGCTGACCGGCAAGGCGAGCGCGGGCGGCAACCTGGCCAACCATGTCATGCCGAGCGGCCCGGACAATCCGGCCTGCTTCCAGGCCAACAGCTGCCAGACGCAGACCACCATCACCAGTCCCAGCCTGGCGCTGAGCAAAAGCGTCGACAAGCTGGCGCTGAACATCGGCGACAGCCTGACGTGGACGGTCACCCTGGCCAACAGCGGCACGGGCGCCAGCACGGCCGTCGCCACCCTCACCGATACCTTGCCGGCCGGCCTGGCGAATATCGTCGTCACGCCTGCCGCACCCGTCACCTGCGCGCCGCTGGCCGGCAATGTGCTCACGTGCAGCGTGCCGGCCGGCCTGGCCGCCGGCGCCAATGCCACGCTGCAAGTGACGGCGCGGGCCGCCGCCGCTGGCAGTCTCGTCAATGGCGTCAGCGCCAGCGGCACGGATCACCCCGCCTGCCTGCAGGCGGGCGATTGCAGCACCACCAGCACCGTCAGCGCGCCCTTGCTGAACGCCAGCAAGACGGTCGACAAGACGGCCGCCAACGTGGGCGACACCCTGACGTGGACCTTGACTTTGCGCAATAGCGGCAGCGGTCCCAGCACGGCCATCGCCACCCTGGCCGATACCTTGCCTGCGGGCCTGGCGAACGTGCTGGTGACACCCACGGCGCCCGTCACTTGCGCCGCGCCGGCGGGCAATGTCGTCAACTGCAGCGTGCCGGCCGGCCTGGCCGCCGGCGCCAGCGCCAGCGTCAAGCTGAGCGCCACGGCGGCCCTGTCGGGCAGCCTCGTCAATGCGCTGCTGCCGGGCGGGCCGGACAACCCCGCATGCGCCGTGCCCGGCGATTGCCAGAGCACCACGGTGGTGTCGAAACTGCTGGTCGACGTGACCACCACGCTCAACGGCTTTCCCGCCAGCAGCAACGCGGGCGACGCCATCCGCGGCGTGGTGACGTTTGCCAACGTGGGGCCTGGCGTGGCGGAAACGATGAGCTACAGCCTGCAGCTGGAAGCGGGCCTGGGCGGGGTCTCCGTCAGCCCCGTCAGCGGCGCGCCCGGCATCAGCGGCGTCTACAACAGCGCCACGGGCATGTACGTGCTGAGCGGCTTGCCGGCCACCCTGATCGCGGGGCAGAGCGCCAGCTTCAATCTGTTCTACACCCAGCCGGCCAGCAACAGCTCGCGCATCACCAGCGTGGTGGGTACCAGTTCCACGGAAATCGTCAACGACTTGCCGAACACGGCGACGACGAACTTGCCGGGCCCCGTGATTCGCGCCAGCAAGACGGTCGACAAGGTGAACGCGGCCGTGGGCGATATCCTGACCTGGAGCATCACGGCCACGAATACGGGCAACTTGCCGAATCAAAATGCCGTCGTCATCGCCGACGTACTGCCCGCCAATCTCGTCGTGCTCAGCGTGACGCCCGATGGGGGCGTGAGCTGTCCGCCGGCCGCCAGCTGGACGGCAGGCAGCGTGCAGTCATGCACGATTGCGGCAGGTCAATTGGCCGCCGGCAATGGCAGCCGCAAGGTCGTCATCACGGGCCGGGGTTCGGCGGGCGGCAGCCTGTCGAACCGCGTCGTGCCCAGCGGCGGCGACAATCCCGCCTGCGAGACGGCCAGCGCCTGCCAGGCCACGACGAGCCTCGTCGCGCCGCAAGTGACGGTGCGCAAGAGCGTCGACAGGAGCAATGCCAGCGTGGGCGACTTATTGACCTGGACCATTACCGCCAGCAATGGCGGCACGGGCGCGACCAAGTCCGCCATCGTGCTGACCGACAACCTGCCGGCGGGCGTCAGCGGCGTGCAAGTGCTGTCCACGCAGCTGGCCACCTGCGCGCCCGTGGCGGGCAATATCGTCACGTGCAGCGTGACGGCCGGCCTGGCGCCGGGCGGACAGGCGCAAGTGGTGCTGCGCGCCACGGCCAGCGCGGCCGGCGTGCTGCAGAACACGGTGTTGCCTAGCGGCCCGGACAATCCTGTCTGCGCGCAGGCGGCGGACTGCAGCACCACCACCACGGCCATCAAGCTGCTGGTCGACGTGACCACCACCCTGAACGGTTTCCCCGGCACCACCAGTGCCGGCGACCAGATCAACGGCATCGTCAGCTACAGCAACGTGGGTCCCGGCACGGCCGAGAACGTGACGTACAGCCTGAAACTGGCGCAAGGCCTGATGGGCGTGACCCTCAGCGGCGCGGCCGGCAGCTATGACGCTGTCAGCGGCATGCTGACGGTGACGGGCTTGCCCGCCAGCCTGGCGGCCAACGAACTGCACAGCTTTGGCCTGTCGTATATCCAGCCGGCCAGCAATGTGTCGACCATCGTCAGCATCATCGGCACCAGCTCGACGGAAGTGCAGTATGACTTGCCGAACACGGCCACGGTGACCATGCCGGGTCCCGTGATCCGCGTCACCAAGACGGCCAGCGTCGTCAATGCCAACGTGGGCGACAGCATCACCTGGACCATTACCGCCATCAACAGCGGCGGCGTGGCCAACCTGGGCGTGGTGACCCTGGCGGACATCCTGCCGCCCAACCTGACGGTACTGGCGGTCAACGCCGATGCGGGCGTGACTTGCCCGCCGCTGGCGAACTGGGTGGCGAACAGCGTGCAAAGCTGCAGCATTGCTGCTGGTCAGCTGGCTATCGGCAATGGCACGCGCAGCGTGCGCGTGACGGCCACGGGCACGCTGGAAGGCGTGCTGTCGAACCGCGTGATGCCGAGCGGCCCCGACAACCCCGCCTGCGCGCAGGCGAACAGCTGCGAATCGGGCATCGTGCTGACTGGCCCCAAAGTCGCGGTGCGGAAAAGCGTCAACCGCGCCAGCGCCAATGTGGGCGACACCGTCGTGTGGACCATCACGGCCAGCAACACGGGCACCGGCCCCACGCGCGCCGTCATGACCCTGGTCGACACCTTGCCGGCCGGCCTGACGAATGTGGTGCTCACGCCCGTGCGCGCCACTTGCGCGCCCGTGGCCGGCAATGTGCTGACTTGCAGCGTGCCTGCCGGCCTGATCGGCAATGGCGGCGAAGCCAGCGTGGAAGTGTCGGCCACCGTCACCCAGGCGGGCACGGCCCTCAACCGCGTCGTGCCGTCCGGGCCCGATGCGCCGCTGTGCCTGGCGCCGGCCGATTGCCAGACCAGCACCAATGTCACCAGCCCCAGCGTGATGGTGAAGAAAGTGGCGGACAAGGCCAATGCCAGCATCGGCGACACCGTCAGCTGGACCATCACGGCCACCAACCGCGGCAGCGGCGCCACCACGGCGGCCATCACCTTGACGGACGACCTGGCCGCCAGCCTGGCCGAGATCGTCGTCACGCCGGCCGCGCCCACCACGTGCGCGCCGCTGGCGGCGAACAAGCTGGTGTGCACGGTGCCCCCCGGCCTGGCGCCGAATGCCGTGGCCGCCGTCATGGTGAGCGCGAAAGTGGCGGCCAGCGGCACCTTGAGCAACACCATCGTGCCCGCCGGTCCCGACTTGCCGCGTTGTGCGCAGGCATCTGATTGCACGGCCGTCACGGAGGTGGCAAATCCCGCCATCGGCGCGGCGCTGGGCGTGGGCAAGGTGACCCAGCTGTCGGCCAAGGTCTTCACCGTGCCGTACACGGTGGTGATCCGCAACGTGGGCAAGGGCGCGGCGCAGAACGTGCAGGCGCTCGACAGCCTGCGCGCCGCCTTCCCCGAGCCCGTCGCGTGCCGCATCGTCGCGCCGCCTGCCGCGCCCGCCATTGGCGGCAGCCGGCAGCTGGCCGTCAACCCGGGCTTTACGGGCGGTTGCGGCGGCAGCGACTTGCGCTTGCTGAGCGGCGATGCGGCCCTGGGCGAGGGCGAGTTGAGCGTCATTACGTTCACCGTGGAAATCACGGTGCAGGATACGACTTTGCCGCAATACAACAACAGCGTGTTTGCCAGCGCGCTGGCCGGCAATGTCGCCAACGGCGGCGGCGCCATCAGCGTGCCGCCCGCCCCGGCGGCAGGCGTGATCGCCGCCAATCCCACGTACACGCCCCCCGTGGGCAGCCTGGTGTTCGATGCGTCCAACAACGGCGGCAGCCATGCGGGCGCCGCGGCCACGGCAGCGGACGTGGCCGCGCTGGCGGACAAGGTCGACCCTAACCGCAATGGCAATGCCTCGGACACCATGGGCGGCGTCGCCTTCACGGGCGAAGACACGCCCACGCCCGTGGTGTTGCTGCGGCAAGTGGTCGATGTCATCAAGGCAGTGTCGGCGCAGCAACAAGTCGATGCCAGCAAGTTCGAGATCAGCTACACGGTGCAGGCGGCCAACCGCTATCCTGCCGGCTACCCGACCTCGACCATGGTGCAGGTGGCGGAAAACCTGCGCGCCGTCTTCCCCACGGCCACCAGCGTCGCCCTCAAGCCGGGCAGCCTGGCCGTCACGGCACGGCCCGCCAGCGCCACGGCCTGCGTCGCCAATCCCGACTTCAACGGCGCCACCGTGTTTGGCTTACTCAACGGCATGGGTGACTTGCAGCCGCAGGAAAGCTGCAACATCGTCTTCACGGTGCTGGTCGACTTCGGCAGCGTGGCGGCCATCCCCACCGTGGCGCAGCTGAACCAGGTGTATGCGAGCACCTTGCCGGGCTCGGCAACAGGCGGCCGCAATATCGGCCACAGCTACAGCGGCGCCGATGGCGGCAATACGCCGGTGGCGCCCGCCAGCGTGCTGGCCCTGGCCAGTTCGGCCGATACCTTGCTGCTGCCGGCCACGCCAGGCGCCACGCCGCCCAGCTTTACGCCCGTGCTGTTCAACACCAAGGACAAGCCGATGCTGTTGATCAGCAAGAGCGTCAACAAGACCCAGGCCGAGATCGGCGACAGCCTGCAATACACGATCGAGGTGAAGAACACGGGCGTGGCGACGGCATTCGGCGTCAGCGTGCTCGACAAACTGCCGGCCGGCTTCCGCTACATCGACGGCACCACCACGCGCAACAATGTGCTGCAGCCCGATCCCTCCGGCAAGCCGGGGCCGCAGCTGAGCTTCAAGCTGGAATCGCTGGCGCCGAACGCCAGCGCCAGCTTCCGCTACCGCCTGCGCGTGGGCGTCGGTTCGCTGCAGGGCGACGGCATCAACCGGGCCCAGGCAACGACCACCAACGGCCCGCCGTCGAACGAGGCGCGGGCGAAAGTGAAGGTGACGGGCGGCGTGTTCACGACGGATGCCTGCATCGCCGGCAAGGTGTTTGTGGACTGCAACAACAACCACGTGCAGGACGCCGAGGAACTGGGCATCCCGGGCGTGCGGCTGTACATGGAGGATGGCACGAACTTCACCACGGACGTGGAAGGCAAGTACAGCTATTGCGGCATCACGCCGAACAGCCATGTGATCAAGGTCGACGGCGCAACGTTGCCGCGCGCCAGCCGCATGATGGAAGCATCGAACCGCAACCTGGGCGATCCGCACAGCCTGTTCCTCGATACCAAGAACGGCGAGCTGCTGCGCGCCGACTTCATCGAGGGCTCGTGCTCGAATCCCGTGCTCGAGCAAGTCAAGGCGCGCCGCGCCCAGGGCGAGGTGCGCAGCGTGGAAAGGGAGGGCGGCAAGGGAGGGGGCCTGAGTTTCAGCAGCCAGCCGGCCGCCGCGCCGGCCCAGGCGACGGACAGCGCCAACCAGCCTGTCGTCGCGCCCCGCCTGCCCGCGCCAGCCGCTGTGCCGGCCACGGCGCCAGCCGCAGGAGGCAGCCATGTGCAATAAGCCTCTGCCACCTTGCTTGCCGCCTGCCAATGCCGCCAAAGAGAAACAAGCCATGAAGAGAACTCTCCCCGCGCCCCGGCGCATGGCCGCCGCGCTGGCCCTGCTGGCCTTGCCGGCGGCCAGCCTGGCGCAACTGCCCTTGCCGGACAGCGTGTCAGGCTCCGCCGTGGCGGCGCCATCCTTCCTCGCCGGCAAGGTGGGCGCCACCGATTACGCCATCAACCGGGGTGTGGCGCGCATCGCCGTCGAGACGGACGGGAACGGCGTGCCGGCCGATGGCCAAAGCCCCGTCAAGGTGACGGTGAACCTCTTTGATGAACAGGACAAGCCCCTGGCGGGCACGGCGTTATTGACCATCGAGGCCAGCGGCGGGCGCATCCTGCTGCCCGGGGCCCGCACGGACGAGCTGGGCCCCGAGCGGCGCGACGCCGACAAGGTCACGCCCGGCACGCAGCTGACGGTGGAGAACGGCGAAGCGGCCTTCAGCCTGCTGGCCCCCGCCACGCCGCAGGACGTGCTGCTGCGCGTGTCGGCCGGCAGCGCGGCGGCGCAGGGCACGATCAGTTTTCTGCCGGAATTGCGCGACATGCTGGCCGTGGGCTTGATCGACGGCATCATCAGCAAGCGCAGCCTGTCCAGCGATGCCATTGCGCCGTCGCGTTTCAATGACGGTTTCGAGCGCGACATCCAGCGCTGGAGCCGGGCGTTCAACAATGGCAAGGCCAACGTGGCGGGCAGGGCGGCGATGTTTTTGAAAGGCAGCATCCGTGGCGACGCCTTGCTGACGGCCGCCTACGATTCGGACAAGGACACGCGCGCGCGCCTCTTGCGCGATGTCAATCCGGAAGAGTTTTATCCCGTCTACGGCGACAGTTCCGTGCGCAATTTCGACGCCCGTTCCAGCGACCGTTTATATGTGCGCATCGACCGGCAAAAAAGCTATGTGCTGTACGGCGACTTTGCCACGGGCGACGGCTTCAGCCAGATGACGGGCGGCGGCGCCGTGGCGACCTTGCAGCAGAGGAAACTGGGCCAGTACAACCGCACGGCCACGGGCGGGCGCGGCCATTACGAACAGGATGGCATCGTCGCCAATGCGTTCGCCATCAACGACAGCCTGAAGCAGGTGGTCGAGGAATACCGGGCGAACGGCACGTCGGGACCGTTCGCCGTACGCAACAACAACGCCATCGAAAACTCGGAAAAGATCGAGATCGTCGTGCGCGACAAGAACCAGAACGGCAATATCGTGCAAGCCACGCAGCTGCGCCGCTTCGAGGATTACAGCTTCGAGCCGTTCAGCGGGCGCATCCTGTTCAAGCAGGCGATCCCCGCGCTGACGCCGAATGGCGATCCGCAATCGATACGCATCAGCTACGAGGTGGACCAGGGTGGCGAGAAATTCTGGACCCTGGGCGTGGATGGGCAGGTGCAGCTGGGCAAGATGGTCTCGCTCGGCGGTTCGGCCGTGGAAGACAGGAGTCCCTTGTCGCCGTACAAATTGCATAGCGCCAACGCGGGCTTGCGCCTCGGCGAGCACAGCCTGCTCGTGCTGGAAGTGGCGCGCACCACGTCCACCAGCTACAGCGCGGGCGGCAATATCTACACGACGCCGTCGGGCCAGGCGGGCGAGTTGCGCGATGAAGTCAGCGGCAATGCGGCGCGGATCGAGTTGCAGCACAAGGATGACAAGCTGGAAGCGAAAGCGTTCTGGAACCGTTCCGACAAGGATTTCAACAACACGGCGGCCGGCATCACGGGCGGGCGGGGCGAGGCGGGCGTGAAAGCGGGCTACAAGCTCAGTCCCGCCATCACCGTGTATGGCGAGGCCATCCGCAGCGACGAGCGCAGCACGGACGCGCGCCGCGATGCGCAGCGCCTGGGCGTGGCGTGGAATGCCAGCGAGCGCTGGCTGCTCGACGTGTCCATCCAGCACATGAAGGAGAGCGGCGGCATGCCGTCGACGGCCGGCATCGCGCCGAATACCTCGCCGCTGGGCACGGGCTTGAATCCCACGGGCGGCTTCTTCGGCAACGGCACGGCCAACACGGCCATCGATCCCGTCACGGGCGGCAGCATCACCACGTTTGCGCCCATCAATCCCGGTGCAGGGACGGGCGCGACGGTGCCGCTGGACGCCACCACCGTGCGCCTGGGCGCGCAGTACAAGGCCACGGACCGCTGGACCCTGAATGGCGACGTGGAAAAAAGCATAGCCGACGCGGACCAGCACCGCTACGGCCTGGGCGCGCAATACCAGCTGGCCGAACGCAGCCGGCTGTACGCGCGCTATGAAAACCAGACGGGGCTGGCGTCCGCGTACTCGCTCAATCCCGCCGACCGCAGCACCAGCTTTGTCGCTGGCGCCGATACGGGCTACATGCCGGGCGGCACCGTGTTTGGCGAGTACCGCATGCGCGACGCCATGGATTACAGCCTCAGCAATCAGCGCGACTTGCAGCTGGCGTCCGGCTTGCGCAACACGTGGAACCTGGGCGAAGGGCTGGCAGCCAACACGAATGTGGAATATCTGAAAGTCATGAACGGCCAGCAACAGCAAGCCGTGGCCGTGGCGGCAGGCTTCGACTATGCGGTCAATCCCCTGTGGCGGGGCGCCGTCAAGCTCGAGTACCGGCGCCTGTTCGACAGCGACATCGCGCCGGGCGACCAGCGCCAGGATCAGTGGCTCAATACGATTGCCTGGGCGCGCAAGCTGAGCCGCGACTGGACTTTGCTTGCACGCAACTACCTGCTGTACACGCGCAACAACGACGACGCCAGCGGCGCGCCCGTGGGCAATGTGCTGCAGGACCGGGCGCAACTGGGCTTTGCGTGGCGCCCCGTGGACGACAACCGTTTCAACGGCCTGGCCCGCTACGAGTACAAGACCGTGCGCGACCAGTCGCAGATCGATGGCGACAATTACCGCGCACATATCGTTTCCACGCACCTCGACTATCACCCCAGCCGTCCGTGGTGGTTCACGGGCAGGGTCGCCGCCAAGCACAACAACGACAAGAACTTGCCCGCCGGGCAAGAAAAATACACGGCCTGGCTGTTTTCCGGGCGCAGCGTGTACGACATCAGCAAGAACTGGGACATCGGCGTGCTGGCGGCCGTGATGGGCAGCCCGCAAGGGGGCAGCCGCCAGTGGGCCAATGGCGTCGAAGTCGGTTATCTGCTGGCGCAAAACCTGTGGCTGTCGGCGGGCCACAACTGGTCGGGCTTTTCCGACCGGGACCTGACGGGCGCCGACTACACGGCGCGCGGCCCGTATTTGCGCCTGCGCTTCAAGTTCGATGAAAACCTGTTCAAAGGCAAAGACGCCACCATCAACCGTACCCTGGCCCGGCCATGAAAGCTACCATGACTCCGAAAATCACACCAATGTTGACACCGACCATGACACCGATGATGAAATTGCTTCCGCTCGCCAGCCTGCTGGCCATGGGCCTGGCCCAGGCGGCCGCGCCGGTCCTGCCGGCGGCGCCGCTGGCCATGCCGCAATTGCGCATCAGCGACCAGGCCGTCTCTGCCGACCAGCAAGCCTACCGCCTGCTGCAGGAGCGCATCAAAAAGCTCAACGACGGCGGCGTGCGCGTGGGCGACTATTACCTGTCCAAGGCGCAATGCTGGCTCGACGTCTCGTTCCACGAATACACGCGCAACGACCGCTCGGCCTTTCCCCTGCAAGCCCTGCAGGAATCGGCGAAGATCGTTGCCGCGCTGGAAGACGGCAGCACGCCCAATCCCGGCGACGCCACGCCGCTGGTGAACGACGCCACGCGCTTGCGCGACGACCTGTGGGCCAGCTTCGGCAAGCTGCGCGCATCGCCCGGCTTTGCCTGCGCGGCGCAAAAGGTGGCGTGCGGCGAAGTGGAGCTGGTACATGCGGGCAATGAATACAAGCAGCAGGGCTGGCGCCACGCGAACCCGTACGTGCAGCTGGCCGAGGATGCGCAGGCGGCCGCCCAGTCCGCCGCAGGGGCGTGCCCGGCCGACCAGCCGAAGCGGGAGCCAGAACCGCCGTTACCTCCGCCGCCGCGCATCGGGCATGAGCGCATCACGCTCGACATGGACGCCCTGTTCCGTTTCGACAAGGCGGGCGCGGCCGACGTGCTGCCGCAGGGCGCCGAGAAAATCCGCGACCTGGCGACGCGCCTGAAGCAGGGCTATGTGCAGATCGATACGCTGTCCGTGACGGGGCATACGGACCGCCTGGGTTCGGACAGCTATAACCAGGCCCTGTCCGAACGGCGTGCCCTGACGGTGAAACAGTTGCTGCGTGAACAGGGTATCGCCAATGTCATCAGTGCATATGGCAAGGGCAAGGCCGAACCCGTCGCCGCCTGCGACCAGGTGGCGCCGCGCGCGGCCCTGATCGCCTGTCTGCAGCCGAACCGCCGCGTGGAGATCGAGTTGACGGGTATCAAAAGTTCCGCAAAGGAGGGCAGCACACCTTAGCGCTACGTCATAAGCCCGTCATATGCCGCTGTTATGATGCTTTTGTTGGCACACAGCATGCGTTGCGCAGATCACTACGCTCCGGGAGCGATAGGATGCAGGCATGACTCAACAGCTTAGCCGGTGAGCTCAACCATCGGCACCAGACAGGCCGGCGCGGCAAAAAACATTGCCGCGTTGGCAAGCAAAGCGGGGCAGGGTAGGGCAAGGGCGGGAAAAACCAGGAAACGGCCGGGGATTTAATGAAGTCCTAAGCCTGCCTGAAGGAAGGACTGGCATAGTGGATACATGGCGCACGGAAACCCCGAGCGCAAGGTTGCCGGACACCTCAATGACCGGCACGATTTCCACTTTTTCATGTCTTTCCGTTTTATCCCTGCGCTCTGAAACAGCGTTTCAACCGGCTGCCGCGACTTGCGAAGCCGGTTTTTTTTTGTCCGGATTTTCGTGCAGGGACGGAAAATGCCCGGCGCCGCCGTGCTGCGGCGCCGGGCGCGGGCGCTTAGCCCGTCTGCTTGGCCAGCCATGCATCGACGGCCGGCAGGCGCTCGGTGCGCACCTTGATGCGGTACTTGATACCGGCCACGGAACTGTCGGCGTCGCCGCGCGCGCCGGCCGGCAGGTTGGCCTGCGCATATGCTTCCAGCTTGGCGATCATCTCCGGCTGCGCGGAACCTGCGGCCAGGCGCGGGAAGTAGCGGCTGCGCGAACTGGCATCGATGCGCGCATTGACCTGCTCCAGATGGGCCAGCGCAAAGTCGAACGCCAGTTCCGGATGCGTGCGCGACACGCGCGAGATCATGGCCGGGCTGTTGGTCACGCCCGGTTCATCCGTCAGCGCCAGCGCCAGCGCCCGCTGCGCCAGGGCCGCGTCGTCGGTCGAGGCCAGCAGGTCGTACAGCTGGTTCTTCACCAGCGGCGTTTTTTCCTGCTGCGCCCTGGCGTGCAGCTGCTCCCAGGTGGCGGCGTCCGCATGCTGCGCCACCACGCCCAGGATGGTGCGGCGCAGCGGCGCGGGCATGGCCGATGGATCCTGTTCGCTGGCCGCGTAGCGGCGGCGCGCCTCCTGCAGCACGCCCGGCTCGCCCATGTCGCCGAGGATGGCAATCAGGCGCCCGCGCAGGGTCGCCACGCTCGATGCTTCACCCGCGCGCGCTTCCCAGCCCGTCTGCGCCATCATCGGCGCCAGGCGCGCCATGGCGAAGCGGCCGAAGGCCTGCTGGCGCGCTTTGCTTTCCGCGCTATCGCCCGCATATTGTTCATACAGGCCGTTCAGCGAGGCGGCCACGCGGCCCAGCACTTGCGGGTCGGCCGACAGGGGCGTGGCCTTCACCAGTTCCAGGAAAGCGGCCGGGTCCTGCAAGCCCGCCAGGCCCAGTGACTGGCTGTCTGCCAGCAGGCCCAGCTGATCGATGGGCGCCAGGCGCGCGAAGCTGCCCGCCAGCGCGCGCGTGCCGGCCGGCGCGTACAGGGTGCGGTAGTAGCCGCTCTGGCCCGCGTTCACCAGCAGGGCGCCGCAACCGGGCACGTTCAGGGTGGCCTTGCCATTCCTGACCAGCACGCGGGCCTGCTTGCCGTTGCCGACCGTCGACGCGATCACGGGCACTTTCCACGACAGCGGTTTCTTGTCCGGCTGGTCCTTGGAAAACTCCGTTTGCGTCAGGGTCACGCGCGTATTGCCTTTGCGGCACACGGCGTCGCTCACCGTGATCATGGGCACGCCCGGCTGCAGGGTGAAATCATGGGCGATGGCGCTGACGGGCTTGCCCGCGGCCGCATCGACTTCGCGCCACAGGTCGTCGGACACCGTATTGCCATACGCATGCTTGCGCATGTAGCTGCGCACGGCCGTGCGCCAGGTGTCGGCGCCCACGTATGCTTCGAGCATGCTGATCACGGCCTTGCCCTTCTGGTAGGTGATGCCGTCGAAGGCCTGGCTGGCCTGTTCCACGGTGGCGATGCGCTGCACCACCGGATGCGTGGTGCGCAGCGCATCCTGGCTCATGGCCGATTCGCGTCCGCCCACCTTGGACAGGGTCGTGTTCCATTCGGGGTGCAGGCGTTCCGTGGTGCGGCTTTCCATCCACGACGCAAAGCCTTCGTTGAGCCACAGGTCGTCCCACCAGCGCATGGTGACCAGGTCGCCGAACCACTGGTGCGCCATTTCATGCGACAGGGTGGTGTAGATGTTTTCCTTGTCCGACTGGGTCGAGATGGCCGGGTCAAGCAGCAGGCCGTATTCGAAGGTGAACACGGCGCCCCAGTTTTCCATGGCGCCGAAGAACTGGCTGCGGCCCGGCGCGGCGATGTTGTCGAGCTTGGGCAGCGGATAGCGCACGCCGAAGTAATCGTTGTATTCGCGCAGCAGGGCGGCCGATTCATCGAGCGCGAAGCGGCTTTGCGCCAGCGCGCCGCGCTTGGTGATGACGCCGATCTCCGTGCCGTCGGCCATCTTTGTCGCCCGTTCGAAGTCGCCCAGGCCGAAGAACAGCAGGTAGGTCGACATGCGCGGCGTGGTGGCGAAATACACGTGCTTCTTGCCGTTGCCCAGCTCTTCGCTGCGGACGATGGGCATGTTGCCGACGGCCATCTGGTTGCTCGGCACGACCACGTCCAGCGCGAACGTGGCCTTGTAGTCAGGTTCATCCCATGACGGCAGCATGCTGCGCGCATCCGAGTTTTCGAATTGCGTGTACAGCGCGCGCTGGCGTCCTTCGGGCGTGTCGTAGTCGAGCGAGAACAGGCCCGTGGCCTGCGTGCCGATCTTGCCGCTGTAGTCGATGCGCAGCAGGTACTCGCCCTTGGCCACGGGTTGCGCGAAATGCACAGTGGCCGTCTGCTTGTCCGCATCGAAATCGATCTTGCGCGCCACCTGCCGGCTGCCGCCCGCGCCTTCGACCGCGGCGGCGGCAAACGCCAGGTTCAGGGCATTGAAGGTGATGCTGGCGGCCGGCGTGTCGACGGCGATCTTGATGGCGGCCTCGCCCTTGAAGGTGGAGGCGGCGGCGTCCGGCGTGATCGACAGGATGTAGTGCAAGGGCGTGACGCCGCGCGGCAGCTGCGTGGTGGTGCTGGCGGCATGGCTGGCCGAAGCGTATTTGGCGGCGGGCGCGGCGTGGCCCGTATTGAAGGCGGCGACGGCAGTCAGTGCCAGGACGGCGGCAGCCAGTTGGCTGCGGCGGAAACGCGGAGTCGTTGTGCGATGCATGGTATGCCCTTGGTTCATGGATAAAACGCCCGCCAGCCGGGTAGGCGGCGAGCGTCATGGCGGTAGCGGGACATCGCTGGAGCTGTAGGCCAGCGTTCCCGTACAGCAATCTAAGTGGAAACGGGGGCAAAGTCAACGCGCCATGGACGCCGCACCGTGGCGGTGCGCTGGTATGATGGGCGCCTGACTGTCCTGCCGCAGGCCAGTCCCGCAGCTGATTGTCCACCCCATAAACGAGACGAGACCCATGCACATGAAACTGTATATCAGCCCCCGCACGCCCAACCCGCGCCGCGTCACTATGTTCATCGCCGAAAAGGGCATCACCGGCATCGAGGAAGTGGCGCTCGACCTGATGGCGGGCCAGCACCGCGACCCCGCCTTCCTGACGAAAAATCCGCTGGGCCGCGTGCCCGTGCTGGAACTGGCGGACGGGCGCGTGCTGACCGAGACGCGCGCCATCTGCACCTACCTGGAAGGCTTGCAGCCGCAGCCGAACCTGATGGGCGAGGGTTTCGAGGAGCGCGCCTTCATCGAGATGGCCGACCGCCGCGTGGAACTGCATTTGTTCAGCGGCGCCGCCAACTGGGTGCGCCACGGCCATCCGGCCCTGGTGGCGCTGGAAAACCCCCAGTTTCCCGATTTCGCCCTGGCGCAGGCGGGCAAGATGCGCGAGACGGCGCAATGGCTGGACCAGGTGCTGGCGCACCAGCCCTACGTCGCGGGCGAACGGTTTACGATTGCCGACATCACGGCCTTCTGCGCGCTGGAATTTGCCCGCGGCCTGATGAAGTACCGTCCGGGCGCGGAGGGACTGGCGCACCTGCAGGCTTACCGCGACCGCATCGCCGAGCGCCCCAGCGCGCAGGCGAAGTAAGCAATGCTGCGGGCGCGCAGGTCGGATTAGCGGCCACGCCGCGTAATCCGACACCTGCACTTTATTTCAGCTGCTCCAGCAGGAAGGTGTAGGTCAGCGCCCACATCAGCGCCTGCTGGTCGTTGTTGGCGGCGCCCGCATGGCCGCCTTCCGTGTTTTCCCAGTACAGCACGTCGTGGCCTTGCTCTTCCATCTTCGCCACCATCTTGCGCGCATGGCCGGGGTGGACCCGGTCGTCGCGCGTCGAGGTGGTAAACAGCACGCGCGGATATTTCTTGTCCTTGAAGACGTTCTGGTACGGCGAGTACTTGCTGATGTAATCCCATTGTTCCGGCACGTCCGGGTCGCCGTATTCCCCCATCCACGAAGCGCCCGCCAGCAGCTTGTTATAGCGGCGCATGTCGAGCAGCGGCACCTGGCTGACGACGGCGTTGAACAGGTCGGGGCGCTGCACCAGCACGGCGCCCGTCAGCAGGCCGCCGTTGCTGCCGCCCATGATGCCCAGGTGGCGCGGACTGGTGACCTTGCGCTTGATCAGGTCCTGCGCCACGGAGATGAAATCGTCATACGCGCGCTGGCGGTTTTCCTTCAGCGCCGCCTGGTGCCAGCGGGGGCCGAATTCGCCGCCGCCGCGGATATTCGCCAGCACGTACACGCCGCCCTTTTCCAGCCACGCCACGCCCGTGGTGCCGCTGTAGCTGGGTTTCAGCGACACTTCGAAGCCGCCATAGCCGTACAGCACGGTGGGATTGCTGCCGTCGAACTTCGTCTTCTTGCCCATGATGGCGAAATACGGCACCTTCGTGCCATCCTTCGACGTCGATTCGAACTGCTCCACCTTGTACGGCGCCGCGTCATAGTAGGCGGGCAGCGACTTGATCTTTGTCCGTTTGTCGCTCTGCGCCGTGGCCAGGTACAGGGTGGTCGGGTTGAGGAAGTCGGTCACCGTCAGGAAGTACTGGTCCGAGTCGACGGGGTCGAGCGCGCTGACGGCCAGGGTGCCCAGCTTGGGCGCATCGACGGCGCGGCGCTGCCACTTGCCGTTCACGTGGCGCAGTTCCGTCAGGCGGTTCTTGACCTTGTCCAGGGTCGTCACGAGGATGGCCGATTTCGTCGCCGTCACATTGTCCAGCGACGACGTGGCCGTGGGCGCGTACAGCACTTCCAGGTCCTGCTTGCCCTGCATGAAGGCCTTGAAATCCGTGGCCAGCAGCGAGCCTTGCAGGTAGGTCTTGCCGTTCACTTGCCAGTCCGAGCGCAAGGTGATGATCAATTGATCGCGCACGGTAAACACGGTGGCATCGTCCGGCTTCGGCACTTTCTTCAGGCTGGCGCCGTCGCGCAGGAAGGTTTCGCCGCTGTAGAAATCGATTTGCCGCTCGATGAACTGGTGTTCGTGGCCGGGCGTGAAATCCTTGTAGGCGCCCGCGCTCAGGTCGTCGGCCCTGGCTTCATACAGCGTCGTCGCCTGCGCCAGCGGCGTGCCGCGCTGCCACTCCTTGATGATGCGCGGGTAGCCGGAGCTGGTCATCGAGCCGGGGCCGAAATCGGTGGAGACGAACAGGGTGTCCTGGTCGATCCAGCTGGTGCTGCCCTTTGCTTCGGGCAGGGTAAAGCCGCCGTCGACAAAGGCGCGTTTGGCCACGTCGTATTCGCGCACCACCTTGGCGTCGCCGCCGCCGCGCGACAGGGAAATGAGGCAGCGTTCGCCTTTCGGATACAGGCAGGAGGCGCCGCCCCAGACCCAGTTTTCATTCTCGCCGGCGGCCAGCTGGTCGAGGTCGATCACGGTTTCCCAGCTTGGCTCGGCCAACTGGTACTGCGCCAGGGTGGTGCGGCGCCAGATGCCGCGCACGTGCTGGGCGTCGCGCCAGAAATTGTAGTAAAACTCGCCTTCCTTGCTGACGTAGGGAATGCGCTCCTTGGAATTGAGGATGGTTTTCAGGCGCGCCTGCAGGGCCGAAAAGCCGGGCTGGCCTTCCAGTTCCTTGACGGTGATGGCATTGTGCTGCTTGACCCAGGCCAGCGGCTTGTCGCCGAGGACTTCTTCCAGCCACTGGTGGGGATCGGTATGGACGGCGGCAGGGGCGGGTGCCTGTGCATGGGCGAGGCCCGCTGCGGCCAGGCCGAGCAGCATGCTGCCGGCGAAGGTGCGATATGACGACATGTAGGGTTCCTTGATGGTCCGGTGGGAGGCCGTGTTGCAGGCAAAACGGCGCATCCATGGTGCCATGGATTGCTGCAAGGAACCAGTGTCTATGGACGGCTGCTTGAAAAATACTTACATTTCCAATATTGTTTGATGGAAAAGGGCAAGGCCGTAGAATCTGCGGCGCATGGTACGGCAGTCCGTGCTGTTGTCCGGCGGACGTTCTGGAAGCCGGATAGCACAACTAGTTATCACCATGCGTATTTGCGCTCGTGTCGTTTTGCCTGTCTTTCAGTATTTCGATGCCAAGTCCGAAGAATGGAAGAAAAAGCGGCAGGAAATAGATCAGCCATCCCGGGACATAATAGCCGCGCCTCCTTTCATATTCTTCCCATGGTTCCTTGATCGAATTGATCGATGGATGCAGAGGGTCATAATAAATGGAAAAAGCATGGCCAGGCCTGATATCTTCACACGAAGGTAGCGCTAATTCCGTGCTGAATGTCCAGCCATAATATTTTTTCCATCGATCACATATGAATAAGATACCGAGCCATGATTTTGGCATGCGGTACCGTTGACAATCGCAGGACTGCTGACTGCGCGCTCGGCCAGTCCTTGGTACTTTTCCGCTTTCTCATAGCAGCCAGCGAGTGGTGCGAGGAGCGCGATGAATGCCAGAATGAATGTAATGGAATGCATGAAAGTAAAATCAGGAGTCATCAGTTTTATTGCATGAGTATAACAATACAGTACTTGCGAAAAAACAATGGTTCCGTGGCTATTGCCGTGGCCTGATCCGCGGTGTTCACGGCTGCTGATTGACCCACACGGGCGCCGACCAGACGATATTGCCGTCGTCCTGCGTCAGCCGCGCGTAATAGAAATGGGGGCCGGGCGCGGGCGTGACGGTGACCGCGGCCTGGTCCGACAGGGCCGTGACGGAGCCATTGCCGCCCGGCACGCCGTGGAAGATGGCGATGGCGGCCGCTTGCCGCCCTGCGCTGTTGCTGAAGCTGGTGGCCAGGTGCAAGGGACCGTGGTTGTCGAAGCGTTCGCCCATCAGCTTGCCATTGGCCGTGAACAGCAGCTGCGCATGCTTGTCCATGGCGGCAAACACGCGGCGCGCGCGCAACGCTTCGAGGAAGCTGTCGCGTGACACGGCCATGCCGGCGGCCGGGCTGGGCACCAGCACGGCCGTGCGGTTGCCGTAGGCCGCGCCCCAGTTGGCGCAGTGGTTATCCTGGTTGCTGCTGAAGGCCACGTGGTAGCCGGCCGCCAGGGCCCGGTTGCAGGCCGCCTCGTAGTTGCTGCGCCGCGTTTCCGTTTCCGCGTCGTTCGTGGAAAAGGCGGACGTGTTCATCACTTCGCACAGCACCATGGCCGCGTCGCCGTCCGGCGTGTAGCCCAGCGGCTGGCCGTCGACGAGAAACTGGCCCGCATAGGCGGGATGGTTGAATTGCCCGATCCAGCCCCGTTCGCGCATCAGCGCATACAGGCCCGCGTAATCGCTCTTCGGCGTTTCCACATCGGCCAGCAGTTCCCCGCTGGCATTTCTTTCCCATCCCAGCAACTGCTCGCTATTGAAGATGTTCAGGTGGCCGCCCTGGTTGATGACGCCCCATTCCATGCCGTACAGGGCCAGGAAGCCGGGATGGGCGGCTGTGTACGCAGCCGCTTCGGCCAGCCCCGTCTGGTACAGGGCCTTTGCTTCGGCCGGTACGGCAGCGCCGTTGGTGCCGTCGGACCCGTCATACATATGGTTGTGCTCGGACGTCAGCAGGGCATCGAGTCCATGTTGCTGCGCATAAAGATAGGCGTCGATGGGGCCGTAGGGCCCCGTTTGCGGGTCTTGCGCGCCATGGCAGGCATCGAGTGGCGCGCCGCCGTCGCTGTGGCGCGTCTGGCTGTGCAGGTTGGCGTAGATGATACGGTAGTCCGCCTGGCCATCCAGGCTGGGCAGTTGCTGCAGGCCCGCCTGGAAGGCAGGCACGTGGGGCGCCGTGCCGCGGCCCCGCAGCACCTGGATCGGCCATTGCTGTTCCACCAGCGCTGCCTGCGGCGTCTGCGCGTCCGCCACGGCCAGCAGGCGCAGCTGGTACAGGCCGTCCGGCACCCGCGCGCGCCGTTCGCGCGCATCGGCGTCGGCGCGGCCATCCCAGGGCAAGCTGATGCTCTGGCCGTCCGCTCCCACCTGCTCCGTGCCCGACCAGCGCCGCAGCACGGCGCCTTGCGGCCCCGGGCCGGACAGGGTCACGGTCCAGCGTACCGCATGGGAGCGGCCCTCGTCGGGGTAGGCGAGGCGGACCAGAAAGGTGCGCGCCTGCGTGCGCCGTTCGCCGGGTGCGGCGCGGAAGGGTGCGACGACGGTGGCATCGAGTTCGCTGTGTTCCTTCGGCTCTTGCGCGGCTGCAGTATTGCTCCACGTAATGAGCAACACGCCAGCGCATACGCAAGCCAGCCATGGCGCCCAGGGAGGCGCGTGTTTCCACGATCGGCGGCGCAATGTCTTGAGCATCGTGGCCTCCCGCACGTGCTTCAGATGATAGTTAGACAAGACATGCCACCTGCCGGTTCCCGCGTGCACCAGCAAGTGGCGTGTTTGCACCGTGATCGGCCATGATCTGGCGCAAAGCCGGTGCGAATGGCGTTGCGTGCCCGACGAGGACGCTGGCACGGCACTTGCTAAACAGAAGGAACGGATCAACGGCGATCCCCTGAATAAACGCACAACGGTCCAACGACGGACCACCTGGACAACGGCGTCCGCCCTGGCTGATCTTTCATCGGCGGGGGCGGGCGCCGTTTTGTTTTATCAACGGGATACTTCGGGAACCTATCATGGCCAGCCAAAAAGCAACGCGCATCGCGCTCTTCTCCCTCGCCACGCCGCCCATGCGGGCATTCCACCTGACGTGGATGGCATTTTTCGTGTGTTTCTTCGCCTGGTTCGCCTGCGCACCGCTGATGCCGGTCATCAAGGGCGAGTTCGGCCTGTCCCTGGCGCAAGTGGCGAATATCAATATCGCGGCCGTCGCCATCACCATCCTCGTGCGCCTGATCGTGGGACCCTTGTGCGACCGCTACGGCCCGCGCAAGACCTACACGGGCTTGCTGCTGCTGGGCGCCATCCCCGTGCTGGGCGTGGCTGCCTCGCAAAGCTATGAAAGCTTTCTGTTCTTCCGCCTGGGCATCGGCGCCGTGGGTGCCAGCTTTGTCATCACGCAATATCACACCTCCGTGATGTTCGCGCCCCGCGTGGTGGGCACGGCAAATGCGGCCGCCGCCGGCTGGGGCAATGCGGGCGGCGGGGCGGCGCAGGCGCTGATGCCGCTGCTGCTGGGCGCCGTGCTGATGCTGGGCGTATCCGAATCGATGGGCTGGCGCGTGGCCCTGCTGGTGCCGGGCGTGCTGATGCTGGTGATGGCCGCCCTGTACTGGCGCTATACGCAGGATTGCCCGGAAGGCAATTACTCGGACTTGCGCGCGGCCGGCGTGGCCATTGAAGGTAATAAAAAGGGCGGCTGGGACAGCTTCAAGGCGGCCAGCGCCAACTACCGCGTGTGGCTGCTGTTCGTCACCTACGGCGCCTGTTTCGGCATCGAGATCTTCATCCACAACATCGCCGCCGTGTATTACGTCGAGCATTTCGGCCTGTCCCTGAAATCGGCGGGCCTGGCCGCCGGCAGCTTCGGCTTGCTGGCCCTGTTTGCCCGCGCCCTGGGCGGCTGGCTGTCGGATAAATTGGCCCTGCGCGGCAATCTGAACAGCCGCGTGACCCTGCTGTTCATGCTGATGATAGGCGAAGGCGTGGGCCTGCTGTTGTTTGCGAAAGTCGACAGCGTCACCTATGCCGTCATCGCCATGCTGGTCTTCGGCCTGTTCACCCACATGGCGTGCGGCGCCACTTACGCGCTGGTGCCCTTCATCGACAGCCGCGCCCTGGGCGGCGTGGCCGGCATCATCGGCGCGGGCGGCAACGTGGGCGCCGTGGCGGCGGGCTTTCTGATGAAGGGCACGGGCGACATCCGCCAGACCCTGATCATCCTCAGCGCGCTGGTGGTGATCTCGGCCCTGTGCGCCATCGCCGTGCGTTTTACGCGCGAGGCGGCCGAACCATCGATGGCCGCGGCCTGAGGAGACAGCGATGAACCACCCCCTGAAAATCGTCGTGCTGGGCCATGGCATGGTCGGGCATAAATTCCTCGAACGGCTGGCGCTGGAAGACAATGCGGGCTTGTCGGTGACGGTGCTGTGCGAAGAGCCCCGTCCCGCCTACGACAGGGTGCACCTGTCCGAATTTTTCAGCGGCAGATCGGCCGAAGACCTGTCGCTGGTGGCGCCCGGCTTCTTCGACAAGGACAACCTCGTGCTGAAGCTCGATGCGCGCGCCGTGTCCATCGACCGCGCGGCGAAGACCGTCACGGCCAGCACGGGCGAAATCCTCGCCTACGACAAGCTGGTGTTCGCCACCGGCTCCACGCCGTTCGTGCCGCCGCTGCCGGGCAAGGAGCGCGACGGCTGCTTCGTCTACCGCACCATCGAAGACCTGGAAGCCATGCTGGCCTGGGGCGCCAAGTCCCGCACGGGCGTGGTGATCGGCGGCGGGCTATTGGGCCTCGAATGCGCGAAAGCCTTGCGCGACCTGAAGCTCGACACCCACGTGGTGGAATTCGCGCCGCGCCTGATGGCCGTGCAGGTGGACGAGGGCGGCGCGCGCGTCCTGCGCCGCAAGATCGAGGAACTGGGCGTGACCGTGCACACGCAAAAAAATACCCTGGCCATCGTCGACGGCGAAGCGGCCACGCACCGCATGCAGTTTGCCGACGGCAGCCACCTGGAAGCGGACATGATCGTCTTTTCGGCCGGCATCCGCCCCCGCGACGAGCTGGCCCGCGCCTGCGGCCTGGACGTGGGGCCGCGGGGCGGCATCGCCATCGACGACAGCTGCGTCACGTCCGACCCCGATATCTATGCGATCGGCGAATGCGCGCTGTGGGGCGGCCTCGTGTTCGGCCTGGTGGCGCCCGGCTATGAAATGGCCCGCATTTGCGCGCGCCACGTGCTGCAGGAAGAGGGCGAAGCGTCGTTCAAGGGCGCCGATATGAGCACCAAATTGAAACTGATGGGCGTGGACGTGGCCAGCCTGGGCGACCCGCACGGCAATGCGCCGGGCAGCCGCGCCTACCAGTTCATGGACGAGCGCAAGCAGATCTACAAGAAGATCGTCGTTTCCGATTGCGGCAAGTATCTGCTGGGCGGCGTGATGGTGGGCGACGCCAGCGAGTACGGCACGCTCTTGCAGATGATGCTGAATAAAATCGAGCTGCCGGCATCGCCCGAGTTCCTGATCCTGCCGCAGGCGGACGGCCAGCAAAGAGCGGGCCTGGGCGTGGATGCCTTGCCCGCGTCGGCGCAGATCTGCTCGTGCAACGACGTGTCGAAAGGCGCGCTGTGCGCGGCCGTCGCCGATGGCGCCACCAGCATCGGCGCATTAAAATCCTGCACGAAAGCCGGCACGGCCTGCGGCGGCTGCGTGCCGCTGGTGACGCAGATCATGAAGGCGGAAATGCAGAAGCAGGGCCTGGCAGTGAACAACCACGTGTGCGAGCACTTTGCCTACTCGCGCCAGGAGCTGCACCACCTGGTCCGCGTCGGCAAGATCCGCAGCTTCGGCGCGCTGCTGTCCGCGCATGGACAGGGCCTCGGTTGCGACGTGTGCAAGCCCGTGGCGGCGAATATCCTTGCCTCGTGCTGGAACGATTTCATCCTCTCGCCCGTGCATGCGGGCCTGCAGGACAGTAACGATTACTTCCTCGGCAATATCCAGAAGGATGGCACGTACTCGGTGGTGCCCCGCATGCCGGGCGGCGAGGTGACGGCCGACGGCTTGATCGCCGTGGGCATGGTGGCGAAAAAATACGGTTTATATACCAAGATCACGGGCGGCCAGCGGGTCGACCTGTTCGGCGCGCGCGTCGAGCAGTTGCCGGCCATCTGGGAGGAGCTGATCGCGGCCGGCTTCGAGTCGGGCCACGCCTACGGCAAGTCCCTGCGCACGGTCAAATCGTGCGTCGGTTCCACCTGGTGCCGCTACGGCGTGGCCGACAGCGTGGGCTTTGCGATTCAGCTGGAAAACCGCTACAAGGGCTTGCGCACGCCGCACAAGATCAAGTTCGGGGTGTCCGGCTGCACGCGCGAATGCGCCGAGGCGCAGGGCAAGGACGTGGGCCTGATCGCCACGGAAAAGGGCTGGAACCTGTACGTGTGCGGCAACGGCGGCATGAAGCCGCGCCACGCGGAACTGATCGCATCGGACCTCGATGTAGCCACCCTGGTGCGCTACGTCGACCGCTTCCTGATGTTCTACGTGCGCACGGCCGACCGCCTGCAGCGCACCAGCGTGTGGCGCGACAACCTGGAAGGGGGCCTCGATTACCTCAAGCGCGTCATCGTCGACGACGGCCTGGGCATCGCGCACGAGCTGGAGGCGGACATGCAGCACGTGGTCGACACCTATGCCTGCGAATGGCAGGCAGCCGTCACGGACCCCGCCGTGCGCCAGCGTTTCCGCCATTTCGTCAACAGCGACAAGCACGATGAAAACGTGGTGTTCGTCGAGGAGCGGGGCCAGATCCGTCCCGCCACCGAAATCGAGCGCCGCAGCACCGTGATCCCCATCCTTGCCGTGGAGGCTTGAACCATGAATGCGATGAATGAACTGTCCGGCGCTACTGCCGACAACTGGGTGGCCATCTGTCCCTTGACCGACATCGTGCCCGACACGGGCGTGTGCGCGCTGCTCGGTGGCCGCCACGTGGCCGTGTTCCGCGTCGGCGATGCGTCGCCGCGCGTGTACGCCATCGACAATGTCGACCCGAACGCGGGCGCTTCCGTGCTGTCGCGGGGGCTGGTGGGCAGCATCGGCGAGCGCGTCGTCGTCGCCTCGCCCATCTACAAGCAGCATTTCGACCTGGCCAGCGGCGAGTGCATCGAAGCGCCCGAGCACTCCGTGGCCGCCTGGCCCGCGCGTGTGTTTGCCGACATGGTGTGGGTGGCGCTGTGAATGCGCCCCGGCGTCCCTCGCTGGTAGTGGTCGGCAACGGCATGGCCGGCATGCGCACGGTGGAAGAGCTGCTGAAACTCGCGCCGGACCTGTATGACATCACCGTGTTCGGCGCCGAGCCGCACGGCAATTACAACCGCATCCTGCTGTCGCCCGTGCTGGCCGGCGAAAAAACGGTGGACGACATCATGCTGCATACGCGCGACTGGTATGCGCAGCACGGCATCACCCTGCACGCGGGCGACCCCGTCGTGCGCATCGACCGCCAGGCGCGCACGGTACAAGCGCTGTCGGGCATCGCGGTGCGCTACGACCGCCTGCTGCTGGCGACGGGGTCCACGCCGTTCATCGTGCCCGTGCCGGGCCACCAGCTGCCGGGCGTGATCGGCTTTCGCGATATCAGCGACGTCGACACCATGCTGCAGGCGGCGCGCACGCACCGCCACGCGGTGGTCATCGGCGGCGGCCTGCTGGGCCTGGAAGCGGCCAACGGCCTGCAGCGCCAGGGCATGGACGTCACCGTGGTGCACATGAGCGGCGCCCTGATGAACCAGCAGCTGGACGCCCCGGCCTCGATGCTGCTGAAGACGGCGCTGGAAGCGCGCGGCCTGCGTTTCCTGATGCAGGCGCAAACGTCCGCCATACTGGGCGGCGCCCGCGTGGAAGGCGTGCAGTTTGCGGACGGCAGCAGCATTCCCGCCGACCTGGTGGTGATGACGGCCGGCGTGCGCCCCAACATCGGGCTGGCGCAAGCGGCGGGCCTGCACTGCGAACGGGCCATCGTCGTCGACGACTGCCTGCAAAGCTACGATCCGCGCGTGTATGCCGTGGGCGAATGCGTGCAGCACCGGCGCGCCACCTTCGGCCTGGTCGCCCCCATCTGGGAACAGGCGCGCGTGTGCGGCGCGCACCTGGCCGGCGCAGGACACCGGCGCTACGTGCAGCAGGCCAGCGCCACCAAATTGAAAGTGACGGGCATCGACCTGTATTCGGCCGGCGACATCCTTGGCGGCGAGGGCAGCGAAGACCTGGTGCTGCGCGACCCGCGCCGCGGCGTCTACAAGCGCCTGGTGGTGCAGGGCAGCCGCCTGGTGGGCGCCGTGCTGTATGGCGAGGTGCAGGATGGGCCCTGGTATTTCGACCTGATCCAGCAGCGCCGCGACATCGGCGCGCTGCGTTCCCACCTTTTGTTTGGCCAGGCCCTGTGCGGCCAGGCCGCCTGACTGGAATCCCCATGACGACTTGCACGCCCGTGAAAACCACCTGCCCGTACTGCGGCGTCGGCTGCGGCGTGGAAGCGGCGCGCCTGCCCGGCGGCGCCATCCGCATCGCCGGCGACAGCAGCCACCCCGCCAACCTGGGACGCCTGTGCGTGAAAGGCTCTGCGCTGGGCGATACGGCCGGTCTCGACAACCGCCTGCTGCAGCCGCAGGTGCGCGTGGACGGCATGCTGCGGCCGGCCTCCTGGGATGCCGCGCTGGAGCGGGTGGCGGGCGGCTTGCGCGCCATCATAGCCGAACACGGCCCCGACGCCGTGGCCCTGTATGTCTCGGGCCAGCTGCTGACGGAAGATTATTACGTGGCCAACAAATTCATGAAGGGCTATGTGGGCAGCGCGAATATCGACACCAATTCGCGCCTGTGCATGTCATCGGCCGTGGCGGGCCACAAGCGCGCGTTCGGCGAAGACATCGTGCCCGGCTGCTACGACGACCTGGAACTGGCCGACATGGTCGTGCTGGTGGGCTCGAACACGGCCTGGTGCCATCCCATCCTGTTCCAGCGCATCGCGCGCATCCGCGAAAGCCGGCCGCACATGAAGGTGGTGGTGATCGATCCGCGCCGCACGGCCACCTGCGAGCTGGCCGATCTGCACCTGCCCGTCAAGCCGGGCACCGACGTGTGGCTGTTCAACGGCTTGCTGTGCTATCTGGCGAAGGAAGGTGCGATTGCGGACGAATTCGTCACGCGGCACAGTCGCGGGCTGGACGAGGCGCTGGCGGCCGCGCATGCCGATTGCGGCGATCCCCTGCAGGTGGCGGCCATGTGCAAGGTCGACCCGCACGCCTTGCTGGCGTTTTACCAGGCGTTTGCCGCCACGCGCAAGGTCGTCACGGCCTTTTCGCAGGGCGTGAACCAGTCGTCGAGCGGCACGGACAAGGTCAGCAGCATCATCAACTGCCATCTGGCGACGGGCCGCATCGGCCAGCCCGGCATGGGGCCGTTTTCCCTCACGGGCCAGCCAAACGCCATGGGCGGGCGCGAAGTGGGCGGCCTGGCCAATATGCTGGCGGCGCACCTGGAGCTGGACAATCCCCGGCACCGCGAGACGGTGCAGTCGTTCTGGAATTCGCCCCGCATCGCCGCCAAACCTGGCCTGAAGGCGGTGGACCTGTTCCACGCCATCGAGGCGGGCACGGTGAAAGCCGTGTGGATCATCGCCACCAATCCCCTGGTGAGCATGCCGGACGCCGACCAGGTGCGCCGCGCGCTGAATCAATGCGAACTGGTGGTGGTGTCGGACATCAGCGCGCAGTCGGACACGAATGCGCATGCCGACGTGCTGCTGCCGGCGCTGGGCTGGGGCGAAAAGGATGGCACGGTGACCAATTCCGAGCGCCGCATCTCGCGCCAGCGGGCCTTCCTTCCGGCGCCCGGCGCAGCGCGCGCCGACTGGCAGGTGCTGTGCGACGTGGCCACGCGCATGGGTTATGCGGGCTTCGATTTCGCGTCGCCGCAAGCCATCTTCGACGAGCACGCGCGCCTGTCCGCCTTCCGCAACGAAGGGACCACACGGCGCCTGTTCAAGCTGAGCCACCTGGTGGGGCTGAGCGGCGCGCAGTACGATGGCTTGCTGCCGCAGCAGTGGCCGCAGGGCCGGGCGCGCCTGTTCGGCGACGGCCGCTTCGCGCATGCGGACGGGCGCGCCCGCTTCATTCCCACGGCGCCGCGCGCGCCGCAGAACCTGCCCGGCGACGACTATCCGCTTATCTTGAACACGGGCCGCGTGCGCGACCAGTGGCATACGATGACGCGCACGGGCAAGGCGGCGAAACTGTCCGGCCACGTGGCCGAGGCGTTCATCGACATCCACCCGCAGGATGCGCTGCTGTACAGCGTGCGCGAAGGCGAACTGGCGCGCATTTCCAGCGCCTGGGGCGCGATGGTGGCGCGGGTCGTGCACGGCGGCGGCATCGCGCGCGGGCAGGTCTTCGTGCCCATCCACTGGAGCGACGCGAATGCGTCCGACGCGCGCGTGGGCGCCGTCGTCAATCCGGCCGTCGACCCCGTCTCGGGCGAGCCCGAATTCAAGCATACGCCCGTGCGCATCGAGCAGTTCCGCGTGCACTGGCATGCGTTCGTGCTGAGCCGCACGCCCCTGGTGCTCGATGGCGTGGCGCACTGGACGCGCATCCAGGGCGAGCAGTTCCTGCGCTACGAGCTGGCCGGGCGCCAGCGCATCGATGACCTGGGCGCCTGGGCGCGCGCGCTGCTGGGCGTGGCGGACGAGCATGCCGACTGGCTCGATTACGCGGACGCCAGCGCCGGCGTGTACCGCGCCGTGCACCTGGAAGAGGGGCGCATCGCGCAGTGCGTGTATGTGTCGCCGCGGCCCGACCTGCCGTCGCGCAGCTGGCTGGCCAGCCTGTTTGCGCACGCGCAGATGGACGCGGCGGACCGCGCCGGCGTGCTGCTGGGCCAGCCCATCGGCAAGGGTGTCGACGCCGGCGCCACCGTGTGCTCGTGCTTTGGCGTGGGACGCAACACCATTTGCGCGGCCATCCGGGAGCAAGGGCTGACGACGACGGCGCAGGTGACGGCCTGCGTCAAGGCGGGCGGCAATTGCGGCTCCTGCGTACCGGAGATACGACAGTTGCTGCTTGAGGTGCGCAGCGCGGCCTGAAAATCTGTCCTTTCCGGCACGGCTTTGTTATATTGCCTGCTCTATAACAGAGAGGCAGTGTGATGACAGCAGTACAACACCCCACGGTCTGGCTGACGGGCCTGAGCGGCGCCGGCAAGACCACCGTCGCGCTGGCGCTGGCGCAGGCGCTGAAGGCGCAGGGCCGGGCCGTGGCGATGCTCGACGGCGACCAGCTGCGGCATGGATTGAACCGCGACCTGGGTTTTACGCCGGAAGACCGGCATGAGAATATCCGCCGCACGGCCGAAGTGGCGCGCCTGATGAACGAGGCGGGCCTGATCGTCATCGCCGCCTTCATTTCGCCGTACCGCGCCGACCGCGCCGTGGCCGCCGCCATCGTCGGCGCCGCACAGTTCATCGAAGTGCATATCAGCACGCCCGTTGCCGCGTGCGAGGCGCGCGATCCGAAAGGCCTGTATGCGAAGGCGCGCGCGGGCCAGATCGCGCAATTCACGGGCGTTTCCGCGCCCTACGAAGCACCGCTGTCGCCCGCGCTGAGCCTCGACACCCAGGTGCTGGCGCTGGAAGAATCGGTCGAGCGCCTGTGCCGGCTTTTGCAGCAGCGGCTGTAACGGCGTGGCGGCAATGCGCATGAGGTTGCGCACACTGCTGCGCAGGCGCTTGCCCGCAAGCCTGAAGGCGCGCATGAGCGTGGTCGTCTTCCTGCTCGTGCTGGCCGCCGTGGCGTCGCTGGCGCTGGCCACCCTGAGCGTGGCCGAGCGCGGCATGCGCGACGTGACGGGGCGCCAGCAGTACGTATCGCTGGCCAGCGCCGCCGTCTTCATCGATGAGGAACTCGACGCCAAGCGCAATGTGCTGCGCGTGATGGCGGACAGCCTGGCAGCCGGCGGCGCGCACGATGGCGCCAGCCTGCAGCGCTTCCTGGCCGCGCAAACGGTGCTGGGCAAGGAGTTCTATTCGGCCGGCGTGGTCGGCATCGACGGCCTGGTCCTGGCCAGCGTGAGTCCGTTCAAGCCGCAGGCGGGGCTGAACCTGAAGGGGCGTCCGTATTTCGAACAGACGCTGGCGACGCGGCGCTCGGTGATTTCCGCGCCGCTCAATGGCAGCATTTCCGGCATGCCCATCGTGGTGGTGACGCAGCCCGTGTTCGACGCGCAGGGCGGCGTGCGCTATGTGCTGGCGGCCAGCGTGAACCTGCGCCAGCCCGATTTCCTGGGGCGCCTGGGCGCGCTCAAGCCGGGCACGGGCGGCTACCTGTACATCATGACCAGCGAAGGCGTCATCGTCGAGCATCCCGACAAGTCGCGCATCATGCAGCATATCGAAGCGCACGGCCCCGTCAGCGAACCGACGCGGCGCGCCATGCAGGGCTTCGAGGGCTGGCTGACGGGCGCCACCACGCAAGGCGTCGATGCCTTGTTCGCCTATCATCGCATCGCCGCCACGGGCTGGATACTGGCCTCGGTGTATCCGATGCACGAAGCTTTCGCGCCGTTGCATGCGATGCGCAGCAGGATCCTGCTGGCCGCCGTGCTGCTGGCGCTGCTGGCCGGACTGGCCGGCTGGCGCGTGGTGCTGTGCCTGCTGCAACCGCTGGAACGCCTGCGCCGCCAGGTGCACCAGATCCGCCGCCAGCGCCTGGGCATCGAGGCGCTGCAGATCGAGCGGCGCGACGAGATCGGCGACTTGAGCCGCGATTTCTATTCGCTGGTGGCCGAGCGCGAAATCGCCGAGGCGCAGACGCGCGACAGCGAGCGGCGATTGAAGCTGCTGACGGACCATGTGCCCGTGGTGATCGTCTACATCGACCGCGAGCACCGCTACCAGTTCATCAACGCCACGTTTGAAAAATGGTTCGGCATGTCGCGCAAGGAAAGCCTGATGCATTCCATCCGCGAGGTGCTGGGCGAGGAAGCGTACCGGTTGCGCGAAGCCTACCTGCGGCGCGCCTTTTCGGGCGAGGAGGTGGAGTTCGAATTTACCGTCGACGGCGATATCGAGGGCGAGAGCGAGGGGGCGCAGGGCAGGGGACGGCGCGCCTTCCAGACCAGCTACGTGCCCGATGTGGACGACAGCGGCACGGTGGCCGGCGTGTATGGCCTGATCCACGAAATCACCAAGACCAAGGCCGTGCATACGGCGCTGCAGTTTGCCGCCGCCACCGACACGCTGACGGGTATCGCCAACCGCCGCCGCTTCGACGAACAGCTGGCGCAAAGCATGCAGCGCACGCGCGCCACGCGCGCGCCGATGGCGCTGGCCTATCTCGACATCGACCGCTTCAAGGCCATCAACGACAGCCTGGGACACCATGCGGGCGACGAGGTGCTGAAGGAATTTGCCGCGCGCCTGGTGCGCAGCGTGCGCGCCAGCGACCTGGTGGCGCGCCTGGCCGGCGATGAATTCGTGATCGTTTTCGAAGGCGTGAAAAGCGCGGCCGAAGTGCGCCAGATCGGCGCGAAGATCATCGACGCCATCCGCCAGCCATTCGAACTGGCCGGCGGCCCGCTGCCCGTGACGACCAGCATCGGCATCGCCCTCTTCCGCGAAGGCGCGCTGACGCCGGCGCTGCTGCTGGACCTGGCCGACCAGGCCCTGTATCAGGCCAAGGGGCAGGGCCGCGACGGCGTGGCGCTGCTCGAGGCGGCCACGCCGGCGTAGGCGGCTACAGGCTGGCGGCCCAGTGGTCGAGCTGCTGCGTGGTGGCCGTCACGCCGCCGCACACGATGACCAGCACATTGCGGTAGGGCGCCAGCTGCGGCGCCTTGCCGTAGACGGCCGCCAGCGCGGCACCGCAGGCCGGCTCCACCACCAGGCGCTGGTCGGTAATAAACCGCTGGCAGGCATCGACGGCGGCGCGGTCCGGCACCACCACGCTGTGCAGCGGGCGCGTCTGGCTGATGTGGAATGCCTGCGCGCAGACCTGGCGCGCGGCCAGCGAGGTGGCGATGCTGCTCACGGCAGGCAGGGCCACGTGTTCGCGCGCGGCCACGGCGGCGGCCAGCGAGGCGGCGCCTTCGGTTTCCACGGCCACCAGGGCCACGTCGTCCCAGCCATTGCGCTGCAAGCCTTCGTCCACGCCGGCCAGCAGGCCGCCGCCGCCCACCGACAGCACCACGGCGTCCGGCTTCAGGCCCGCGCCGGCCACTTCATCGATCATGCCGGCATGGCCCTGCCACAGCAGCGGGTCGTCGAACGGGTGCAGAAAGGCGTCCTGCGGCGTGAGCATCGACTGCGCCAGCGCGTTGGCCTCTTGCCAGGCGGCGCCGTGCACGATGACTTCGGCTCCTTCCTGCGCGATCAGGGCCCGGGCCCGTTCGCTGGTCGTTTCCGGCACCACGACGATGACGGGGATGCCCAGCTGGCGGCCCGCGTAGGCCACGGCGATGCCGGCATTGCCGCCGGAAGAGGAGATGAAACGGCTGGCGCCGCGCCGCGCATAGGTTTCGCAGGCCAGGCCGATGCCGCGGATCTTGAAGGAGCCGGGCGGCTGCAAGGCTTCGAGCTTGAGCCAGATGGCGCGTTCGCTGTGCAGGCTCAGGGCGCGCGAGTTGAGCAGGGGAGTTTCGATGTGCAGGGCCATGCGTGTTCCTGGAAGACGGTCAGGCCTGCATCATAGCCGAAGCGCCCGCGCCACCGCCTCACCTTTGCCGCACGCTGGCTTAATTCAGGGGCACGCTCTTGAGCTGATGCGTGCGCGCCACTTCCTTCATCGCCTCGAGCAGGTCGTCGCGCAGCTGGCGCGGCAGCTTGCCGAAGAATTCCTCGTCGTTCTGGTCGGCCATCTCGGCCAGCACGGGCACCAGCGCTTCGCCTTCCGTGGTCAGTTCGATCGAATGCTGGCGGCGGTCGGCCAGCAGGATCGACTTGCTGACCATGCCTTTGCTTTCCAGGCGGTCGATCAGCTTCGACACGGCGCCCTTGCTCATGCCCGACACTTGCGCCAGCACCGTGGGCGAGGTGCAGCCCAGGCGGAACATTTCACGCAGCACCACCCATTCGGACACCGTCACGCCGTTGGCTTCCGCTTTTTTCTGGAAACTATGGGAAACGTGGTTGGAGACGAAGCGCAGCCAGTAGCCGAGATGGGCCTCCAGCTCGCTGACGGGGATGCTGTTGGAATGGGCGGTTTGCGGCATGGCGGCCGTTTCAAAATTATGGCTCATTTCTTTTCCTTCACTGGGCGGCGTTGCCGGCATGGTTAAGGCCTTCACGCTTGCTGTCGAGTGGTTTGTTTGGGAACAATCATCGTGCTTGAGGTAGTTCTAACACTGTTTTCACAGGAAATCACTTACAGGCAAAGAGTTTTTCCTTTTTTTCTTGCTCCAGATGGATAAAAAAGCAATATCAAGCGAATAATCGTATTGCCGGAGAGGAAGATTAAAAAAATAACTCATGTTGTATCAATGGTAACATGATTTTTGCCGAATTGATAAATATTTCAACGGGTACCTGATGTCGAAAGGCACATGTTGCTTGCGGCGCACATTAACTGACGCGTTCCGCCAGAAAATCGACGCAGCGGCGCAACTTGGGCGAGCGATAGCGGTCCGGCAGGTCGGCCGTGTTCACGGCGCGGGCGGGCAATGCATGCTTGGGAAACAGCTGGGCCAGGCGGCCCGCCCGCACGGCCGTTTCCGGCAGGAAGGCCGCTTGCAGCACGATGCCCATGTCATGCGGCAACGCGCAGCGCCTGGCCGTGATGGACTTGCAGGCGGCCCGGGACGGGCACGCTGCAGGCGCCGTCGTCGCCCGTCAGGCGGCGACGTGCACTTTCACGCTGGCGTCGCGCAAGACCTGGGCAAAGCGGGGCGGCGGCGGCGCATCCGTAAACAGGATGTCGACTTGCGCCAGGTCGGCCAGGCGCACCAGCGCCTTGCGGCCGAACTTGTGCTGGTCGGCCACCAGCCACACTTCGCGCGACTGTTCGATGATGGCTTGCGCCACCTTCACTTCGCGCGCGTCGAAGTCGCGCAGGCTGCCGTCTTCGTCGATGCTGGAAATGCCGATGATGCCGATGTCGACCTTGAACTGGCGGATGAAGTCGATGGTGGCTTCGCCCACGATGCCGCGGTCGCGCCCGCGCACCACGCCGCCGGCCACGATGACTTCGCAGGCCGCGTTGTCGGCCAGGATGGCGGCCACGTTCAGGTTGTTCGTCACCACGTGCAAGCCCGTGTGCCGGCCCAGCGCGCGCGCCACTTCCTCGGTGGTCGTGCCGATATTGATCAGCAGGGAACAGCCGTGCGGCACCTGCGCGGCGACGGCGGCGGCGATGCGCCGCTTGGCGTCGCTGTTGAACACTTGCCGCTGGCTGTAATCGATGTTTTCCACGGACGAGGGCAAGCCGACCCCGCCGTGGTAGCGGGCCAGCAGGCGCGCTTCTTCCATCTGCTTGACGTCGCGGCGCACGGTTTGCGGCGTCACGTCCAGCTGCTGGGCCAGCTCTTCGACGGACATGGTGACCTTCTGGCGCACCACTTCGAGCAGGCGGCGCTGGCGGGGATTCAAAATCATGGGCTGTCTCTTTAAAAATCACAAACGAACAAAAACGAACAAATAGTATTGAAAATATGTTGCTATAGGTTCGTATTCTGGCGTAACCTTATTCATATTGCATTCGAAATGCATCTGTATTGATCTTAACGACAGTCGCCGGCGATGCCTAGTCTTTCCGCGCCGGCCTTTCCCCGACAGACACGGAGTCCCGATGGCCGCAGCACAGCAAGGTGTGGAGACAGCGATGGAGTGCGACGTGCTGGTGGTGGGCGGCGGCATCAATGGCGCCGGCATCGCGCGCGACGCTGCGGGCCGGGGCTTGTCCGTGGTGCTGTGCGAAAAGGACGACCTGGCCGCCCACACGTCGTCCGCGTCCACCAAGCTGATACACGGCGGCCTGCGCTACCTCGAATACTATGAGTTCGGCCTCGTGCGCAAGGCGCTGGTCGAGCGCGAAGTGCTGCTGCGCTCGGCGCCGCACATCATGTGGCCCTTGCGCTTCGTCATGCCGCATGCGCGGGGCCAGCGTCCCGCCTGGCTGATACGCGCCGGCCTGTTCCTCTACGACATGCTGGCGAAGCGGGAAATCCTGCCCGCCTCGCACGGCATCGACCTGACGCGCCACGCGGCGGGCAAACCGCTCAAGCCTGAATTCAAGCGGGGCTTCGTGTATTCCGATGGCTGGGTCGACGATGCGCGCCTGGTGGTGCTGAACGCCATCGACGCGGCGGACAAGGGCGCGCACGTGCTGACGCAGACGCGCTGCACGGCGCTGGCGCGCGAGGGGTCTTCCTGGCTGGCCAGCTTGCAGCACGCGGGCGGCAGGCAGACGATGGTGCGCGCGCGCAGCGTCGTCAATGCGGCGGGGCCGTGGACGGCCGAGTTCCTGCAGCAGGCGGCGCCTGGCGGACAGGGTCGGCATTTGCGCCTGATCAAAGGCAGCCATATCGTCGTCAAGCGCCTGTTCGCGCATGATCATGCGTATATCTTCCAGCATCCGGACGGGCGCATCGTGTTTGCCATTCCGTACGAGCACGATTTCACCCTGATCGGCACCACCGATCTCGACTACCACGGCGACAGCGGCAAGGTGGAAATCGACGACGAGGAAATTCGTTACTTGTGCGAGCTTTCCAGTTACTATTTCAGCAAGCCCATTGTGCCGGCCGACGTGGTGTGGACGTATGCGGGCGTGCGTCCGCTGGTGGAAGACGCGGCGGCCGACGCCAAGGCCGTCACGCGCGATTACCGTTTCGAGCTGGACCGGGAAGGGGCGCCGCTGCTGAGCATTTTCGGCGGCAAGATCACCACCTTCCGCAAGCTGGCCGAGGAAGCGCTGGATTTGCTGGCGCCGATTCTCGGCAATGCGCAGCCCGCGTGGACGGAACATGCCTGCCTGCCCGGCGGCGACGTGTTCGGCAGCACGCCGCAGAACCGCTCCGTGCGCGAGTTCGGCCAGTTTGTGCAGGACTTGCAGCGCGAGTACGCGTGGCTGCCGGCGGCGCTGGTGGCGCGCTATGCGCGCGCCTACGGCACGCGCATCCATCGGCTGCTCGCGGGGCGCAAGGACGTGGCGGCCATGGGCGAGGAAATCGCCGCCGGCCTGTACGCGGCGGAAGTCGATTATTTGCGGCGCCATGAATGGGCCGTCAGCGCGGCCGACATCCTGTGGCGGCGCTCCAAGCTGGGCTTGCACCTGCCGCGCGGGACGGCGGACACGCTGGGCGCCTGGCTGTTGCAGCACCCGTTATTGCCGTAGGAGTAAGACCGAACACGCTGGCGACCGCGCCCCGCAGAGGGTGCGGCGAAGAATAAGAAACCATCACTGGAGGAGAAGCGCGTGCAACTGGTACTGGACAAGATCAGCAGGAAGCAGGGGGCTGACGACTTTTTATATCCGATGTCGCTGGCGCTCGTGCCGGGCGCCATCAACGTCTTGCTGGGCACCACGCGTGCCGGCAAGACGACCCTGATGCGCGTGATGGCGGGCCTGGACAAGCCCAGCGGGGGCACGGTCACGGCCGATGGCGTGGATGTGACGGGCGTGCCCGTCAGCAAGCGCAACCTGGCCATGGTGTACCAGCAATTCATCAACTATCCGGCCTTCACCGTCTACGACAATATCGCTTCGCCCTTGCGCTTGCGCAAGGTGCCCGAGGAACAGATCCGCGCGAAAGTGCTGGCGCTGGCCGAGCGCCTGCACATCACGCCCTACCTGCAGCGCACGCCGGGAGAACTGTCGGGCGGCCAGCAGCAGCGCACGGCGCTGGGACGCGCGCTGATCAAGGATGCATCCCTGCTGTTGCTCGACGAGCCATTGGTGAACCTTGACTACAAGCTGCGCGAGGAATTGCGGCGCGAATTGACGGAACTGTTTTCCAGCGGCAGCACGACCGTCGTGTACGCCACCACGGAGCCGCTGGAAGCGCTGCAGCTGGGCGGCCACGTGGCCGTGCTGCACGAGGGACGGCTGCTGCAGCAGGGGCCGACCCTGGACGTCTTCAATGCGCCCAATTCCATCGCCGTGGCGCGCACCTTCAGCGACCCGCCCATCAACCTGATCCCCGCGCGCGTGGATGCGCACGGCGTGGCGCAGGCGGCCGACGGCCTGGCTATCCACCTGAGCGGCGAGCAGCGGGCCCGCCTGGACGAGCGGCGCGACGTCATCCTCGGCGTGCGCGCGCACAGCCTGCATCTGTCGCCCCAGTCCGATGGCGACGTGCCCATCGCGGCGCAGGTCGACCTGGCAGAAATCAGCGGTTCGGAAACCTATGTGCATGCGCGCCGCGGCGAGCTGGCCCTGGTGGCGCAGCTGGGCGGCGTGCACAACCTGGAGATCGGCAGCGCCTGCACCGTGTATTGCCAGCCGCACGCCTTGCTGATCTTTGCCGATGACGGCGCACTGCTGTATGCGCCGGGCGCGCGCGCAGCGTCGGCAGGGGGGATCTGACATGGCGCGCATCGAACTGGTCGACCTGGCCCACGCCTACAAACCGAATCCCGCCACCCCCGCCGACTATGCGCTGCGGCCCATGAGCATGGAGTGGCGCGACGGCGGCGCCTACGCCTTGCTGGGGCCGTCCGGCTGCGGCAAGACGACCTTGCTCAATATCATTTCCGGCCTCGTGCAACCGTCGCACGGCAAGGTGCTGTTTGACGGCAAGGACGTCACGCAGCTGCCGACCGAGGCGAGGAATATCGCGCAAGTGTTCCAGTTTCCCGTCATCTACGACACCATGACCGTGCACGACAACCTGGCGTTTCCCCTGCGTAATCGCGGCTGGAAAGAGAGCGAGGTCAAAAAGCGCGTGCAGCAGGTGGCGCAGATGCTGGAATTGACGGGCGACCTGAAGCTGCGCGCCAGCGGCTTGTCCGTGGACGCCAAGCAAAAGATTTCGCTGGGCCGGGGCCTCGTGCGTCCCGACGTGGCGGCCGTGCTGTTCGATGAACCGCTGACGGTGATCGACCCGCACCTGAAATGGCTGCTGCGCCGGAAACTCAAGGAAATCCACCACGAACTGAAATTATCCCTGATCTACGTCACGCACGACCAGGTGGAAGCGCTGACCTTTGCCGACCAGGTGGTCGTCATGACGCAGGGCGAAGTGGTGCAGACGGGCAGCGCGCAAGCGCTGTTCGAGGAGCCCGAACACACGTTCGTCGGCTATTTCATCGGCAACCCGGGCATGAACTTGCTCGACGGCACCTTGGACGATGGCGGCGTGCGCGTGGCGGGCCAGCCGCTGGCCGCGTCCGCCGCCGCGCGTGCGGCGCTGTCGGGCGCGCAAGGAAAAATCACGGTGGGCGTGCGGCCCGAATTTGTCGAATGTGTGAAGGCAGGCGAGGGGGGTGACCATTGCCTGGACGCCACGGTGACGGCCGTGCGCAACATGGGCACGCATTACCTGGCGGAATTCCAGCTGGGTGGCGCCACGGTGGCGGCCAAGCTGCGCGCCATCGATGCCGCTCCTGGTGATGCCGTGCGGCTGCGCTTTCCGCCGCAACGCACCCTTTTCTATGTCAACGATAAGCGGGTGGCCTGATGATACATAACGGTAAAACCGATAACAACCGCCGCGCCTGGCTTTTGATCCTGCCCGTGCTGCTGTGCGTGGCCTTTTCCGCCATCCTGCCCCTGATGACGGTGGTGAACTATTCCGTGCAGGATATCCTGAGTCCCACGCAAAAAGTGTTCGTGGACACGGAGTGGTTCCGCATGGTCATGCTCGACGGCGACCTGCACAGCGCCTTGCTGCGCCAGCTGCTGTTTTCCGGCTCCGTGCTGGCCATCCAGATTCCGCTGGGCATCCTGATCGCCCTGTGCATGCCGGCCGATGGCTGGAAGGCGTCGCTGGCGCTGGTGCTGATCGCACTGCCCCTCCTGATCCCCTGGAATGTGGTGGGCACCATCTGGCAAATCTTCGGCCGCGGCGACATCGGCCTGATGGGCTATACCCTGAACCAGCTCGGTGTTGACTACAATTACAACGGCAATTCGCTCGACGCGTGGCTGACGGTGATGGTGATGGATATCTGGCACTGGACGCCGCTGGTCGTGCTGCTGTGCTATGCGGGCTTGCGCGCCATTCCCGACGCGTATTACCAGGCGGCCCGCATCGACGGCGCTTCGCGCCTGGCCGTGTTCCGCTACATCCAGCTGCCGAAGCTGCGCAATGTGCTGATGATCGCCGTCTTGCTGCGCTTCATGGACAGTTTCATGATCTACACGGAACCGTTCGTGCTGACGGGCGGCGGCCCCGGCAATGCCACCACCTTTTTGTCGCAATACCTGACGCAAAAGGCCGTGGGCCAGTTCGACCTGGGGCCGGCCTCGGCCTTTTCATTGATTTACTTCCTGATCATCCTGCTGTTCTGCTTTGTGCTGTACACGTGGATGCAGCGCGTCGGCACGGGAGACCAGAAATGATGCACAAGAAAATGAGCAGCGCCATCCTGATCGTCTTCCTGCTGGGCTCGCTGTTGCCCATCTACTGGATGCTCAACATGTCGCTCAAGACCAACGAGGAAATCGTCGGCGTGCTGAGCCTGTGGCCCCAGCAACTGACGTTTGCCAACTACCACACGATTTTTACCGACAGGTCCTGGTACAGCGGCTACATCAATTCCATGATTTACGTGGCCTTGAACATGGTGATGTCCGTCACGGTGGCCTTGCCGGCCGCGTATGCGTTTTCGCGCTACAACTTCGTGGGCGACAAGCACCTGTTCTTCTGGCTGCTGACCAACCGCATGACGCCGCCCGCAGTCTTCCTCGTGCCCTTCTTCCAGCTGTACTCGACGGTGGGCCTGATGGATACGCACCTGGCCGTGGCGCTGGCGCACATGGTCTTCAACGTGCCGTTGGCCGTGTGGATACTGGAAGGCTTCATGTCCGGCGTGCCCAAGGAAATCGACGAGACGGCGTATATCGACGGCTACAGCTTCCCACGCTTCTTCATCCGCATCTTCTTGCCGATGATCAAGTCGGGCGTGGGCGTGACGGCCTTCTTCTGCTTCATGTTCAGCTGGGTGGAACTGCTGCTGGCGCGCACCCTGACGTCCGTCAATGCCAAGCCCATCGCCGCCACCATGACGCGCACCGTGTCGGCGGCCGGCATGGACTGGGGCGTGCTGGCGGCGGCCGGCGTGCTGACCATCGTGCCCGGCGCGCTGGTGATCTGGTTCGTGCGGCATTACATCGCCAAGGGTTTTGCGATGGGGAGGGTGTGACATGGAAAATACCGATAGCACGGCCAGCCTGTTCGGCTGGATGGCGTGGACGCCGGAAGTGGCCGTCTTTTTCATTTGCATCGGCCTGATGCTGGCTTGCATGACGGTGTGGCAAATCCGTTCGCCCAGCATCGAACGCAAGGGTTTCCTGCCCATGTCCACCACGCGCGGCGACCGCCTGTTCATCGGGCTGCTCACGGCCGCCTACGTGAACCTGGCGTGGGCGGGGTTCACGGAAATGCAGCAGGCCATCGGGGCTGGCATCAGTTTTGTAGTGTTGTTGGTGGTAATGCGTTGGGGGTGAGGGCACCAGACATCAGCTACTGCGCGGCGCGCTTTGCGGCCGGCGATGCTCATCGTACTAAAGTACGGTTGCGCTTCTCGGCCACAAATCACAGCCGCTCGCTACGCTTCTGTCAGGCGCTTCAAATTAGTTGGATGTGTGAAGTCGTAGATGAAAACAGCGGCCCGCCTCCGGCAGGCCGGATGACAACTATAAGGGAGATTCACGATGAAATTGAAGTTCACGGTCTTCGCGGCTGCGGCCATGCTCGTGTCGAATGCGGCCCTGGCCGACGCCAGGCAGGCGCAAACCTGGATCGACAAGGAATTCCAGCCATCCAGCCTGAGCAAGCAGCAACAGCTTGCTGAAATGAAATGGTTCATCGATGCGGCGGCCAAGCTGAAAGCCAAGGGCATCAAGGAAATTTCCGTGGTCTCGGAAACCATCGATACCCACGTCTACGAATCGAAGACCCTGGCCAAGGCCTTCGAGGAAATCACGGGCATCAAGGTACGCCACGACATCATCCAGGAAGGCGACGTGGTGGAAAAGCTGCAAACGTCGATGCAGTCCGGCAAGAGCATCTATGACGGCTGGATTTCCGATTCCGACCTGATCGGCACCCACTACCGCTATGGCGCCGTGGAGCCGCTGTCCGACTACATGGCGGGCAAGGGCAAGGATTACACGAATCCGGGCCTGGACCTGAAGGATTTCATCGGCATCAGCTTCACGACGGCGCCGGACGGCAAGGTGTACCAGCTGCCGGACCAGCAGTTCGCCAACCTGTACTGGTTCCGCGCCGACTGGTTCGCGCGCAAGGATTTGCAGGCGAAGTTCAAGGCCAAGTATGGCTACGAGCTGGGCGTGCCGCAGAACTGGTCCGCGTATGAAGACATCGCCGATTTCTTCACGAATGACGTGAAGGAACTGGACGGCAAGAAAGTCTACGGCCACATGGATTACGGCAAGAAAGATCCATCGCTGGGCTGGCGCTTCACCGATGCGTGGCTGTCGATGGCTGGCGCGGCCGACAAGGGCATTCCGAACGGCATGCCTGTCGACGAATGGGGCATCAAGGTGGCGGCCGACAAGTGCACGCCCGTGGGCGCGTCGATGTCGCGCGGCGGCGCCACCAATTCGCCGGCCGCTGTCTTTGCACTGACGAAATATATCGACTGGATGAAGAAATACGCGCCGCCGCAGGCAAACGGCATGAATTTCTCGGAATCGGGTCCCGTGCCGGCGCAGGGTGAAATCGCCCAGCAGATCTTCTGGTACACGGCATTTACGGCCGGCATGACGAAACCGGGCTTGCCGGTGGTAAACAAGGACGGCACGCCGAAATGGCGCATGGCGCCGTCGCCGCACGGTCCGTACTGGAAAGAGGGCATGCAGAACGGCTACCAGGACGTGGGTTCCTGGTTCCTGTTCAAGTCCACGCCCGATGACCGCAAGGCGGCCGCCTGGCTGTACGCGCAGTTCGTCACGTCAAAAACCGTGTCGCTGAAGAAATCGATCGTCGGCCTCACTTTCATCCGCGATTCCGACATCCGCCATGATTATTTTACGAAACACGCGAACGAATACGGCGGCTTGATCGAGTTCTACCGCAGCCCCGCCCGCGTGGCATGGACGCCGACGGGTAACAACGTGCCCGACTATCCGAAGCTGGCCCAGCTGTGGTGGAAGAATGTGGCCACGGCGATTACGGCGGAAAAAACGCCGCAAGCCGCCATGGATAACCTGGCCGAGGAAATGGACCAGGTCATGGCGCGTCTGCAGCGGGCCGGCATGAAGGCGTGCGCACCGAAGCTCAATGCCAAGGGCGACCCGAATCAGTATCTGTCGGACCAGCACGCCCCCTGGGAAAAGCTGGCAAATGAAAAACCGAAGGGTGAAACGATTGCCTACGATAAATTATTGCAGGCATGGAAAGAAGGCAAGGTAAGGTAGTCGTGTAAACTCTGCCGCCGCTTTCCCGGGGCACGGGCGCTTGCCCGTGCCTTTTTTACTGTATCGACGTAGTAGCGACCATGACCAAATACATACTTGCTTTAGACCAGGGCACCACCAGTTCGCGCGCCATCCTGTTCGACCATGCGGGCCGGCCGCACGCCAGCGCGCAGCGCGAGTTCCGGCAGATTTTCCCCCAGCCGGGCTGGGTCGAGCATGACGCGGGCGAAATCTGGGCCTCGCAAGAGGGCGTGCTGCAGCAGGTGCTGCGCGACAGCGGCGTGGCCGCTTCCGACGTGGCCGCCATCGGCGTGACCAACCAGCGCGAAACGACGGTGCTGTGGGACCGCGCCACGGGAGAGCCCGTCGCCAACGCCATCGTCTGGCAAGACCGGCGCAATGCCGCCTATTGCGAGCAACTGGTCGAGCAGGGCAAGGCGGACGTGATCCAGCGCAAGACGGGTCTCGTGCTGGACGCTTATTTTTCCGCCACCAAGCTCAAATGGCTGCTCGACAACGTGGCCGGCGCCCGCGCGCGCGCCGAGCGGGGCGAACTGGCTTTCGGCACCGTCGACAGCTGGCTGATCTACAAGATGAGCGGTGCCCACTTGACGGACATGAGCAACGCGGCGCGCACCATGCTGTTCAATATCCACACCCTGCAGTGGGACACGGACCTGTTGGCGCTGCTGGACATTCCCGCCTCCCTGCTGCCCGACGTCGTGCCGTCCAGCGGCGTGGCGGCGCATACCTATACAGACTTGCTGGGCGTGTCCGTGCCCATCGCCGGCATCGCGGGCGACCAGCAGGCGGCCACATTCGGCCAGGCCTGCCTGAAACCGGGCATGGCAAAGAATACCTATGGCACGGGTTGCTTCATGCTGATGAACGTGGGCAAGCGCCCCCTGCCATCGAAAAACCGGCTGCTGACGACCGTGGGCTGGAGCCTGGGCGCGGGCAGCGACAAGACCGATTATTTGCTGGAAGGCAGCGCCTTTATCGCGGGCGCGGCCGTGCAATGGATGCGCGACGGCATCGGCATCATCCGCGATTCGTCCGAAGTGGAAGCCTTGGCCACCAGCGTGCCCGATTCGGGCGGCCTGGTCTTCGTGCCCGCGTTCGCGGGCCTGGGCGCGCCGTACTGGGACCCGTATGCGCGCGGCACCCTGATCGGCATCACGCGCGGCACGGGCAAGGCGCACATCGCGCGCGCGGCGCTCGAAGGCGTGGCCTACCAGAACGTGGACGTCTTGTCCGCCATGCAGGACGACGCGGGCATCGCACTGTCCGAGCTGCGCGTGGACGGCGGCGCGGCCCGCAACGACATGCTGATGCAGTTCCAGGCAGACATACTCAATGTGCCCGTGGTGCGCCCCGTGGTGACGGAAACGACGGCCCTGGGCGCCGCTTATTTGGCGGGCCTGGCCGTGGGCTTCTGGCAATCCGAGGAAGAAATCGCTGCCCAATGGCAGGTGGGACGCCGCTTCGAGCCAAAGATGGCAGCCGACGAGCGCCTGACGCGGCTGCACAAGTGGCAGCGCGCCGTGGAGCGCTCGCGCGACTGGAGCGAGTGAAAACGGGCGCTCAGTGGCGCATGAAATACACGGCATAGCCCACCGTTTCGCGCGGCACGGAATACAGGTCGCGCGGCTCGAAGTAGGGTGCATGTACCTGGCCGCTGACGGCGATGCCGCTGCGCTCCAAGGCCAGCCGGAAACGGGGCACGTGGAAATACTGCGTGGCGACCATGGCCGTCTTCCAGCCGTGCTTGCGCATCAGGATTGCTGCATTGCGGGCCGTCGCTTCCGTGGTCCAGCCTTGATTATCCTCAATGATGGCGCTGGCGGGCACGCCGCGCGACTGCAGGTAGCGGGCCATGGACGCGGCTTCGTCGAAGCCTTCCTTGCCCGTCGCCCCGCTGACGAGGATGCGGGGCGCCCGTCCTGCCTGGAACTGCGCCAGGGCCGCATCGAGCCGTGCCTGCAGGCGGGGGCTGGGCGTGCCGTCCGGGGCAATCGTGTTGCCCGGCACGACGATCACGTCGGCGGGGGCCAGCTTGTCGTTGAGCCCGGCCAGCACCAGCGCGGCGGTGGCCAGCAGGAAAACAGCAACAGCGGTCAAGCCCAGCAGTGTTAATTTGCGCATCTTCGTCATCAAGGTTGGAATGGACGCATCATACCCGTCCATTCCACCAGGCATCAGTTCGCCTGCGCCTTGCGCGCGCGCTGGTTCGACAGGTAGATATTGTCCTTGTCCAGCGGCTTGCCCTCGCGCACGGCGGCGAGCCAGTCCTGCGTGCTGACGACGGCGGCGAAATTCGAGTGGAACACGGTGCTGAACACGCGGTGGATTTCCTCGGCGCTGGCCGTGCCGCCCCTATTCGCATAGGGCAGGGTGCCCGTGGCGTCCTGCAGGAATTCGACCTGCAAGCCGTCGTGCGCAGCCTGGAAGATGGTGGCCGCGTCGCAGTTGTGCGTCATGTAGCCGATCACGGTCAGGGTATCGATGCCGTGGCCGGACAGCCAGGCGCGCAAGTCCGTGCCCGCGAAGGCGCTGCCCATGAGCTTGTTGATGCGGTGGTCGGCGGCAAAGGCGGCCACTTGCGGATGCAACTGCCAGCCGTCGCTGCCCTTGGCGAAGATGGGCGAGTTTTCCGGCGCATCGTGCTGGACGACGATCACGGGCACGCCGGCGGCGCGGGCGGCCGCCATGGCGGTGACGATATTCGGCAGGGAAATGTCGACGGATGGATATTCGATGGGCATGTCGCCCGTGAAGTATTCATTTTGCACGTCGACGACGAGCAGGGCGCGGCGCGGGGTGGTGGTCATGGGTTCTCCTGGTATGGTTGAAAGAGGAAGGACTTCCTCGATACCGCCATTTTCAGGCCGGATTTTGCAAACAAAAAGTGGCCTGAAGGCCTATCTGCGATAAAATCGGGCCATGCCTATTCCGTCTTCCACTCCCCTGACCATTGCCGTGATCGCCTTCGACGGCATGACGCCTTTCCACCTGTCCGTGCCCTGCCTCGTGTTTGGCGCCCAGACGGACGAGACCGACCTGCCGCCTTTCCACGTACGCGTGTGCGCCGCCGATCCCGTGCCCCTGCGCACGGCGGCCGGCTTCGGCATCGCGCCCGAGTTCGGACTGGAAGGGCTGGAAGATGCCGATATCGTCATCATGCCGGCCTGGCACGACGATTGCCGCGACGCGGCGCAACCGCTGCTCACGGCGCTGCAGGCAGCCAGCGGGCGCGGCGCGCGCATGGTGGGGCTGTGCCTGGGTGCGTTTCCGCTGGCGCAGGCGGGCTTGTTGGACGGCAAGAGCGCCGCCACGCACTGGGGCATGGCGGAGCGGCTGGCGGCCCGCTATCCCAGGGTGAGGGTGGACCGCGAAGTGCTGTACGTGGACGATGGCGCCGTGCTGACGTCGGCCGGCGTGGCGGCCGGCCTCGATTGCTGCCTGTATCTGCTGCGCCAGCTGGCGGGCGCCGAAGTGGCCAACCGGGTGGCGCGCCGGCTGCTGGTGGCGCCGCACCGCCAGGGCGGGCAGGCGCAGTTCATCGAGCGTCCGCTGCCCGTGTCCGGCAGCGAAGGGCGCTTTGCCGACGTGCTGGCCTGCGTGACGGCCAACCTGGGCCAGGCGCACAGCATCGATGCCTTGGCCGAACGGGCGGCCATGAGCCGGCGCAACTTCACGCGCCATTTCCGCCAGGCCACGGGCACGTCGTTCAAGCAGTGGCTGCTGAACCAGCGTCTTGCGCATGCGCAAGGCATGCTGGAAAAGAGCGCAATATCGATCGATGTCGTGGCGCAGGAGGCCGGCTTCGGCACGGCCCTGTCCCTGCGCCAGCATTTCCGCGCCAGCTTGCAGACGTCGCCGTCGGCCTACCGCAAGCTGTTCCGGCAGCAGCTAAGCCAGGCCGTTTGACCATAGCCTTGCCGGGTCGCGGCTGCCCTGTGGCAGCGCGGCGCTGACGGCGAGCTGCCGCGCAATGAAGGTGGCCGGATCGAAGCCGTAACGCTCCTGGAACGACACTGTTTCCGCGCTCATCAGTTCCGCATAGGTTTGCATCAGGGTCGAGGCGCAGCGGTAATTGCCTTGCTCAAGATACGTGTCGATAGCGGCGAGCAGCACGGGGTAGTCCGCATTTTCCTTGCTGCCGCCGAAGTTGAGCGACAGCTGCCCGCAGGCGCGCCAGATGGGGTCGCGTTCCGTCTGCGGCACCGGCTGCGTGCGCAGCCATTGCAGGGCTTTCAAGGGCGGGCCGCCGAACGAGGGCGGCGAGATGATGGCCTGGATCGCCACCCTGACCGCTTCATCGGTTCTTCCCGCGCGCACATACTGGCCGTGCAGCAGCGCCAGCGCATCCGTGTATTCGGGCAGGAGGGCCAGCGCCGCTTCCAGCAAGGCGATGGCGGCCGCGGGGTTTTGCCGGGCAATCGATTCCCTGGCCGCCAGGAAGGCGGCGCGCGGCGAGGCGGGGTCGTCGGCCAAGGTGGGCAGCGCCACGTAGCCTTCTTCGTCTTCGTCTTCAGCGTCGCCGGCGGCCGCATGGGCGCGCAGGAAGGCGGCCAGGCTGGAAAAGTTCGGCTGCAAACGCCATTCGTCATGCCAGGTCTCGACGACGATGGGTTCGCTTGCTTCGCGGCCGATGGGCCAGTACAGGCCGTAGGTATCGCCATTGCCCAGCGCGCCTTCGGAGAAGGGATTGAAGCCGAGCGGCGGGTAGGGGGCGCTGTGCTGCCAGTCTTGTTGCACCGAGATGTGGGCGAGGTGTGCAGGTAGTAGCATGGAGGTCGCAGAGGATAAAACGCCAGTGTAGAGCAAGCGGGCGCCACTGGCGCGCACCGTCGGAGCGCGTGGCGGCGCGCCAGGCCTGGGGCATTGCCGTGCTGATAATCGCCGTGCTGATAAAATCATTGCTTCTTCGCCCAGGCCGGTCCCCATGTCCAGCACACCCCATCCTGCCTTCGACCTCAGCTTTCGCAGCTACGCGGAAATCGGCGCGCCGAACCGGCATGACTTCGTGCAGCTGGTGCTGCCCCTGCACGGCCAACTGCTGCTGGAGATCGACGGCAAGCAGGGCAAGGTGGATGCGCAGCAGGGCGTGGTGATCCCGGCCAATACCTGGCACGCCCAGCACAGCCGGGTGGCCAACCGCTCGATCATCGTCGACGTGAATGCGGCGGCCGTGGAGCAGGGCAGCTGGGGCCGTTTGCTGGAGCGGCCGTATGCGGCGCTGGGGCCGGGCGCCCGCAAGCTGATCGAATACCTGGGCATCATGGCGGGGCAGCAGGCGCTGACGCCGGCCGTCATCCACGGCTGGACACCGCTGCTGCTCGACACCTTGCTGCAGACCGCGCCGCAGGCCCGCTCGCGGCTGGCTGCGCTGTTGGCGCGCGTGCAGGCCGAGCCTGGCTTGCCCTGGTCGACGCTATCGATGGCGCGCTTTGCCAGCCTCAGCGTCAGCCGCCTGCATGCACTGTTCCGCGAGGAAATGGATACGAGCCCGCATGCCTGGCTGCAACAGCAGCGGATAGGACGGGCCTGCGACTTGCTCGCCGCCAGCGACGCCAGCATCGCCGAGATTGCCCTGGCGGCCGGCTTTTCCGAGCAGAGCGCGCTGACGCGGGCCATGCGCGACAGCATCGACGCCACGCCGGCCGCCTACCGGCGCCAACGTCGCGAGAACCGGTCAAAAACGCAGTAGATGGCGCCAAGATCAGGCGCGCCGCAGCGGCCACAATCTCCTTTTCGGGAGATTGACCATGTTGCAAAAGAATACGACCCGGCTGGGCATGCTGGCCGGTATCGCTGCGGGCGCACTGTGGGGGCTGGTGTTCCTGGCGCCGGCGCTGCTGCCCGCGTTCCAGCCGCTGGAACTGGCGGTGGGCCGCTACCTGGCCTACGGCCTGATCGCGGCCGTGCTGGTGGCGCCATCGTGGCGGCGCCTGCTGCGCAGCCTGGGCTGGCGCGAATGGCGGGGCTTGATCTGGCTCAGCCTGACCGGCAACATCATCTATTACGTGCTGCTGGCCAGCGCCGTGCAGACGGGCGGGGTGGCCATGACGTCGATGGTGATCGGCCTGCTGCCGCTGGTCGTCACCGTGGTCGGCAGCCGCGACCGCGATGCCGTGCCGCTGCGCAAGCTGCTCCCTTCGCTGCTGCTCAGCGGTGCCGGCTTGCTGTGCATCAGCTGGCAGTCGCTTGCGCATCCCGGCCATGCATCGCTGCTGGGGCTGTTGTGCGCGCTGGCGGCGCTGCTGTCGTGGACGGTATATGCCGTCGGCAACAGCCGCTGGCTGGGGCGCTTGCGCGCGGTGTCGGCGCAGGAATGGAATCTGTTGACGGGCGTGGTGACGGGCGCCGCCGCCTTGCTGCTGGCGATTGCCGTCGCGCTTGCCGCACCGGCCGCGCATGGCGGCACGGCATGGCTGCAGTTTGCCGGCCTCGTCACGGGCGTGGCGCTGCTGTGTTCAGTCGTCGGCAACGGCTTGTGGAACTATGCCAGCCGCGTGCTGCCGCTGACCTTGATGGGGCAGATGATCGTCTTTGAATTTCTGTTTGCCCTGGTGTACGGCTATGCGTGGGAGCGGCGCTGGCCCACCGCGGCGGAGTCCGCGGCGACGGCCCTGCTGCTGGCGGGCGTGCTGGCTTGCGCGGTGGCGCACCGGCCGCAGCGGGCGGCGAGTGTGGCGGCCCGGGCCGCATAAGGCGCGGCGCCGGCCGGGTCCTTCAGTCGCGTTCCGGCACCGGCACGTTGTAGCCGTTCAAGGTGGTCGAGACGAGCGCGTACAGGCCCACCAGGTAGATCAGCTCGTTGGTGCCGTGCTGGCCGAACGTGGCCAGCGCCAGCCGGTAGACAGGCTCGGGCAGGGTGCCGCCGCGGCTGAGCGCGTAGGCCAGGTCGTAGGCTACGCTCTCATGCGTGTCCAGGTCGGCGGGCTTGACGTCGGCCACCAGCGTGGACAGGCGCTCGGCCGGCATGCCTTCGCGCTCCGCGACGGCGATGTGGGCGTAGATTTCATAGGCCGCGTTGTAGCGCGCGCCTACTACCAGGATGGCAATCTGGCGCACGTTGTCGGGCAAGGTGGCGTTGGCCGTCATGGCCAGGGTCAGGTCCCAGATGGCCTTGCCGATGGCCGGTTCGTGCAGCCACGGATTCCATGGTCCCATCAGGGCGCCGTCTTCGCGCACGGCGATGAAATCGTTGAAATTGCTGGTGATGCCTTTGCGCATATCGTCGTACAGCGGCTTTTGTTCTTGTGTCAGGTCTTTCGGAGCGATCAGGGGCAGGCGCATGGAAACTCCTTGCTGAATAAGTGGGCGGTGGGCGGCAGTAGCCAGCAGACAGTATAGCCATCTGGCTGGCGGCGGCCGTTCACTGGCGCACGCTGCGTGGCCCGCGCCGGTTCATGCCTACTTGCGCGGCTCGTGTATCCGGAATTTCTTGACGATGCCCGCCTGGTCGAACATGACGGCCACTTCGCGCGTGCCTTTTTCGCCCAGCAGGGGGATCAGGCGCGTCACCTTGGGCGCTTGCAGCTGGTTCTTGTAGACCCAGACTTCATAGCCGGGATCGAAGCTGACGACGGTGGCGTTGCCCAGGGCCGCGTCGAGGTCGAGGCGGGTGGTCTTGCCCACCTTGATGTTCTGATAGATGGCGCCATTGTCCGGCGCGCGGTTGACCTTGTATTCACTGGCGGTGCACATGGCCACGGCCAGGCCCGCGAGGCAGGAAGCTGCCAGTTTTATCAATGTGTTCATATGGACTCCCAGTGTGCATCACTGCTTCCAATCTCAGAGGGGACGGGCGTGATGTCATGGTAGGAGTGTGCTTGTGTCGCCGCGAATGTGCTACAAGATTATACAAAGGCGCATAAAGCGGTGCCGTCGGTAGCGGCAGCCGGTACTTTTATCGGCTCTGCAAGACGTCGGTCGAGAGCGCCAGGGTTTCCTTGATTTCTTCCATCACCACATAGCTTTTCGATTGCGCGGCCCCGGGCAGCTGCAGCAGCATGTCGCCCAGCAGCTTGCGGTACTCGGCCATTTCATGGATGCGCGCCTTGATCAGGTAATCGAAGTCGCCCGACACCAGGTGGCATTCCTGGACTTCGGGTATCTGCAGCACTTCGCGGCGGAATTGCTCGAAGGCAGACGCGGATTTTTGATTGAGCGTAATCTCCACAAAGACGAGCAGCTTGGCGCCCAGCGCGGCCGGGTTCACCTTGGCGTGGTAGCCCGTGATGACGCCGTCGCGCTCCATGCGCTTGACCCGTTCGATGCAGGGCGTGATGGACAGGCCCACCTGTTCGCCCAGGTCTTTCATCGAGATGCGGCCATCCTGTTGCAGGATGCGCAGAATGTGGCGGTCCAGCTTGTCGAGGCCACGTGCCGATTCTTTAAGGATTCTCATGATTTATTGCTGAATATCTCGATTTATACGTGAACAAATACTGGCTCTTTCCCAATATGATAGCGGTTAATCTGGCACTAGCCATAAATATAATTGAGGAAACTATGCGTATTGTGATTCTGGGTAGCGGCGTCATCGGCGTCACCAGTGCTTACTATCTGGCCAAGGCAGGACATGAGGTGACCGTCATCGACCGCCAGCCGGGCCCGGCACTGGAAACCAGCTTCGCGAATGCGGGGCAGATCTCGCCCGGCTACGCCTCGCCATGGGCTGCGCCCGGCATTCCGCTGAAAGCCGTGAAGTGGATGATGCAGCGCCACGCGCCCCTGGCCATCTCGCTCGACGGCAGCGCCGCCCAGCTCAAATGGATGTGGCAGATGTTGCGTAATTGCACACCTGAAGCGTATGCCGTGAACAAGGAACGCATGGTGCGCCTGGCCGAGTACAGCCGCGACTGCTTCAAGGTGCTGCGCGCCGAGGCGGGCATCACGTATGAAGGCCGCCAGCAAGGCACGATGCAATTGTTCCGCACCGAAAAGCAATACAACGATGCCGCCAAGGATATCGAAGTGTTGAAGGAGGCGGGCGTGCCATATGAAGTGCTGCAGCGCGACGAGCTGTCGCGCGCGGAGCCGGCCCTGGAAGCGGTCAAGGATAAGCTGTTCGGCGGCTTGCGCCTGCCCAACGATGAAACGGGCGATTGCCAGCTGTTTACCACGCGCCTGTCGGAAATGGCCGTGGCGCTGGGCGTGAAGTTCCGCTATGGCGTGGCGATCGACGCGCTGCTGACGCAGGGCGATGAAATCGCCGGCGTGCAATGCGGCGCGGAAATCGTCAAGGCCGATTCCTACGTGGTGGCACTGGGCTCCTACTCGACGGGCTTCATGAAGCAGCTGCTGGACATCCCCGTGTACCCGCTGAAAGGCTATTCGATCACCGTGCCTATCGTCAACGCGGCCAAGGCGCCCGTGTCGACCATCCTCGATGAAACGTACAAGATCGCCGTGACCCGTTTCGACGACCGCATCCGCGTGGGCGGCATGGCGGAAATCGCCGGCTACAACCTGAACCTGAACCCGCGCCGCCGCGAAACCCTGGAAATGGTCGTCAACGACCTGTTCCCCGGCGGCGGCAACACGGCCGAGGCTACCTTCTGGACGGGCTTGCGCCCGATGACGCCGGACGGCACGCCCATCGTCGGCCGAACGCCGCTGCGCAACCTGTTCCTCAACACGGGCCACGGCACCCTGGGCTGGACCATGTCCTGCGGTTCCGCGCAATTGCTGGCCGACCTGATGTCGTCGAAAAAGCCTGCCATCCTGGCCGACGACCTGTCCGTCAGCCGCTACAGCGGCGCGCAGGGCAATGGCAAACTGCAACACGCGGTGGCTTGAGATGGGGGCCAGCATGCCTCCGAAAGAGCGTAGCGGCGCCATCCTGACGGTGGACCTGGACGCCGTGCGCGCCAACTACCGCTTGCTGCGCGACAAGGCGCATCCGGCCGCCTGCTCGGCCGTGGTGAAGTCCGACGCGTATGGCCTGGGTGCCGCGCAAGTGGGCGCGGCCCTGTATGAAGAAGGGTGCCGCCATTTCTTCGTGGCCCACCTGGAAGAGGGCATCAGCCTGCGTCCGCACGTGGCGCCCGATGCGGACATTTTCGTGCTGCACGGCCCGCCCGTCGGCACGGAAGGCGAATTCACGGCCCATGGCCTGACGCCCGTGCTCAACAGCGAGCCGCAGGTAGCCGGCTGGCGCCAGCACGCAAAAACACTGGGCACCACCCTGAATGCCATCGTGCAGGTCGACAGCGGCATGTCGCGCATGGGCCTGTCGCCGCAGGAAATCGATGGCTGGCTGGCCGATGAGCACTTTCTCGACGGCATCAAGGTGCGCTATATCATGAGCCACCTGGCGTGTGCCGACGAGCGCAGCAACCCCATGAACCGCGAGCAGCTGGCCCGTTTCGTCGCCATCCGCGCCCGCTTGCCCCAGTACCGCGCCAGCCTGGCCAATTCCTCGGGCATCTTCCTGTCGCCCGACTACCACTTCGACCTGGTGCGCCCCGGCGCAGCCCTGTACGGCATCGCGCCCCAGGGCGGCGAGCCGAATCCCCTGCAATCGGTCGTGCGCCTGCAAGGCAAGGTGCTGCAGACGCGCACGATCGCCGCCGGCGACCACGTGGGCTACAGCCGCCGCTACACGGCCAGCGAGCCGCGCCAGGTGGCGACCGTGTCCGTCGGCTATGCCGATGGCTGGCTGCGCAGCATGAGCAACCAGGGCCTGGCCATCGTCGATGGCGTGAAGGTGCCGCAGATCGGCGCCATCTCGATGGATTCCATCACGCTCGACGTGAGCGCCATTGCGCAGGAGCGCGTGGCACCGGGCAGCCTGGTCGACCTGATCTGCGCCGAACACCCGGTCGACGCCGTGGCGGCCATGGCCAATACCATCGGCTACGAGGTGCTGACCAACCTGGGCGGGCGCTATTACCGCGAGTATCAGGGCCTGGCACGCTAGCACCTGCCAAAAGCGCTGGCGACGCACGCCAGGCAGCGCAAAACCCATGATTGTGTGGCAAGATAGTCCTGCAGTGAAGTCCACTCCAGGGCTATTTTTTCACCACCATCGGGGATATCTATGAGTCAATATAACGTTGCAATCATTGTCGGCAGCCTGCGCAAGGATTCCTTCAACCGCAAGCTGGCCGATGCGCTCGTCAAGCTGGCGCCGCCCGAGTTTTCCTTCAAGCACATCGAAATCGGCGACCTGCCGCTGTACAACCAGGACGACGATGGCGCGCAGGCCGAGCAGGTGCTGCGCCTGAAAACGGAGATTTCCGACGCGCAAGCCTTGCTGTTCCTGACGCCCGAATACAACCGCTCGATTCCCGGCGTGCTGAAAAACGCCCTCGACCACGGTTCGCGTCCGTACGGCCAGAGCGTGTGGGGCGGCAAGCCGGGCGCCGTGCTGGGCGTTTCCGTGGGCGCCACGGGCACGGCCCTGGCGCAGCAGCATTTGCGCAATGTGCTGGCCTACCTGGACGTGCCGCTGCTGGGCCAGCCTGAAATGTTTATCCAGGCCAAGGACGGCCTGTTCGACGAGCATGGCGGCATCGGCCCGGCCAGCCTGGGCTTCTTCCAGGGCTGGATGCAGCGCTATGTGGACTGGGTCAGGAAGCACGCCATCCACGCTTGATGCAGGTCAAGGCGGCAGCGCCCTGCGTTGCCGCTTGTACACATTCTTTGACCATTGATGCCAAGATTTCAATATTGGCACGGGTGTCTCGGTATAATGCGCCCTTTCTTTAGCGCAATACTTTCTTCCTACTCCCCATTTTTGCCGACGCCATGTGGACTAAACCTGTTCTGCGCATGAATTTGCGCCGCTTGATCGTGCTCGTGGCCTTTGCCAGCGCCCTGGTGTCCCTGGCCAATACCTTTTATGCCAGCTACAGCGTGCAGCGCCAGCTGCTGATCGATACCACCCTGGAGGCGAACCACGCGTATGCGAGCAAGCTGGCCAGCACGGCCGAGGATTTCCTGCAGTCGGCGCGCCAGCAGCTGGCCTACAGCGCGGGCGGCCTGCCGTCGCGCATGGACGACGACGCCTGGCTGACGGGCGAGGCGCAGCGCCTGCGCCTGCAGACGAACAGCTTCAATTCCGTGCTCATCGTCGATGCCCAGGGCAAGGTGCTGGGCGTGTCGCCGGAAACCCTGGCCCTCAAGCACCGCACGCTCGATTCGGCCGGCGCCGTGCAGGCGCTGCGCGAGCGGCGCCCGCTGGTGACGCAGCCCTACGTCTCCTCGGCCGGCAACCTGGTGGTCTTCATTTCGCACCCCATCGTGGGCAAGGATGGCCGCTATCTCGGTTATGTGGGCGGCAGCATCTACCTGAAACAGAAAAACATCCTGTACACCATGCTGGGCCAGCATTACTACCGCGACGGTTCCTACCTGTACGTGGTGGACCAGAAGCGGCGCCTGCTGTACCACCCGGACCCGGAGCGCCTGGGCGACCTGGCGGGCCGCAATGAAGTGATCGACGCCATCATCGCGCAGCAGGGCGGCGGCAACCGGCGCATGTACAACAGCCTGGGCGTGGACATGCTGGCCGGCTATGCCGTCATGCCGTCGACGGGCTGGGGCATCGTGGCGCAGCGGCCGACGGCCATGACCCTGGCCCCGCTGAATCAGCTGATGGCCGATACGGTGTGGCATTCCCTGCCCATCGCCTTGCTGAGCCTGCCATTCATCTGGTGGCTGGCCAGCCTGATTTCGCGGCCGCTGGTGCAGCTGGCCGAGGGCGCGCGGCGCATGGACTCTCCCGGCACGGCCGAGCACATCGCCGCCATCCGCTCCTGGTACGTGGAAGCGGCGCAGATCAAGAAAGCCTTGCTGAAGGGCCTGGCGCTGCTGCAGACCAAGATCGGCAAGCTGAAGACGGACGTGCAGACGGACCCGCTGACGGGCCTGTCGAACCGGCGCGGCATGGCGGCGGCGCTGGACGATTGGCAGGCGCAGGCGCGGCCGTTTTCCGTCATCGCCATCGATATCGACCACTTCAAGCAAGTCAACGACCGCTGGGGCCATGCCGTGGGCGACGACGTCATCCTGCGCCTGGCGCAGCTGATGCGCGCCTGTTCGCGCGATGCCGACGTGCTGTGCCGCAATGGCGGCGATGAATTCATCATGCTGCTGCCCGACGCCGACCTCGATGTGGCCATGCAGGTGGCCGAGCGCCTGCGCGCCAAGGTGGCCACCGCCGTGATTCCCGGCGCGGGCGCCATCACGGTCTCGCTGGGCGTGGTCTCGTCGTCGCACGGGGAGCGCAGCACGGATGCCGTGCTGCTGGCCGCCGACGCGGCTCTGTACGTGGCCAAGGAAAACGGCCGCAACTGCGTGGGCATCACGGAGCCTGCCTGACGGTATTGCCGTACGGCATGAACTGATCCCCTGTTTTCTGTTGCATCTGAGCCTGTCGCGTTTGCCCGCCAGCGCTTACCATGTGGCCCTACAATGCATAAGGACGGCGGCTGGCATGGCAGGGATGAATATTGATGACGTTTGAGCAAGAACCTGGCATCCGCTGCGACGTCGATGGACGGCCCCACGCGCTGGCCTTGCTCGGCTGCCGCGAACTCAACTACGGCCAGCGCAGCGAGCTGCCGCTGCGCCCGTTTCGCCTGTGCGTGCCGGAAACGGCGCTGGCGGGCCTGCTGGACGAGCCGTTCAACAGTTTTATCCAGACTTGCCGCGAAGACGACTTGCAGTACGAGCAAAGCGACTTGCCCGAACTGAAGCAGGCCGGCTACCCCGACATCACGGCCATGCTGGCGGGCCACCGGCCCCTGCTGGCCGGGATGCTGTACGACTTCATGATTTTCGACCTGATGACGGCCATCGGCCGCGCCAGCGGCTACCGCTCACCCGATGCCCGCTATTGGGGCGACGTGGAGACGGCCGACCGGCGCGCCTATTTCACCGTCAATCAAGTGCACACCGTGTCGTTTGCGGACGGCCACGCCGTGTTCGAGGGGGAAGGCTATTACGGCGCGTATGTGATCTGGCTCACGCATTGAGCGGATGGCAAATGGGACTTGACCTTCCTCATGTGGGAAGGTTTATAGTCGTGCCATGAACCGTGCCTTTTTCCGCTTTCTCGCCCGCTCGCTGCTCTGGCTGCTGGCCGTCACGCTGCCCTTGCAGGGCTTTGCGTCGGCCATGCGCAGCTGCTGCCTGGACGAGCTGGCGGTTGCCGTCGCGGCCGTGCACGCGCCCGCCCAGGCGCAAACGCCCCAATGCCATGACATGGGCGACATGGCCATGCAGGATCAGCCGATGCAGATGAAGATGGCCATGGACGATGGCGGCGCCACGCAGCATGGCCACGATTGCAGCAACCATGGCGCCTGCACCGTGGGCGCCACGGCGCCGCCCGGCATGCCCGCCTTGCAGGCCCTGACCCTGCGCGCGCCGCCTCCGGCGCTGGCGCCCGATTCCCTGTTCGCCGGGCATATCCCGTCCGGCCTGGAACGCCCCCCGAGAAGCACGCGCTCCGCCTGACCGCCCGTGAACCCGGCGGTGCGGCCGCTGCACGTCCATCCGGCCGTGCTGGCCGCGCCCCCCGTTCCACCTGCGCGCCCGCCGCGCCATCCCCCGTCATTCGAGGAATACCATGAAATACCTGTTCAGCCTTGCGCTGGCCGCCGGCGTTGCATTGCCCGCGCTGGCCGCCAGTGCCGCCAGCCCGGCCGCCGCAACGCCAAGCCCATCCGCCCCGCAAGAGGCGCAAGCGCCAGTGCCGGCCACCATTTACCGCTCCGCCTTCGCGGGCTACCGTCCCGCCGCCGACGACGAGGCCACGCCCGACCAGGCCTGGCGCGCCGTCAACGACAAGGCCGGCAAGGCCGGCGGCCACATGGGCATGATGAAGATGGAAGGCCACAAGATGCAAGGCCACAAGATGGAAGGTCATGCCATGCCGATGGATCATGCCCAGCCCAAGCCGGCGGACAAGCCCGCCCCGCAACACCAGCATGAAGGACACTGACATGGCCCGCTTTACAAAATCAACTTGTTTGACGCCGCTGGCGCTAGCGGCCGTCCTGCTGCTGGGCGGCTGCGCCAGCTTCAGCCAGGATGGCGGCATGCAGACGGTGTCCGCGCTGGCCGATGCCCGCACGGGCGCCCCTGCGGCGCTGGCCGGCGAGGGCGGCGAAGCCAAGCTGGCGCAGCTGCTGGCCCAGCCCCTGGACGCCGACAGCGCCGTGCGCATCGCCCTGATGAACAACCAGGACATGAAGGTGGCGCTGGCCCGGCTGGGCGCATCCGAGGCGGACCTGGTGCAAGCGGGGCGCTTGCGCAACCCGGGCCTGTCGTTCGGCCGTTCGCACGGCAGCCACGGCAATGAAATCGACCGCGGCGTCAGCTTCGACCTGGCTGGCTTGCTGACCATGCCGATGCGCGTGAACATCGAGCGGGGCCGTTTCGAGCAAGCCAAGCTGCAGGCCGCCAGCAGCGCCGTGCAGCTGGCGGCCGACACGCGCCGCGCCTACTTCCATGCCGTCGCCGCCGTGCAGACGGAAGCGTTCATGCAGCGGGCGCTCGTGTCGGCCGAGGCGGGCGCGGAACTGGCCACGCGCCTGCAGCAGGCGGGCAACTGGAGCCGCCTGGACCAGGCGCGCCAGCAAGTGTTCTACGCGGACGCCGTCGGCGACCTGGCCCGCGCGCGCCACCAGGCCACGGCCACGCGCGAGCACCTGACGCGCTTGCTGGGCCTGTGGGGCGGGCAGACCGGCTTTACTTTGCCGTCGCGCCTGCCCGACTTGCCGGCCCAGGCCGTTGATGCGGGCAGTATCGAGGCGCAGGCCATGGAGCAGCGCCTCGACGTGCAGATGAGTAAACTCGACGCGCACGCCACGGCCAGCGCGCTGGGCCTGTCCAGGGTGACGGGGGTCGTCAATGTGCTCGACGTGGGCTATACCAACAAGAGTACGAGCGAGGCGCCGCGCGAAAACGGCTACGAGGTGTCGCTGGAGCTGCCCCTGTTCGACTGGGGCACGGCGCGCAACGCCCGGGCGCAGGCGCTGTACGAGCAGTCGCTGCAGCGCACGGCGGGCACGGCGGTGCGTGCCCGCTCGGAAGTGCGCGAGGCGTATTCCAGCTACCGCACGGCCTACGACCTGGCGCGCCACTACCGCGATGAAGTCGTGCCGCTGCGCAAGACCATTTCGCATGAAGTATTGCTGCGCTACAACGGCATGCTGGCCAGCGTGTTCGAACTGCTGGCCGATGCGCGCGAGCAGGTCGCCAGCGTCAACGGCGCCATCGAAACCCAGCGCGATTTCTGGATCGCCCAAACGGCATTGCAATCGGCCATCAATGGCAGCGGCCCAGGTGCGGCAACTGCGGCAAAGGAATAATGATGATTACACGTAGAAACTTTTTCATGAATGCGGGCGCTGTCGCCCTCAGTGCCGCGGCTGTCAGCCGCGTGGGCGCGGCCTCGTTGCCGGAAGCCGTCAGCATGGCCGGCGCGGACACGAAGGCGCCGCCGCCCCCGCCGAACGGGCGGCCGTACAACCCCGTCGTCACCCTGAATGGCTGGTCCCTGCCTTGGCGCATGAACAACAACGTCAAGGAATTCCACCTGGTGGCCGAACCCGTCGTGCGCGAGCTGGCGCCCGGCATGATGGCCAACCTGTGGGGCTACAACGGCCAGTCGCCGGGCCCCACCATCGAAGTGGTGGAGGGTGACCGGGTGCGCATTTTCGTCACCAACAAATTGCCGGAACACACCAGCGTGCACTGGCATGGCCAGCGCTTGCCGAACGGTATGGATGGCGTCACGGGCCTGACCCAGGCGGGCATTCCTCCCGGCAAGACCTTCGTGTACGAATTCGTTGCCAAGCGCCCCGGCACCTTCATGTACCACCCGCATGCGGATGAAATGACGCAGATGGCCATGGGCATGATGGGATTCTGGGTCACGCACCCGAAAGACCCGAATTTCATGAAGGTGGACCGCGATTTCGTCTTCTTGCTCAGCAACTATGACATCGATCCGGGCAGCTACACGCCCAAGATCATGACCATGACGGATTTCAATTTGTTCACCTTCAACAGCCGCGTCTTCCCCGGCATCGACCCCATGGTGGTGCGCCAGGGCGACAAGGTGCGCGTGCGCGTGGGCAATCTCACCATGACCAACCACCCGATCCACATGCATGGCCACGAATTCGAGGTGACGGGTACGGATGGCGGCTGGACGCGCCCCGAATCGCGCTGGCCCGAAGTGACGACGGATATCGCCGTGGGCCAGATGCGCGCCGTGGAGTTCACGGCCACGGACCCGGGCGACTGGGCGTTCCACTGCCACAAGTCGCACCACACGATGAATGCCATGGGGCATGACGTGCCCACCATGATCGGCGTCGACCACCAGGGAGTGGCGGCGAAGATCAACCAGCTCGTGCCCGGCTACATGGTGATGGGCGAACGGGGCATGGCCGATATGGGCGAGATGCAGATGCCGATCCCCGACAACACCTTGCCGATGATGGCGGGCGACGGCCCGTTCGGCGCCATCGGCATGGGCGGCATGTTTACCACGGTGAAGGTGCGCAAGGACCAGAAGCCGGGCGACTACCGCGATCCGGGCTGGTACACGCACCCGGCCGGCAGCGTGGCGTATGAATGGACGGGCGCCTTGCCGGAACCCGTGCGGGGCCAGGGCGCGGGCAAAGCGTCGGCCAAGGGCAGTGTGGAAATGACGGTGCGCAAGCCGGCCGGCCACAGCGGGCATTAATTCTCCGCATTACTGGAAATCAGCGCGCGGCTTGCCTAGCACGGCAAGCCGTTGCGTATGTTGCTGTATATCAAGGAATTGTTGTTTGGTGACAATCCGAGCATTTTTTTCCCTGTTTTTTCTTTATATTCAAGCCAGTACGCTCCAGTTACATCGAGTATCGGCCAGTCTAGGGGAGAAATCATGTTGAACCGGATGAAGGTGGGAACGCGCTTGTTGGCGGCATTTTTCTGTGTGGCGCTGATGGGGGCTATCGTGGCCGGCATCGGTATCTTCAACATGGGCAAGATCGATGCCATGGCGGGGCAGATGTACCACAGCGAATTGCTGGGTCTGTCGTACATCAAGGAAGCCAATATCGCCTTGATCAAGGTGGGCCGCGCCCGTGGCAATTTCTTGCTGGCCACTAGCGCCGAGGAGCGCGCCACGCGCCAGGCGGACATCGCCAAATTCATCGACATGAATAAGCGCTATCTGGCCAAGGCGGAACCGCTGTTCGTCACGCCGGCCGCCAAGGAGCTGTTTGCCCGCTTTGCCGCCGTCGAAGCGGAATACATTACCACCATGCAGCAGGCGCTGGCCTTGGCCGCGGCCGAGCCGCTGGCCCAGCGCAGCGCGCAGCTGACGGATCTGCTCAACAAGACGCGCCTGCATGCCGACGAACTCGACGGTGTGCTGGACAAGCTGTCGCTGCAGAAGGAAGAGCGCGCCAGGGCGGCGGCCGTGCAGGCGTCCGGCGTGTACCAGGCCAGCCGCAGCTTCATGATTGCGCTGGTGCTGGGCAGCGTGGCGGCCGGCCTGGCGCTGGGAGCGCTGATCACGCGCGGACTGACGCGCCAGCTGGGCGGCGAACCGGCGTATGCCGTCAAGATCGCGGGCGCCATCGCCGAGGGCGACCTCACCGTGGATATCCGCACGGCCGGCCACGACGGCACCAGCTTGCTGTTTGCCATGAAAACCATGCGCGACAAGCTGGTGGGCATCGTCAGCCAGGTGCGTTCGGGCACGGATACCATCAACACGGCGTCCGGCGAAATCGCCCAGGGCAACCTCGACTTGTCTTCCCGCACGGAAGAGCAGGCCAGCTCGCTGGAAGAAACGGCGTCCTCGATGGAACAGCTGACGTCGGCCGTGCGCCAGAATGCGGACAATGCGCGCCAGGCCAATGTGCTGGCCGGCGCCGCCTCCGAGGTGGCCGGCAAGGGCGGCGCCGTGGTGGGGCAGGTGGTGCAGACGATGGAATCGATCAACGCGTCCTCGCGCAAGATCGTCGACATCATCAGCGTCATCGACAGCATTGCCTTCCAGACCAATATTCTGGCCTTGAACGCGGCCGTGGAAGCGGCCCGGGCAGGCGAGGAGGGGCGCGGCTTCGCCGTCGTGGCGTCCGAAGTGCGCAACCTGGCGCAGCGCTCCGCCAGTGCGGCCAAGGAAATCAAGACCCTGATCGGCGACTCCGTCGAGCAGGTGGAAATCGGCTCCAGGCTCGTGCATGACGCGGGCAGGACCATGGATGAAGTGGTTGCCAGCGTGCGCCAGGTGGCCGACATCATGCAGGAAATCACGGCCGCCAGCGCCGAGCAAAGCGCCGGCATCGAGCAAGTCAACCAGGCCGTGCTGCAAATGGACCAGGTGACGCAGCAGAATGCGGCCCTGGTGGAAGAGGCGGCGGCCGCCGCCGAATCGCTGCAGGACCAGGCGCAGACCTTGACGGAACTGGTGGGCGTGTTCCGTCTGCATGCTCAGGCGCAACAACTGGCCGTGGCGCCGGCCAGCAATGTCACGCCGCTGCGCCGGCCGGCGCCGGCCGTCAGGCAGGGTGTGCGGCGCCTGGCTTGATCGCGCGCCACGGACGCACGGGCTTGGTGGTAGGCTGTCGGTATTGCGCGTTTGCCACTTCCGGGTTTCCCATGCCGTCTTCTTACCTGCCGCTGTTTTGCTTGTCTCTGCTGTTGTCGTCCCTGGCGCCCCTGGCGCAGGCGCAGGACGGCGACCCCGTCCTGCCTTACCGGCCTTCCGTGGCCAGTCCCGCTCAGCTGCCCGTGCCGGGCCAGCTGGAATTCGAGGCTGGCGGCCTGCTGTCGAAAACGGACGGCACGCGCCGCGCCAGCCTGCCGTACACGTTCAAACTGGCGTTCACCCCCGAATGGGGCTTGCTGCTCGAAGGCGAGGGCTTTGTGCGCGCGCGCGATGACACAGGGCGCCGCGAAACGGGCGTGGGCGACACGACCATCGTGCTCAAGCGCGCCTTTGTGCTCGACAGCGCCACGGCGCTGGGCCTGGAACTGGGCTGGAAGTTGCCGACGGCCAAGGACAGCATTGGCAGCGGCAAGAGCGACGTGTCGCTGAACGGTATTTTCAGCCGCGACCTGGGCGCCGTGCACATGGACGCCAACCTGAACGCCACGCGCCTGGGGGCTGCCGACCCTGGCGCGGGCACGATGCAAACGGGCTGGGCGGCATCCTTTTCCACGCCCGTCAGCGCGCGCTGGGGCGCCACGGCGGAAGTGTCGGGCACGCGCTTGCGCGGTGCGCCGGCCACCGCGCAGCTGCTGCTGGCGGCCACCTACAGTCCCACGCCGCGGCTGGCCATCGATATCGGCATGGCGCGCGGCTTGACGGCGGCATCGCCGGACTGGTCGCTGTTCAGCGGCTTGGTCGTGCCTTTGGGCAAGCTGTGGTGAGTTTGCCACGGCCATCCCTATGTGTCCTTGCGAACAAACTAGTTGACGCGCAAGGTCTACAATGAAGGCATAACTGATAAAAGGAGTGTCCTCATGAAAAACCTGATTCTCGCCGCCGCCTTGCTGTCGGCCGCCACCGCCGCTGTTGCCCAGGTTGGCGTTTCCGTCACCGTGGGCCAGCCAGGCTTTTACGGACGCCTCGACATAGGCGACTATCCCGCGCCCCAATTGATCTACGCCCAGCCCGTCATTGTGCAGCGCCCCCAATACTATTCGGCCGCCCCGATCTACCTGCGCGTGCCGCCCGGCCATGCGAAACACTGGTCCAAGCACTGCCGCAAGTATAATGCCTGTAACCAAGAGGTATATTTCGTCCAGGATAGTTGGTATAACAACCAGTATGTGCCCCGTTACCGCCAGCAGCATGGCGACCATGGCCGTCCCGATTACGGCGACCGCGGCCGTCGTGACGACAAGCACTTTGACAAGCACTTTGACAAGCATGATGACAAGCGCGACAAGCATGAAGGCAAGCGCGACAAGCATGACGACAATCCGGGCAGGGGTCATGGCAATGGCAATGGCAACGGGCGCAGGGACTAAACACGCAAGCAGGAGGATCTTTGCATAGTAAAATCGTTATCGTAGGCGGGGGCGCAGGGGGCCTGGAGCTGGCCTGCAAACTCAGCCGCAAGCTCGGTGCCGGCCAGGTGACCCTGGTCGACAGCCGCCTGTACCATATCTGGAAGCCGTCGCTGCATGAAGTGGCAGCCGGCACCCTGGACATCCACCAGGAGGGCCTGTCGTACCAGATGCTCGCGCATGACAATGGTTTCACCTATGTCTACGGGCCCTTGATCGCGCTCGACGCGGGCTCGAACAGCCTCACCGTGGGCGCCATCGCCACCGACAAGGATGAGCTGCTGCTGCCGCAGCGGCAAGTCAGCTACGACCAGCTGGTGCTGGCCGTGGGCAGCACCTCGAATTACTTCGGCGTGCCCGGCGCCAAGGAAAACACGATTTCCCTGAATGCCACGGAAGACGCCGAACGTTTCCGTCTGACCCTGCTCAAGCTGCTGGCCATGGCCGAGCAGCGTCAGGGCGACGCTGGCCATCCGGGCGTCGACATCGTCATCATCGGCGGTGGCGCCACGGGCGTGGAACTGGCGGCCGAACTGCGCGAAGCGAGCGGCGTGTATGCCGCGTATGGTTTTCAGAATCTCAACGCCATCAAGGATGTGCGCATCACTCTGCTCGAAGGGGCGCCGCGCATCCTGGCGCCGCTGCCCGAGCGCGTCTCCATCGCCGCCTCGAAGCTGCTGTACCAGCATGGCATCACGGTGGTGACCGATACGCGCGTCACCACCATCGAGGCCGACAAGGTGACGGTGGCCAGCGGCACCAGCTATGCGGCCGACATCTGCGTGTGGGCGGCCGGCATCCGCGCGCCCGAGTTTTTGTCCACCCTGGGCTTGCCGACCAACCGCGCCGGCCAGCTGGAAGTGACGGGCATGCTCAATGTGCAGGGCCACGCGAATATCTTTGCGCTGGGCGACTGCGCCGCCTGCGCGGGACCGGACGGCAAGCTGGTGCCGCCGCGCGCCCAGGCTGCCCACCAGCAAGCCGACTACCTGCTGAAGACCTTCCTGCTGCAGGCGAAGGGCAAGCCGGCGCAAACGAAGCCGTATGAATACCTGGACTACGGTTCGCTCGTGTCCTTCGGCCGCACCACCTCGGTGGGCACCCTGATGGGTTCCCTGAAGGGCCTGAGCTGGTTCGTCGAAGGTTTCGTTGCGCGCATGATGTATGTGAGCCTGCACCTGATGCACCACAATGCCGTGCTGGGCAGCGTGCGCACGGCCGTCATGGCCATGGGCCGCTTCCTGATCAAGCGCAGCACGCCGCAGGTCAAGCTGCATTAAACCAGGCGTATCAACGTAGCAAAGGGCCGCGAGGCCCTTTTTTATTTTCCGCGCGCAGCAGGCGCCGCGTCGCAGCGGCCCCGCGTCATGGGAAAGTCGATGGCGGTGAACTTGCCCTTCAGGGTGCCGACGATGCTGGCATGCAGGATGCGCTCGCTGTCGCGGCGGTAGATGATGCGGCTCGGAAAGTCGTTGTCCAGGTTGGCGAAGATGAATTCATTCGGCTTGTCCTGGCGCAGCAGGTTGAAGATGACGGGCGGCTGGCCCGACGGCTGCACGATGTAGGCCAGCTGGCCCGGTTCCGTGAGGCGGATCTGCACGAACTCAAAGGCCGTCGTCTTGCCGCCCTTGACGGTGCGGCTGGTGCCCAGGATGGTGCCGCCGGCAGCCGTGCTCCATTGCTCCCCTGAGCCAGGTTCGGCGCCGTCGACGTTCCAGCAGCCGGCCAGCCAGGCCAGCTTGTCCACGGTTTCCGGCGGCGGCACGGTTTTTTCCGCGGCCTGGGCGGCGCCCATGGCCAGCAGCGCTGCCAGCAAGGTAGTTGCGAATCGATGCATGCCGTCTCCTGTCTTTGCGATGTGTTGGCGGTCACCAGGGCACGCCGGCGGCGCGCCTGGCCAGTGTAGCCGATGCTGGGCCGCGCACGGCAAACACTTTATACTCGGGCAAGACGCCGTCCCTCACCACCCTCACGCCAAGGACCACCATGCACGACACTTCCACGCAGCCGCACGGCGCCGCCAGGCCGGACCAGTCCGACTATCGCTACATCAGCTTGAACAGCCTGGGCCTGGACCCGGAGCAGCTCGATTTCTACCAGCTGCTGCTGGCCTGCAGGGCCAGGGGGGAAGCCGGGGAAAGCCTGCGGCAGGTGATGCGTTTCCGTACGGACGGCTATGGCAAGGCCCGCTTCATCAGCAGCCTGGACGCGTTGCCGCCCCCGCTGGCCACCTTTCCCCTGTGGCGCGCCGAGCTCGACGGCTGGCCCGGCGAGCTGGCGCGCGAAGAGTTGTTTACGCGGGCCAGTGGCCTACTGGGCCAGCCTGTCGGCACCTTCCTCGCTTCGGCCGGCTGGCGCGCGGCATTGCCCGACATTTGGCAAAGCCTGCTGGTGCTGGGGTGGCGGCAGGCGGGTTCTCCGGCCGATGCCGCGCTGGCGGCGCAATTGACGGATGTGCTGCGTGTCGTGCATTTTCTGCAGGTGCTGGAAGGCGATCGCGTTGCGCTTACCGGGCATGGCGCGCGCCGCGACGTGCTGGGGGCACAGCTGCTGTGGCCGGCAGAAGGCATGCCGTTGCCCCGTTGAGGCGGGCAGGGCGTCCGCTGCGGGAGATTATTCTTTTGGCGTAATGCGCGGCAAGACGACGGTCAGGGCCGTGCCGCCTTGCGGATTGGCCGTCAGGTTCAGGCTGCCGCCTAGGTAGTGCACGCGTTCGCGCACGGAGCGCAAGCCGTGCTTGCTCATTTCCACGGCTTCCCTGGCGGGCAGGCCCTTGCCGTTATCCTTGACGGTCATCATCAGCGCTTCATCGTTGTCGTCGATGATGATGTCCACTTCCGTGGCGTTGGCGTGCGTGGCGATGTTGCTGAGCGCCTCTTCCAGGGTGCGCAGCAGGGCCACGCCCACGTTGCGGGGGCAAATCAGTTCATCGTCGGGCAGGCTGCAGCGTACGGTGATCTTGTGCTGTTCGGCAAATTGCGCGGCCAGTTCGCCCAGCGCCACATTGACGCCCAGAAACTCCAGCTTGTCGTTCCACAGCTTCATCTGCATCTGGCGGTTGGTTTCGATCACATTCAGCAGCAGTTGCTTCATGGTCGCCGCACGGTCGAGCAGGGCCGCTTCCTGCGGCATCTTTTGCGTCAGCAGCGACAAATGCATGGTCAGCGCCGTCAGCGAGGAACCGAGGCTGTCGTGCAACTGGCGCGACAGGGCGCGCCGTTCATTGTCCCAGCTGGTATTGACATGACCCAGCAACTCGCTGAGATCGGCGGCGCGTTCCGCATCGGCCTGGGCCGCTTCCTTGTTCGGATCTGTTTGTGCGGACATAGCGCCCCGTGTGTGGTGAAAAGTAAGGACCAAAATTCCAGTGGTGGATCATACATGAGGATTTCATCGCAAGGCGCATGGATGGAAAATTTCTGTCTTTTCGGCAATTTTAATCTCCTCCCATCATTATTGTGTTATGGGCATTGTTATCGTTTGCGTCAGGCAGGGGCAGTTCCCGTCGGGCGTACGGCTGCGCACATACCGGAACTGCGCGCGCTGCCATAGTGGGACCATGCATTCTCCCGTGCAGCATAGCCGCCCCGCGGCGCAGGGCGCAGCACCGGCCCGCTTATTGAAACGAAAGGACATGCCATGAATATCGATACCATCGTCGACAAGGAATACCTCGACAAAAGCTTCCGCGACATCGTCAATGCCCCCATCAGCGCCTTGCGCGGCGTCAGCGCGAAGGATGCCAAGGCCTTGCAGCAGGCGTTTGGCGTGACCACCGTGCGCGAACTGTCCAACCTCAACTTCGTCAAATGGGCCAGTGCGCTGGCCATCCTGGCCGATGAAGAGGGCATGAGCGGCGAAGAGCGGGCCAAGGAAGAATTGCTCGATGACGCCGTGGAAATGACCTTTCCCGCCAGCGACCCGATTTCCGTCGATGCCGGCATCACGCGCATCGAGGTATCGCCGGAAACCGTCAATGCGCAGACGGACCATCAGCATGCGGGCCAGCATGAAGTGACGGCGGGTAAAAAGTAAGATATCCGGGCATAAAAAAACCGGCGGGCCCGATGGCTTGCCGGTTTTTTCACGTGCCGCGCGCCGTCAAGTCAGGCGATCGAGGGGATGCTGGTTTTCTGCATGTTCACCTGCGACGCCATCACTTCGTGGGGCGAGCAGCAAAAGCGGTTCTTGCCGGCGCGCTTGGCTTCATACAGGGCCGTGTCGGCCGCGCCCAGCAGGGACTCGACGGTGCTGGCGTCGTCCGGATAGATGGCGATGCCGATGCTGGTCGACAGGCGCAACGTCAGGTCGTTGATGAAGTACGGTTCGGAAATGACTTCGATCAGCTTGGCCGCCGGTTCGCGCGCGTCGCCCTTGCCGGCCAGGTTGCCCTGCACGATGACGAATTCGTCGCCGCCGATGCGCGCCACCGTGTCTTCCTTGCGCGAGGCGCCCACCAGGCGGGCCGCCACCATTTTCAGGATTTCATCGCCATAGCCGTGGCCGTAGCTGTCGTTGATGGCCTTGAAACCGTCCAGGTCCAGGTACAGGATGGCCGACTTGCCGCGGCTGCGGGCCGATTGCTGCAAGGTGTGCTCGATGCGGTCTTCCAGCAGGCGCCGGTTCGGCAAGCCCGTCAGGGGGTCGTGCAGGGCCAGTTCCTGCTGCTGCTTGCTGTATTGGGCCAGTTCCTTGTACAGCAGGCGTACTTCCAGCATGTTGTGGATGCGCTTGTGTACTTCCATCAGGTCGAACGGCTTGCTGATGAAGTCGCGCGCGCCCGCTTCCAGGGCGGCGATCTTGAAACTGGGCTGCGCCGTCAGTGCCAGCACGGGCAGGTAGCCGCCATGCTCGATTTCCTTCAAGCCTTTCATGACCTGGAAACCATTGAGTTCCGGCATTTGCAGATCCAGCAAGATGAGGTCGTAGCAATGTTCGCGGTGCAGGGGGCAGACCTGGGCCGGACGCATGGTAGCCGTGACATTGGTGTAGCCGGCATCGCGCAGGATTTCCAGCATCAGGTCGACATTGTCGGGTGAATCGTCGACGACCAAAATTTTGGCTTTCAAAATCTCATCTTGGCTGGGCATGTAAGGTCTCGGTTAATACGGTCTATGCAACTGGCTTTCACCGCAGCGAACGGGCTGGCGGGGCGGCTGGCGGCGGGCTGGAAAGATAGTAGCGCCTTGCAACAAGATAGGGCGCACAACAGCGCCTGAACTCGCTTCTGCCATGCGTGGCAGCCAAGGTCGACAGTCTCCAGCCCGCCGCGCAGGTATGCTTCTGCATTTCAGTGTAGCAAACTTCATCTTAGTTGCTTGTAGGACAGTGCCGCGTCTGAAAGTAGGAAGGCTAAACCATAAAATAGTCATTTTGTTCTGCACTATGTATTTCTTTGCATCATCTTTTTAAGAGGCGGGGCGTCAGGACGGGGCGGCGCTCATGCGCGCCGCCGCCAGCTGAGCCACGGCTGCCAGCAGTTCGGCTGCGTCCAGCGGTTTCGAAACCCAGGCCTGGAAGCCGCCGGCCAGCGCCCGCTGGCGATCTTGCGGCTGTGCAAACGCCGTCAGCGCCAGCGCGGGCAGCCGCGCCGCATCGTGGGAGGCGCGCGCGCGCACTTGCGCCAGCAAGTCGAAACCGTCGGCATCGGGCATGCCGATGTCGCTGACCAGCACATGCGGCGCCACCTGGTCCAGCAGTTGCAGCGCTTGCGCGGCGCTGCCGGCGCAGTGCACTTCGGCGTTGTTGCCGCGCAAGATGCGTTCCGTCAGTTCGCGCGCATCGGCCTCGTCATCGACCAGCAGCACCTTGATACCGCGCAAGTCATGGCTGGCGGCCCGCTCGCTGCCCGCCCGGCGCGCCGGCGCGGCCGGCGTTGCCAGGGGCAGGCGCACGGTGAAGCTGGCGCCCTGCATGTCGCCGGCGCTGCTGGCCGCGACCGTGCCGCCATGCTGCTCCACCAGGTGCTTGACGATGGCCAGTCCCAGTCCCAGGCCGCCATGCCGGCGCGTGGTGGAGGCGTCTGCCTGGCGGAAACGGTCGAATACGTGGGGCAGGAAGTCCTTCTTGATGCCGACGCCGTTGTCGGCCACCGTGATGGCCAGGCGCGTCGCCTCGCGGCGCACGCCGATATCGACCTGTCCTCCTTGCGGCGTGAACTTCAGGGCGTTCGACAGCAGGTTCCAGATCACTTGCTGGATGCGGCTGGGGTCGCCCGTGATGCTGCCCGCATCGCTGGTGATGCTGCTGTGGATGGCGATGTGCTTGGCGTCGGCCGCGGGGCGCAGGGTTTCGATGGCCGAGGCGATGATGCTGGCTGGCGCGAGGGTCTGCAGGTCGAGCAGCACCTTGTCGGAGGTGATGCGGCTCATGTCGAGCAAGTCTTCGATCAGCTGCGCCTGCGCGCGCGCGTTGCGCTCGATGCTTTGCAGGCCACGGTGCAGATCGGCCTGGTCGCGCGTGCCGCGCCGCAGCACCTGGGCCCAGCCCAGGATGGCCGACAGCGGCGTGCGCAGTTCGTGCGACAGGGTGGCGAGAAAATCGTCTTTCAGCTGGTTCGTGCGCTCGGCCTCGGCACGCGCCTCGCGTTCGCTGTCGAGCAGCACCTTGCGCTCCTCGGCCGCGCGCGTGGCGGCTGCGTACAGGCGCGTATTGTCGAGCGCGACGGCCGCCTGGGCCGCGATGGCCGAGACGATGCGTTCGCTGCGCGCGCTGAACATGCCCGCCTGCGGATGGCCCAGCAGCAAGCGCCCCAGCAACAGGCCCGAGCGCGAGCTGACGGGCAGGCTCAGGCAGCTGCGCAAGGTGGGCGCGCCGTCGGCGCTGGCGTCGGGCGCCGCCAGCAGGTCGTTCTGGCGCGTGGCAGGGCCCTGGCGCAGTTCCGTGGCGATGGCCTCGGCCTGGTGCAGGCTGATGCCGTTGACGGCGCGTGCCGCCGGCAGGGCGCCGGGGCTGTCGTGGACGTCGCCCGCCTCGTCGTAATAAAAGGCGCCGAAGCGCGCGCCGCTGATGCGCGTGGCCGCATCGACGGTTTCCTGCAGCAGGGCGGGCAGGTCGAGCGTGCCGGCCAGGGCCGCGCCCGTGTTGTTGAGCAGTTCGAGCACGCGCGTTTCATCGCGCAAGGCTTCCTGCGCGCGCTTGACCTGGTCGACGTCGGTGCTCGTGCCGAACCAGCGCAGCAGCTGGCCGCCCCGGTCGCGCACGGGATTGGCGCGCGTCAGGAACCAGCGGTACTGGCCGTCGGCGCCGCGGATGGGGAACTCCATCTCGAACGGCGCGCCATCGCGCAGGGCCGCCTTCCAGCCTTGCAGCATGGACGGCAGGTGCTGCGCGTCGTAGGCGATGCTCCAGCCGTCGCCCGCCATCTGTTCGGCGCTGGTGCCCGTGTAGTCGTGCCAGCGCTGGTTGTACCAGGCGATGGTGCCGTCGAAGCTGGCGATCCAGGCCAGCTGCGGAATGGAATTGGCCAGCGCGCGCAAGTCTTCCCCGCTCTGGCGCAAGCTTTCCTCGGCCGCCTTGCGCTGGCTGATGTCCTGGATATACGTGGTCAAGCCATCGCTGGAAGGGAAGATGCGCACTTCCAGCCAGCGTCCCAGCGGCGGATACGGCAGCTCGAAACTGCAGCTGTGCTGCTGCGCCATGGCGCGCCGGTACTGCACTTCCAGTTCCGTGCCCTGCAAGGAGGGGCAGGCTTGCCACAGGCTGCGGCCTGCCAGGCTGGCGTCAGGCGGCCGCTGCGGGGCGAACATGTCGGCGCCGCGCGTATTGATGTAGCGGATGGTCCAGTCGGGGTCGAGCAGGCAGAAGCCGTCGGTAATACTTTCCAGCAAGTTGGCCAGGCGCTCGTCTGACAGGCTCAGCGGCGCTGATGGGGGCAGCAGATCTTGCTTGCGGTCATGCTTGGCCATCGGAAATCCTGCACCAGTTAGTTTGCCGTACGGGCCGCCGCCTGTCGGCGCGCTGGCAGCGCGTGCTGCCGTCGCTGAGCTCATTCGAATGCGTCATGATGGGGTCTGCCAGCCGTCATGGATAAGTGGATGGAGGCGCTAGCGCAAGCGCCCCCGCCTGCCTGTTATTGTAGCCCCAAGCGGCGCGCCGCCACCGCACGCTTGCGCGCTCAGGTGCGGCCCCGGCGCCGCCACTTTGCCATTGCTTGCAGATAGCACTGGACAGGGCGGGGAGCAGTCCCTATAATCCCGCTTCTTTCGAGACAGCAACTTCTCGATGCACTGGATGCCACTGTGAAAGCGGCAGCATCCAGCGTGCAAGGCCGAAGCTTTTGGCAGTGAAAAGATGGTTGATGGTGCGGGGCGGTATTCTGCAAAATCAGCTAAGCGATTGAAAAATCGAACTTTTCAAAGCGAAATGAATACGCTATAATGTTTGCCTGCGCGGCTGTAGCTCAGCTGGATAGAGTACTTGGCTACGAACCAAGGGGTCGTGGGTTCAATTCCTGCCAGCCGCACCAGAATACTGAAAATCAGACTTTGCCTGGTTTTGTTGTAACAAGTTTCACCTCCATGTTGTTGATGGAATGTTGTAGAAGTTTTGCGGCTGTAGCTCAGCTGGATAGAGTACTTGGCTACGAACCAAGGGGTCGTGGGTTCAATTCCTGCCAGCCGCACCAGTATTGCCAGCATCGGATTTCCGTGTTGATGAAAGTTTCAAGCTTCGCGCCGTCCGGCGAAGTGTGTCAGAGTTTGCGGCTGTAGCTCAGCTGGATAGAGTACTTGGCTACGAACCAAGGGGTCGTGGGTTCAATTCCTGCCAGCCGCACCAGTATCAGCAGTAGTGAAAAAAACCCGGAAAGTTCGCTTTCCGGGTTTTTTTTCGTCCGGCGAAACGGCCGCTTGCAGCGCGCCGCCGGTATCGCGGCGCGCTGCAGTCCGCGCATGCCGCCTCAGTTCGGGTAGGGCTGGCCCGACGACGCCTGGTTGCCCAGGACGATGGTGGTCACCCACAGTCCGCCAGCCGTCACGGGGCCCGTGAACTTGAACAGCGAGGCGCCCGGTTGCGCCGGGTCCGCCACATTCGACGCCAGGGCATTCAACCCCGAGGTCGTGAACGTGCACGAGGTTTCTTGTCCAACGGCATTTTGTTCCGCGTTCAGCACGGGCGTGGCGTTATTGAACAGGTACAGGCCGCAATTATCCATTTTCGATCCGTAGGCGGCAGACTGCGTGTAGTTGAAGGTCACCACGCCGTCGAGCAGGGCCGCGGCCGCAATGGACGACAGTTTTGCCGGCGTGATGCTGGTGATCGTGGCAAACAGGCTGGCCTGGTTAGCCTTGGCAAACGCTTTCGACAGCGGCACGGCATTGATCTGGAACGGGAAGGCGCTGACGGCGCCGTTCGGCGTCTTCAGGGTCCAGACGTAGACTTTTCCGGGCGCCGCTTTCGTCTCGTCGATGCAGGCCGTGCCGGCACCCAGGCCCGGCGTGCCGGCGGGCAGGCTGGCCAGGTCCTGGCAGCTCTGGATCGCTTCGGCGTTATTGTAGAAAGCGCTGGCGGCGCCATTGCTGTCGGCAATCCGCATGTGGGTGTAACCGGTGGCCGGCAGGATCAGCTGCAGTTTGCTGCCGGCCGTGCCCGGTGTCTGGAAGTCGCCGAACGTCGTCAGGCCGGGGCCCCGCACGTCGATCCTGTTGATGGCCGGATTTTCCTGCAGCACGGTGTCGAGTTCGACGTGCGCGGCCCATTCGCGCGCAAAGCTGGCTGCACCTGCACCGTCGATGCTGCGCTGGATGCGCGCATTCATGTGCATGTCCAGGTGGCCGCTGCCGGCCAGTTTCCAGCCGCCGGCGCAGCCGCTGGTGTCGCTCGTCTTGACCAGCTTCCAGTTGAGCATGCCCGCATCCGTTCCGATGCGCAGCTGCACCCATGCGCTGCTCGGCTTGCCTGCGGTGAAGGCGATGGCCGTCGCCCCGGCGCCCAGGCGATTGCCGATGAAGTCCGCCACGCGCGTCGTCGAGGTGCTGGCCGACGAGGTCAGCGCGGCAATTTCGTCGGTGCTCAACGGTTGCATGTTGACGCTGGCCAAGCCCAGCGCTTCGATCGTCAGCCCCGCATGGGCGGCCTGGTCCGTACTGGTCAGGGCCGACACGATTTCCGCCTTGCCTACCGCCGTACCCATGTTGAACGTGCCGTCGATGAACGGCGACACGGCCGCCGCCGACGGCACGACAAAGCCCGTCTTCGGATACAGCGCGCTGAGCGAAGCCATGCAGGCGCGGATTTCCGGCAAGACGCTGGCCGCAGCGTTTGCCTTGGCCAGGTCGGCATCCGATGGCGGCGTCGCGGCGGGTATCGTCGACGCGCCGCCGGCAGCGGCAGGCAAGGTCACACTGCCCAGCGTGCTGTTGGTGGCAATCAGGGTGACCGTCGCCATGGCGCCTTGCGCTTCCGCGGGCGCGACGAGGATCTGGTCCAGCACGGCATCCATGCCCGTGCCGTTGGCAACAAAGGCGCCCGTCAGCGGATTGGTGTTGCTGGTGTTAATCGGTTTGATCATGGCGACGACTGCGGCGACGGCCGCATCGAGCCGTTGCTGGGTTGCGGCACTGGCCAGTGCCGCGGTGCAGGCGGCCGGGACGGCATTGGCAACGGGCGCGCAGACGCTGGCCAGGGCAGCGCCGCCGGGCTGGCCCGACGCCGCGGAGACGATCAGGTCCGTCAGCGGCGTGATATTGACGGTTTGCCCCGCTGCGGCGGCGATGGAATTCATGGTCACCTGCTTGCCGCCGGCCGTGCCGGTGATGCTCAGGAGAAAGGGGGGCGTCATGCCGCCCACGTCGAGCGTATAGGCGCCGCCGGCGCCGGTGCTGACGGCGACGGACACTTTGCCCTTGCTGTCGATGGCGATCACGCTGCCCGAGACGGGCGCGCCGACGGCGGCCGTGCCGCTGAGCGTCGTGGCCGGCGGCGGCACGACGGGCACGACGGGAGGAATGGGTGCAACGGGCGCAACCGGGTCGGCAGAGCTGCTGCTGCCGCCGCAGGCGGCAAGCATGAGGGCGGCGGCGCAGGCGGCGGCCAGAGGTAATTTATGCAAGTTTATTTTCATGACATCCCCTTGGTATTTTTTTTGAAATTACTGCAAGTAAACATTCTCAAAGTTTTCCATGAATTGCAATTTATTTTTCCTTGATGCATTAATAATGATGAAGAAGTAATGTGCGTGTCGGTTTTGCGCCGCAGTTGAAAAATAAATATGACTAAATAGATAACTGTGCGGCATGCGCGCGCCGCCGCAAAACAGGGGTGGCCGTCAATTGTGAAATATCGCCGCCGCGCCCTTTGCCATTCTGCAAAGCCCTGCTATAATCTTGTCTTAGGCGGCTGTAGCTCAGCTGGATAGAGTACTTGGCTACGAACCAAGGGGTCGTGGGTTCAATTCCTGCCAGCCGCACCAGAATATCGGGGGTCAGATTGTAAAATCTGATCCCCTTTTTCGTTTCCGAATGGTTTTACGCTGCGCGTTTGGCGCCGCGCCGGTATTGCAGGCGAAATGCGCGCGGCGTGACTTGCTTGGCGGCGCGGAACTGGCGGTTGAAATGCGCGAGGTTGCGGTAGCCTGCCTCCTGCGCGATGGCGGCAATGGCCAGGTCGCTTTCGATCAGCTGTTGGCAGGCGCGGCCGATGCGCAGCCGCGCCAGGTACTCGCCCGGCGTGCAATGCGCGTGGCGCTTGAAGCCGCGGTGAAAGGCGCCCAGCGACAGGGCCGCCCGCTGCGCCAGCGTTTCCAGGGCAATCTCTTCCCGAAAATGCGCGTGCATGAAGTCAAACACGCTGGCCATGCGCCTTTGCTGCCCGTCGGGCAGCGCCGCCTGCGCGGTCGAGGCCAGCGGCCGCGCGTCGCCATCGTCCGCCAGGTCCAGCAGCACGCCGAGCAGCAGCGGCAAGCGCTGCGGCACGGGCAGCGCATGCAGCTGCAGCAGCCTGGCCGCGCTGCGCGCGCTCGTGTCCGCTGAAAAATGCAGGGCCGGGCCGGCGCGGGCCGCCAGTTGCCGCAAGCTGTGCAATTCCGGAAAACAGGCCGCCAGCTGCTCCACCCATTCCAAGGAAAACCACACGACGACGGCCAGCATGGGCTGCGCGCCGTCGATGCGCTCGCTGGCCGACCACGTGTGCGGCAAATTCGGCCCCAGCAGCACCAGGTCGCCCGGTTCGAAATCGCCCAGGTGGTCGCCGATGTAGCGTTGTCCCCGGGCATTGACGGTCAAGGTCAGTTCGAACTGCGGGCGGTAATGCCAGATGAAGGGGATGGTGTCGAGTTCGCGCCACAGCAAGCCCCAGGAGTGGCCCGTCGGTATCGTGACTTGTTCGAATAAAGGCGTCATTGTGACGTTTGAAGCGTTGTGGTAGTCAGGATAGTACCAGTATTGGTTGCTGCGCACGCATTTTCTCCCGAGCTTCCGTCGCACAATCCGTCTCACACCAACACAGGAGACAGCGATGCAAAACCAGGTTCAGCACGTCAACCCGCAATACGGCGTAGGCCGTCCCGGCAACCCGTCCGTGGCTTACACGGAACAGACGCAGTTGCGCGACATCCGCAAGCAGCTGCCGCTGCGCGTGCTGTCCGACAGCGATTTCCTGCACTGGCAAACCTACGGCTACGTCATCGTCAAGGATGCCGTGCCGCCCGAACAGGTGCGCCGCACCACGGATTTTCTGTGGGAATTCCAGGGACTCGACCAGCATGATGCTTCCACCTGGAACCACGGCCAGTTGCGCGACCACGCGATGCAAGAGCTCAACGGCTCGGGCATGGTCGAGGCCTACCATAACCAGACCCTGTGGGATAACCGCCAGACCCAGCGCGTCTACGACGCCTTCGTCGACATCTGGGACCGCGAAGACCTGTGGGTGACCATCGACCGCGCCAACCTGAACACGCCCAACAATGGCAAGCGCAAGTTCGGCGGCTTCATCCACTGGGATGCCGACACCACGCTGGACCCGCTGCCCGTCAACGTGCAGGGCGTGCTGGCCCTGTCCGACACTTCGCCCGACAGCGGCGGTTTCCAGTGCTATCCGGAACTGTTCAATAATTTGCTGGCGTGGCGCAAGACCGTGCCCCTGGACCGCAACCCGTGGCAGCCGGACCTGGCGACGGTGCCGTATCCAATGGAATTCATCGCCATGAAGAAAGGGGAGTTGTTGATCTTTAACAGCCTGCTGGCGCATGGCATCCGCCCGAACACGTCCACGGACCAGGTGCGCCTGGCGCAGTACATTTCCTTTACGCCCGCCCAGGAAGACAACCAGACCTTGCGCGACTGGCGCGTGCAAAGTTGGCGCGAGCGCAGCGCGCCGCAAGGCTATGCGTTTCCCGGCGACCCCGAGGAAAAGGAAAAGCTGCGCTATCCGCAGGCGCAGTTGAGCGAACTGGGCGAGAAAATCCTCGGCGCGCGCGACTGGTAAGTGTGGCGCCAGGTCCGGCGGCATTGCCCGCCGGATAGACAATTGCGGGCAAATGCACGATCATGGTTCGACTTGCCATCGACCGAGGAAACGCATGAGTATCATCACCTGCATCGAAGACTTGCGCGTGCTGGCCCAGAAACGGGTGCCGCGCATGTTTTACGACTACGCCGATTCCGGCTCCTGGACGGAATCGACGTACCGGGCCAACAGCAGCGATTTCGCCAGGATCAAGTTCCGCCAGCGCGTGGCCGTCAACCTGGAAAACCGCAGCCTGGCCTCGACCATGGTGGGCCAGCACGTCTCGATGCCGGTGGCCCTGTCGCCCACGGGCCTGACGGGCATGCAGCATGCGGATGGCGAAATCCTCGCGGCCCAGGCCGCCGAGCGCTTCGGCGTGCCGTTCACCCTGTCGACCATGAGCATCTGCTCGATCGAGGACGTGGCGGCCAACACGACGAAACCGTTCTGGTTCCAGCTGTACGTGATGAAGGACCGCGAATTCATCAACCGCCTGATCGACCGCGCCAAGGCCGCCAAGTGCGGCGCGCTGGTGCTGACCCTGGACTTGCAGGTGCTGGGCCAGCGCCACAAGGACTTGCGCAACGGCCTGTCGGCGCCGCCGAAACTCACCATTCCCAACATCATTAACATGGCCACCAAGCCGCGCTGGGTGGCGGGCATGCTGGGCACGAAGCGGCGCGGCTTCGGCAACATCGTCGGCCACGCCACGTCCGTGTCCGACATGTCGTCGCTGTCGGCCTGGACGCAGCAGCAGTTCGACCTGAGCCTGTCGTGGGCGGACGTGGAATGGATCAAGCAGCGCTGGGGCGGCAAGCTGATCATCAAGGGCATCATGGACCCGGAAGATGCGCGCCTGGCCGTGGAAAGCGGCGCCGACGCGCTGATCGTCTCGAACCACGGCGGACGCCAGCTCGATGGCGCGCAATCGTCGATCGCAGCCTTGCCCGCCATCGTCGACGCCGTCGGCAGCCAGATCGAAGTGCACATGGACGGCGGCATCCGCTCGGGCCAGGACGTGATCAAGGCCGTGGCCCTGGGCGCCAGGGGCGTGTACATCGGCCGTCCGTTTTTGTACGGCCTGGGCGCCATGGGCGGGCCGGGCGTCACCAAGTGCCTGGACATCATCCGCAACGAGCTGGACCTGACGATGGCGTTCTGCGGCTTGCGCGACTTGCAGCGGGTGGACAAGAAGATTTTGCTGCCGGGAACGTTTTAAGCCGCCACGCGCACGATGTGAAACCCCTCCGATGCGTCGGGCGGCACGAAGTGGCGCGTGATTGCATCAAATTGCGCATCGCTGGTGGAGAACGGGTGCAGTCCGCTTTCATTGCGAAGGTGCAAGCGCGCCTTGCATGTATCGTCCGGCACGTCCAGGTAGTGCAGCACGTGCGGCGTGCCCGCCTGCTGGAACAAGTCGCGCATCCAGGCGCGGCTGGCCGGCGTATTCGCGGGGAAATCGAGGACGACGGACACGCCCGCCTGCAGCATGTGCAAGCATAGCGGCGCGATGGCTGCGCGCAGCCGCGCCGCGCATGCCACATAGTCGGCCAGGCTGGCGATCTGGCCCGGATACAGCTGCGCCAGCAAGCTGTCTTCGCTGACGCGCACCGTATGCGGCGCGCTGGCCAGCCGGGCGCTCAAGGTGGATTTGCCCGAGGCGATCTTGCCGCACACGAGGTGCAGGGTGGGGGCGGAAGGGGCGGCAGGACTGGACGTGGTATGCATGGGCGCTCGCTAGAAAGGGACATCAAGCCTGCGAGACGTTTTGACCAGTGACTGCAAATCAAAGCCGCCTCTCGGGCGGCTTTGGCAACGACACTCCTGCTAAGCCACCATCGTTGAAATGGCGGCAATAATGGAGGGCAGGGGGGTATAGGTCGGTTGCATGATGCAACGATGCCATGCGATGGGCCGCGCTGTCAAGCGGGGCCGAGGCGCGTCCACGGCTCGCTGAACGCATCCCCGTCGAGAGGGTGCGCATGCGGGTCGTCTTGCCGGAACAGGCCGCCGATCGGCATGTCCTGGATGGCGTGCGTGAAACCGCCGTACGGCGAGGCGCTGCCCCACTGGCGCCGCGTGTGGGCGAAGACGACGGCGTCTTGCTGCGCGGCCAGTTGCGCCAGCGATTGCCGCACGGTGGCGGCCGCTGCGGGACCCAGGTCCGTGGCGATGGCGCACACCAGGCGCTGGCCGAACTGCAAGGGCTTGCCGGCCAGGCCCAGCAGCGATTCGTTGACCAGGGCGAGGAACAAATCGGGCGCCTGGCCGTCCTTTTCGCAGGTGGTCCAGGCGGGCGCCCACGCTTCCAGGCTCATGAAGCGCGCCTCCGTCGTTGCCGGCCCGTGCGTCCACTTCGCATGCGATTTCTCGTCCCAGCCCAGGCGGCCAAAGGAAACCGGCTTGCCCTTGGGCGTGTATTGCAGGCTGCGCACGCCGGCCTTGCCCCGCATTCCCGCCTGTACCACGATGCCATCGAGGCTGGCGGCGAACGGCGTCCATTGCGCCGCCTCCCACAGCGGCGCGGCATCGGGCGCGGCCAGCAGCAGGAAGACTTCGTAATCACGTGAAAAAAACGCCATGCTACTCCTTCAATAAATCAAAAAAATCTTGCCGCGTCATGCGGGTGGCGTGCGCTGACCATGCCTGTTGCGCTATGCGGCCGCATCGGACAGCGTCATGGCGGCGCGCTGGCTGGGGCGCAGCAGGTAGACGCCGTACAGGCACAGGGGCAGCACGGCCAGCAGCGCGACATAGGGCAGGATCGAGGCGCCGTCTTCGGCCGGGTGCGGCAAGGTGGCCGTCACGAGCGCGTAGTCCCACAGCCCATGCACGAGCACCATCGGCCATACCGAGCGCGTGCGCAGGCGGATGGCCGCATAGCCGACACCCTGCAAGGTGGCGGCGATGGCTTGCCACACGGCGCCGCTGACGTCGCCCGTGGCCAGGCCGTTGGCCGTGTGGGCCAGGCCGAACAGCGCCGACGACATCAGGACGGCCGGCCAGACGGCGTAGCGGTCCAGCATGCCTTGCAGCAAAATGGCGCGGAACATCAGTTCTTCCGAGATGGCCACCAGCGCCGCATTGCAGGCGACGATCAGCAGCACGCGCGGCTGGGGCCAGCCGCCGGCCCAGGCCAGCAACAGCATCAGCAAGGCATACAGCAGGGGCGGCCAGACGAGCCACAGCGTTTTCAGCGGCGGCGCGCACAGGCCAGCCGCGCGGCGCCGGCTTGACGCCAGCAGCAGCGCCAGCGCGAACACGGCGGCCAGCGCCCACGACAGGCCGATGCCGCCGGTCACCGTTGCCCCCAGGGGCGCGCGGCCGGCCGATTCCAGCCAGCGGCCGCCCACGGTCAGGCCCAGCCAGACGGCCAGCGCGGCGATGGCGAGCGGCATGCTGAGGTGGATTTTTTTAGGGATGGACATGGCTGGCCTCATGTTGCCGGCGCGTCGCTGCTGACGCGATTGCGGCCGCTGTTTTTCGACTGGTACAGCAAGGCGTCGGCCTGGCGTATCAGCGCGCTGCTGTCGGTGGGGTGGTCCTGTTCCGGATGGAGCGTGGCGGCGCCCAGGCTGACGGTGACGACGCCGTTGGCGCTGGCCGCATGCGGGATCTGCAACGCTTCCACGGCCGCCCGGATGGCTTCGGCAACTTCCCGCGCGCCCGCGGCGCCGGTGCCGGGCATGATGACGGCGAACTCTTCGCCGCCGTAGCGGGCCGCCAGGTCTTCGGTCCGCCCGACGCTGTGCGCCACGGCGCCCGCAACGGCTTGCAGGCAACCGTCGCCCGCCACGTGGCCATACTGGTCGTTAAATTTTTTAAAGAAATCCACGTCGAGCATGATCAGCGACACCCCGTTCCCGCTGCGCTGGGCGCGCTTCAATTCCAGGGCCAGCGTTTCATCGAAACAACGGCGGTTGGCCAGCCCCGTCAAGCCGTCCTGCGAGGCCCGCGCTGCCAGGTCCGCATTGGCGCGCTGCAACTGCGTTGTGGCCAGGCGCAGGCTGGCCTCGATACGGTCGCGCAGCGCAAGCTGGCGCATCAGCTTGCGGAACAGGTAGATCAGCGCCGCCCCCGCCGCCAGCGACGCCAGCACGATTTGAATGCTCAGCCTTTGCCATTCGGCAAAGATATCTTCCCTGGACAAGCCCGCCGCCACGATGAGGGGAAAGCGCTGCAGGTGGCGATAGCTGTACAGCCGCTCGATTTCGTCCACTTTCGCCGTCATCATCGCCGTGCCGGCAGGCCCTTTTTCGCGGTAGGCGCGCAAGAGTGCGCCCGAAGAGATATCCATGCCGATGACGTCGGCCTGGAAGGGCCGCCGGTAGATCAGCGTGCCGTCATCGAGGGCAAAGAAGGCCGTGCCCGTATTGCCGAGATTGAGCGTGGCGTAGACGCGCTCGAAGGAATCGAGCCCCAAGGTGATCAGCACCACGCCGGCAAACGAGCCGTCCGCCGCTTCGACCCGGCGCGACACGGGCAAGACCCATTGCCCGCTTGATTTGCTGAGCACGGGGGCACTGATGTGGCTGCTTAACCCTGTATGCGTCTTGTGATAGATAAAGTAATTGCGGTCGGCATTGTTGCCGTCCTGCTGGACACCGGACGAGGCGGCAAGCCACTCTCCCTGGCGGTCAAAAATGTAGACGCCGTTAATTTCCACGATATTCCGCGACAGCTGCTGCAGATGCGATTGCAGGCGCGCGCCCGTCGCGTCGCTATTGCCTTCGCGCCGGATCTGTTCGACGATATCTTCCAGCATGACGTCGGCGATTTCCAGTTCCATATACGCTTGCGTGGCCAGGGTGCCCGCCATGTGTTCCGTCGTCGCCCTGGCTTCGCGCAGGCGCACTTCGCGCGAAGACCAGACGATCCAGATGGTCATGCCCAGCAGCATGGCGCACATGCAAAAGAAGGCGATGCTGGCCCACACGATCAGCGGCCGTCTATGGCTGCCCGAGGCCCCGGGCTGCGCCGGGAGGGCGCCGGTATCCCGTGCATTGTGATTGGCGGCGTCCTTTATTGCGTCCATGGGCGTATCATGAAGTTGCATCTATGATATGTGGAAAATATTGCCATACTACATTAAAAGCACGCGCACAAAGTTGCCACATCGTTATAGTTGCATGGAATAATAGGCATCGATCATTTGAATCCAGATTGGAGTGGCATGGCCTACACGAAAATCCTCACCACTGAGCGCCTGATCCTGCGCAAACCGCAGGCATCGGATGAGGCGGACTTGTTCGCCATGCATTCCGACCCGGAAGTGATGCGCTATTTCAGCGAACCGCCCTGGCAAGACGCCAGCATCGCCGCAAGCAAGCTTGCCGAGGATATCGCCGCCTTCGAGAGGGAAGACTATTTCCGCTTCGCCGTCACGCTGAAGGCGACGGGCGGATACATCGGCAGCTGCAGCCTGTTTTCCGAGCACCGCCAGAACCGCCGCGCCGAAATCGGCTATGCGCTGGCGCGCCCGCACTGGGGCAAGGGCTATATGCAGGAAGCGCTGACGGCGCTGCTGGAATATGCATTCATCGAGCGCGACCTGAACCGCCTGGAAGCCGATATCGACCCGTTCAATACGGGGTCGGCCAGCGCGCTGGAGCGGCAGGGTTTTAACAAGGAAGGTTTCTTGCCCGAACGGTGGATCGTCGGCGGCCAGGTCAGCGATACGGCCCTGTACGGCTTGCTGCGGCGCGAGTGGGAAGCGCGGCGCAAGGCCGCCGGGTGAGCGGGCAAGCCATCGATGCGCTCCAGCGCTGGCTGGGCCACGCCTTGCCGGCGCACTACCTGGGTTTTATCGAGGACGGGCACGAGGGCATGCGCGGCGAACAGGTATTGCTGTACGGCGCAGAGAGCTTGCGGGAGCGTAACGAAACCTATGACACGCAGCAAGCCTGCCCCGGCTACGTGACCATCGGCGACGACAGCGGCGGGCGCGCCGTCATGCTGGCGCTCGATGGCGGCGACCGCGCCGTGTACCTGGTGGGGCACGGCTCCATGCAGCGCGACGATTTCGAGTGGGTCGCCGATGATTTTCACGCCTGGCTGGCCGATGGCTGCCCGCTCGGCTGACGCGGGGGCAACGCGATGAAAACCGCCGATCTGCCTGTTTCCCCCCATGCCCTGGTAACCGTGCGCCACCTGCAGCGCGACGATGCGCGCGCCTGGTATGCGTACCTGGCCGATCCCGCCGTCGTGGAGCACACGAGCTGGGATTTGCGGGGCATCGGCGACCTGCTGCCGAATTTCGATGCCTATGCATCGGCCGAGCCTGCGTCGCCCATGCGCCTTGCCGTGGTGCTGCGCGATGGCGGCCAGCTGGTGGGCACCATCGGTTTCAATGCGATTTCCCCGCAGCACCGCACGGCGGAGATCGCGTACGACCTGGCGCCCGCCGTGTGGGGGCAGGGCGTGGCTACGTCCCTCGTGAACGCTGTCGCGGACTGGGGCTTGCAGCGCCACGGCTTCGTGCGCATCCAGGCGGCCGTACTGGAGAGCAATGAACGTTCGATCCGCGTGCTCGAACGCTGCGCTTTCGCGCGGGAAGGCTATTTGCGCTGCTACCGCCAGATCCGTGGAAAATCCGGCAACTTCTGGCTGTATGCGCGCATTGCCGGCAATCCATGAACAAGCCTCGCTTGAGCATCTTGCTGGTGGAAGACCACCTGGCCATCGCGCGCCAGGTGCTCGCTTTCCTCGCTGGCTTGCGCTGGCAGGCCGACCATGCGCGCCACCGACGCGAATGAGGTGATCTGGGAATTTTTCAGCAGGCCCCGGCGCTGATCCGCGTGCCTGCGCGCACGGGCAAGCTGCCATGCTAGGATGGCGGCCATCGCCGCAGGTATTGCGGCAAATCAAGGAAAAGGGTAGCGTTGTGGCAATGTCAGAAGCAGGTATCGCGGCCATGGCCGAGGCGATCTTTGCCAAGCCCGGCGTGGCCGTGGCGCAAGCCTATTCGGAGCCGGAACGGGAAACGCTGTACTTCCGGTCGCCTGCGGAGCTGTGTGCGTTTGCGGCCAGGCTGGAGCGGGAAGGCGACAGCTGCGTGCTGCTGGCCGTCCACTATCCTGACATGGCCGGGCCGTTCGCTCCGCGCCGTATCGCGCTCGATCCTGCCAAGTGCGCTGGCCGCACGTATCGTTATGTCTGCGAAGGCTGGGGCGTCATCCGCGTGTATCTGCGCCTGTCCGGCGGCAAGGGCCTGGCGTCGAACGTGGGCGCCAATTCGCAAAAACGCGCGGAAAAATGGCAGTCCCATTATCCGGAATTCGGCTCGCCCGATGCCTGGGACTGGGATGCCGTGGGCCGCCATGAACGCCGGCTGGTCCGCGTGCTGAAGAAGGTCGCCGCCCAGGAGGGCTTGTCATGACGGAAGCGATGCAGGTCAGCCCCGCCGCAATCTTTTGCCGTCCGCTGGCGGGGCTGGCCGTGGCCGCTACAGCCCCGCATCCTTCCAGGCAGACAGCCCCAGCCGCTTCAACAGCCGGCCCGACAGTCCGCAGCTCCAGCAGCTCATCTGGATTTGCCGGTGCCGTGCCGGGTCTGCATGCCAGGCTTGCTCGGCGTAGGCGAGCAGGGCGTCGCTGAGGGCAGATTTGTCGGCGACGGGCGGCAGGCGCGACATCAATTCAAGCACGCCGTGGTTGGACTCCCTGATCTGCAGCAAACCGGCCAGCAGGGCGCGCAGCACGGCGCCGTCGATGCCGGTGCTCGCCTGCGTGTAGCGTTGCTGCCAGTTCAGGCTGCGCTGCGGCCACAGGGCCAGCAGCGGCGGCACGTCGGCCGGCTGCAGTTCCCCGATCAGCTCGTCCGCTTCGAGGAACAGGTCGAGGCGGTCGTATTCGTCGCCGTCCAGGCCCAGCAGTGCATCGAGCTCGTTCAAGACGCTCATGCCACCACGTTCGTGGGCGCGCCCCGTTCAAATGCTTCCACGTTGGCGATCAGGATGTCGGCCAGCTTCTGCATGGCTTCGCCGCTGGCCCAGGCCGTATGGGGCGTGAGGAGGAAGTTGGGCAGGCGCAAATTTAAAAGCGGGTTGTCGGGCGGCGGCGGTTCCTTGGACAGCACGTCGAAGCCGGCGCCGGCGATGACGCCGCGTGTCAGGGCGTCGGCCAGCGCCGCCTCGTCGACGAGGCCGCCCCGCGCCGTGTTGATCAATAGCGACGTGGGCTGCATGCGCGCCAGTTCCTGTGCCCCGATGATGTTGCGCGTCTTGTCCGTCAGCGGCAGGTGCAGGCTCAGCACGTCGGACGTGGCCAGCAAAGCGTCGAAGCCCACTTCCTGCACGCCATCCTCATTGATGGGCGAACGGTTGTGCACGATCACCTGCATGCCGAAGGCGCGTCCCAGCTGGGCCACGGACTTGCCCAGCGCGCCATAACCGAGCAAGCCCAGGCGGCTGCCCGCCAGATCGCGGATGGGGTGGCCGAACAGGCAGAAGCGGTCGGACGCTTGCCACAGTCCCGCTTCCACGTCGGCGCGGTAGGCAACGAGCTGGCGGCGCAGGGCCAGCATCAGGGCCAGCGTATGTTCGGGCACGGTGGCGCGCGCGTAGTCGCGGATATTCGCCACCACGATGCCCCGCTCGCGGCAGGCGGCCAGGTCGAGGATATCCGTGCCCGTGGCGGCCACGGCGATCATTTGCAGGTCCGGCAATTGCGCCAGCTCGGCTGCGCGCAGCGGCACCTTGTTCGTGATGGCGATGGTGGCGCCCTGCAGGCGTTGCACCGTCTGTGCGCTGCCCCGGGTGTGCGCATGCTCTTCCCAGCGGTGCGCGAAGGCGGGCGGGCGCACGGTGGCGATCAGGCTGTCGCGGTCGAGGAAGACGATGCGGTGGGACGATGTGCTTGCTGCGGTCATGGCTGGGCCTCGGTCTGGGTGGCGCGCGCGCCGGGAAGGCTGCTCTTGCCTTTCAGTTGCGTGGCCGGGTGGTTGGTAAACATGTCGGCAACCCATTCGACAAACACGCGCACCTTGGCGGACAGGTGGCGGTTGGGCGGATAGATCACGTGGATGGGCAGCGGGTCGGATTCCCAATCGCCCAGCAATTCCACCATTTTGCCCTGTTCCATCAGCGGCGCAAGCATGAAATGCGTCATCTGCACGATGCCCAGGCCCGCCAGGCCGGCGGCCGCGTAGGCGTTCGAGTCGTTCAGGGCGATATGGCTGGGCATGGACATCTGGATGCGTTCGCCGGCGCGCGTGAAATCCCAGTCGAAGGTCTTGCCCGTCTTGGCGGAGAAGAAATTCACGCCCCGGTGCTGCGCCAGGTCGTTCGGGTGCAGCGGCGTGCCGTACCGCGCCAGGTAGCCGGGCGCGGCGCAGGTGATGAAATGCAGCACGCCGACGCGGCGCGCGATCAGGTTCAGGTCGCCCAGCTCGCCGCCGCGCACGGCGCAATCGACGCCTTCCTCGATCAGGTCGACGGGGCGGTCGCTGCAGCCCAGTTCCAGCGAGATGTCGGGGTAGCGGGCGAAGAAGTCGGGCAGGGCGGGGATGATCAGTTCGCTGGCCAGGGCCGTGGGCGCGTCCACGCGCAGCCGCCCGCTGGGGCTCAGGCGCGTGCGCGACAGCGATTCCTCCGCCTCGCGCACGTCCGACAGGATGCGCACGCAGCGTTCGTAATAGGCGGCGCCGTCGGAGGTGATGCTGACGTGGCGCGTGGTGCGGTTGAGCAACTTAACCGACAGGCTCGTTTCCAGCGACTGGATCAGGGTCGAGACGGTGGCTTTCGGCAACTGCATGTTTTCCGCCGCCCGCGTAAAGCCGCCCGCATCGACGACTTGGATGAAAACTTCCATGGCTTGCAGCTTGTTCACTTGATTCCTTATCACTTTTTGCGCGATTATTCAGAATTCTGAACAATCAATTCGCCATTGCACTCTTTATCAGATTGTAGATCAAGTCTATAGTTGTTGTACTGCAGCATAAAATGATTGCCGCAGGAAGTTCACAGGAGAAAAATCATGGGTCATCGGAATGGAAACTTTGCAGTACCCGCACTGGTTGCGGTTGCGCTTGCTCTGGCCGCGATGGTTTCGACGGATGCATATTCACTGGCGGCGCAAAGCGAAGCCAGCGGTTATAGCGCCCTGACCCATGAAGTGGGCGGCACCGCCCTGTTGTGCCTGAACGACACCATGCTCGATGCTGCGGTGCAGCCCGTGGTGGCGCAATGAGCGTTGCCGACACTGCGGTCGAAGTGGCGCCTGAGCAGTCGCTGACGATACGCGACATCCAGGTGCAGGGCGCGCAGGATGCGCTGGGCGCGCGCCTCTACACGGCCGGCGTGGCGGGCGCCAAGCAGCCGAACCTGATGGTCTTCTTCCATGGCGGCGGCTTTGTCGACGGCGACCTGGACGATGCGGACGACTTCCTGCGCTGCCTCGTGCTGAGCAACCCCGACCACGTGGTGCTGGCCGCGAACTACACGCTGGCCAAGGTGCGGCCATTCCCCGCCGCCGTGGAAGACGCGCATGCCGTGCTGCTGTGGGCAAAGAAGAACAAGTCCAAGCTGGGCTGGACGGGCAAGCAGATGGTGGTCTCGGGCATCGAGGCGGGCGCCAACCTGGCCGCCGTATGCGCGATGATGTCGCGCGACCGGGGCGGACCGCCCCTCGCGGGCCAGGTGCTGATCATGCCGATGCTCGATCCCGGCCTGTCGACGTGCTCGATGCGCACCTTGCCGACATGCCCTGACCTGGCGGAAGTGGCCGACCAGTGCGCCGCCGCCTACCGCGGCTACCTGCCGAATGCCGCAGACCGTACCCATCCGTACGCGTCGCCATTGCAGTCGAGCCGCCTGAAGAACCTGCCGCCAGCCTTGATCTTGTCCAGCGAAGACGATCCATTGCGCGACGAGGCTGAACAATACGGCAGTAAATTGATCGCCTGCGGCATCAAGACCACCGTGCGGCGCATGGCCGCCGCGCCGCTGCAAGACGCCACCGCCCGCAATGAGTGCGCGTGCAAGGTGCAAGTATTGAGCGAAATTAGCAGTTTCGTCGCCGGACTGGGGCAGGAGCCCGAGTCATGACGCCGCCATCCGCGGCACCGCAAAAAAACTTACACTAATCAGTTTACTTTTTGAGTTTTGGTTTCTACACTACGCAGTGTAGTTCCCTTCCTGCCTGAGTTGTGCGTTCGCACAGCCAGCTTCGTCGTCCCCGTCCGCTTTTAAGCAGCTGGCGGCCTGTTTACCTTTGATCGAGCGCCGTCGGGCGCCATGGCAACACCATTCACTGCAGTTTCCACTTTTAAGCTGGGTTGCTTCCTGCCGCCCATACCATTAGAAATTTTCATAAAACAGGGAAATAAAATGAAAAACGTTCAACAATTTTCCACTCTGCTGAAGCCCCTGGCTGCCTCGCTGGCGCTGGCAGGACTGGTGGCAGTGAGCCTGGCCGGCTGCGATTCGGCCAACAGCAAGGTGCCCGACGCGCCAGCGGCCGGCGGCCCGCCCATCTCGGCCGCCGCCGTGGTGGAAAAACAGATCACGGAAACGCAGGAATTCTCGGGCCGCCTGGAGGCGATCGAGCGCGTGGAAATCCGCTCCCGTGTCGGCGGCTTCATCACGGCCGTCAACTTCAAGCCGGGCAGCGAAGTCAAAAAAGGCGACGTGCTGTTCGTCATCGATCCGCGTCCATTCCAGGCCGAAGTGTCGCGCGCCGAAGGCACGGCCGCCTCGGCCCGCGCCAAGGCGGAACTGGCCAAGCTGGAACTGTCGCGCGCCGAAAAGCTGCTGGCCGAAAAAGCCATCGCCCAGCGCGAATTCGATGAAAAGGCCTCGGGCCTGAAAGAGCTGGACGCCAACGCCCGCTCGGCGCAAGCGGCGTATGAAGCGGCCAGGCTGAACCTGTCGTACACGCAGGTGCAGGCGCCGATCAGCGGCCGCGTCAGCAAGGCGGAAATCACCGTCGGCAACCTGATCGACGCTTCCGCCATCCTCACCTCCGTGGTGTCGACGGACCGCATCTACGCCAGCTTCGACGGCGATGAAGATACGTATCTGCGCGTGGCCGGCACGGCGCAAAAGGGCACGCCCGTCACCGTCAAGGTGGGCCTGGCCAACGAAACGGGCTTCCCGCATGAAGGCAAGCTGGAATTCGTCGACAACCAGCTCGATCCGGCCACGGGCAGCGTGCGCATGCGCGCCACCTTCGCCAATGCCGAGCGCCAGCTGGTGCCGGGCCTGTTCGCGCGCATCCAGCTCGACGGCGGCAACGGCCCGCAGGCGCAAAGCACGGCGCTGCTGATCTCCGACCGCGCCGTCGGCACGGACCAGAGCCGCAAATACGTGTACGTGGTGGGCGCCGACAACAAGGCCGAATACCGCGCCGTCAAGCTGGGCCCGAATTCGGACGGCTTGCGCGTGGTGCGCGAAGGCCTCAAGGCCGGCGAGAAGATCGTCGTCAACGGCTTGCAGCGCGTGCGTCCCGGCGCGCCCGTGACGCCGCAGATGGTGGCCATGGACTTCGACCCGACCGCACCTGTCGCCCCGGCGAAACCTGAAGCAAAAGACGCCAAGATCGCCGCGAAAGCAGCATCGACTTCCAAGGAATAAACATGAATTTTTCCCGCTTTTTCATCGACAAGCCGATTTTCGCGGCGGTGCTGTCGATTGTCATATTCGTGGCCGGGCTGCTGTCGATTTTCGGCCTGCCCATCTCCGAATATCCCGACGTCGTGCCGCCATCCGTGGTGGTGCGCGCGCAATACCCGGGCGCCAACCCGAAAGTGATCGCCGAAACCGTGGCCGCGCCGCTCGAAGAGCAGATCAACGGCGTCGAGAACATGCTCTACATGTCCTCGCAAAACACGTCCGATGGCGCGATGATGCTGACCGTGACCTTCAAGATCGGCACCAACGTCGAGCAGGCCGAGACGCAGGTGCAGAACCGCGTGCAGCGCGCCTTGCCGCGCCTGCCCGAGGAAGTGCGCCAGATCGGCGTGACGACCGTCAAGTCCTCGCCCAACCTGACCATGGTGGTGCACCTGGTCTCGCCGAACAAGCGCTATGACGACATGTACCTGCGTAATTACGCGGTGCTGAACGTCAAGGACCAACTGGCGCGCCTGCCCGGCATGGGCGACATCCAGATCTTCGGCGCCGGCGACTATGCCATGCGCATCTGGCTGGACCCGCAGAAAGTGGCGGCGCGCGGCATGACGGCCAATGACGTCGTCGACGCCATCCGCGAGCAGAACGTGCAGGTGGCTGCCGGTGTGATCGGCGCTTCGCCGGCGAAGAACTCGGACTTCCAGCTGACCGTCAACACCCAGGGCCGTCTGCAGACGCCCGAGGAATTCGGCGCCATCATCGTGCGCACGAATGCCGACGGCGCCGTCACGCACCTGAAGGACGTGGCGCGCGTGGAAATGGGCGCCAACAGCTACTCGCTGCGTTCGCTGCTGAACAATAATCCGGCCGTCGGCATGGGTATTTTCGAAGCCCCGAATGCCAACGCGCTGCAATTGTCGTCCGACGTGCGCGCCAAGATGGATGAACTGAAAAAAGACTTCCCGCAAGGCGTGGAATACCGCATCGAGTACGACCCCACGCAGTTCGTGCGCTCGTCCATCGAAGCGGTGATCCATACCTTGCTGGAGGCCATCGCCCTGGTGGTGCTGGTGGTGATCATCTTCCTGCAAACCTGGCGCGCATCGATCATTCCGCTGCTGGCCGTTCCCGTGTCGATTGTCGGTACCTTTGCCGTGATGCTGGGCTTTGGCTTCTCGATCAACACCCTGTCGCTGTTCGGCCTCGTGCTGGCCATCGGTATCGTCGTCGATGACGCCATCGTGGTGGTGGAAAACGTCGAGCGCAACATCGAGGAAGGCTTGTCGCCGCGCGACGCCACCATCCAGGCCATGAAAGAGGTCAGCGGTCCTATCATCGCCATCGCCCTGGTGCTGTGCGCCGTGTTCGTGCCGATCGCCTTCGTGCCGGGCTTGTCCGGCGAGTTCTACCGCCAGTTCGCGCTGACGATCGCCATTTCGACGGTGATCTCCGCTTTCAGCTCGCTGACCCTGGCGCCAGCCCTGTCGGCCGCGCTGCTGAAACCGCACGATGCGCCGAAAGACGCGCTGACGCGCGGCATGGACATGGTCTTCGGCCGCTTCTTCGCCTGGTTCAACCGCTTCTTCGGCCGCGCTTCGCACCGTTATGAAGCGGGCGTGAAGGGCGTGTTGGGCCGCAAGAGCGCGTCGCTGGGCGTGTATGCGCTGCTGGTCGTTGCCGCCATCTTCACCTTCAAGTCCGTGCCGGCCGGCTTCGTGCCGGCGCAGGACAAGCAATACCTGGTGGGCTTTGCGCAATTGCCCGACGCCGCTTCGCTGGACCGCACGGAAGATGTCGTGCGCCGCATGTCCGACGTCATCAAGTCGGTGCCTGGCGTCGAATCGACGATCGCCTTCCCCGGCCTGTCGATCAACGACTTCACCAATGCGCCGAACGCCGGCATCGTGTTCGCCACCCTGAAACCGTTCGACGAACGCACCACCAAGGAGCTGTCCGGCGGCGCCATCGCGGCCGAGATCAACAAGCGCCTGGGCGGCATCCAGGACGCCTTCATCATGGTCTTCCCGCCGCCGCCCGTCAACGGCCTCGGTACCATCGGCGGCTTCAAGATGATGATCGAAGACCGCGGCAACCTCGGTTACGACGCGCTGTACAACGCCACCCAGGCGCTGGCCGCCAAGGCATACCAGACGCCGGAGCTGGCGGGCGTGTTCTCGGGCTACCAGATCAACGTGCCGCAGCTGTTTGCCGACGTCGACCGCGTGAAGGCCAAGCAGATGGGGGTGCAGCTGCAAACGATCTACCAGACCTTGCAGATCAACCTCGGTTCGCTGTACGTGAATGACTTCAACCAGTTTGGCCGCACCTACCAGGTGCGCGTGCAGGCCGATGCGGCGTTCCGTTCGCATGCGCAGGATATCGCGCAGCTGAAGGTACGCAACGACAAGGGCGAAATGATCCCGCTGTCGTCGCTGATGCGCGTCAAGGACAGCTATGGCCCGGACCGCGTGCAGCGCTACAACGCCTACGCCGCAGCCGACTTTAATGGCGGCGCCGCACCTGGCGTCTCGAGCGGCCAGGCGCAGGTCGCGCTGGAGCGCATCGCCAAGGAAGTGCTGCCGCAGGGCATTTCGTATGAATGGACGGAGCTGACCTACCAGGACATCTTGTCCGGCAATACGATGATCTATGTGTTCCCGCTGTGCGTGCTGCTGGTGTTCCTGGTGCTGGCCGCCCAGTACGAAAGCTGGACCCTGCCGCTGGCCGTGATCCTGATCGTGCCGATGTCCATCCTGTGCGCCTTGCTGGGCGTCAAATTGACCGGTGGCGACAACAACGTGTTTACCCAGATCGCGCTGTTCGTGCTGGTGGGGCTGGCGTCGAAGAATGCGATCCTGATCGTGGAATTTGCCCGCGAACTGGAAGAGCATGGCCGCACCGTCGTGCAAGCGGCGCTGGAAGCCTGCCGTCTGCGTCTGCGTCCGATTCTGATGACGTCGATCGCCTTCATCATGGGCGTGGTGCCCCTGGTGTTCTCGCACGGCGCCGGTTCGGAAATGCGCCATGCGATGGGCGTGGCGGTGTTCGCCGGCATGCTGGGCGTGACCTTCTTCGGCCTGTTCCTGACGCCCGTGTTCTATGTATTGCTGCGCACCCTGGCGCAGCGTTTTGAGAAAAAACCAGCCGATGCCGCCGCCAAGCCTGCCGCCGCGCCAGCATTGAACCTGGAAGGAGATATATATTGAAAACCAACGCAACTAAGCGGGTCGCCGTGCTGCGCACGGCCTTGACCGCGATGGCCGCCGCCGTACTGCTGGCCGCCTGCGCGGCGCCCGAATTCAAGCAGCCGCAGATCGAAACGCCGGTGGCGTTCAAGGAAGCGCAAACGCCTGCCGTGCAGACGGCGGCGGACGGTACGCGCTGGAAGCAGGGCGTGCCGGCCGAGCGCCAGGCGCGCGGCGAGTGGTGGCTGGCCTTCAATGACCCGGCCCTCACCAGCCTGATCAGCGAAGCCACGCAGGCGAATGCCAACCTGGCCGTGGCCGCCGCCCGCGTCAAGCAGGCGAGGGCCATTGCCGGCATCGCCGAAGCGGACCGCATCCCGCAAGTGGGCGTGAACGTGGGCGGCCAGCGCAACCGCGCCTCGGCCGTGTCGCTGGGCTTGCCGAACGGCGCGCCGGTGGCGGCCACGAATGTCTACCAGGCCAACCTGACGGCCAGCTACGAAGTCGACCTGTTCGGCCGCGTGGCATCGAACGTCAGCGCCTCGCGCAGCGATGCGCTGGCCGTGGAAGCGACCTACCGCTCGGTGCTGCTGTCCCTGCAGGCCGACGTGGCGCAAACCTACTTCCAGCTGCGCGCCACGGATGCCGAACTGGCGACCCTGGAGCAGACGGTGCGCCTGCGCGAGGAAAGCGTGCATGTGAACCAGCGCCGCTATGACCTGGGCGACATCGGCGAATTCGATCTGTCCCGTGCCCGCACGGAACTGTCGACGACGCGCGCCGAAGCCATCGGCCTGCAGCGCCAGCGCGCCACCAGCGAGCATGCGCTGGCCGTCCTCTTGGGTAAACCGGCCGCCAGCTTCACGGCGACCGTCAACCCGCTGCTGGACAGCGGCTTCCTGCCCGTGATCCCGGCCGGCATGCCGTCGTCGCTGCTGGAGCGCCGTCCCGACATCGCGTCGGCGCAGCGCACCATGGAGGCGTCGAATGCCCGCATCGGCGTGGCGAAATCGGCCATGTTCCCCGCGCTGGCCCTGAATGCGTCCGGCGGGGGCGCGTCCGACACCTTCTCGGACATCTTCAAGTGGAGCAGCCGCTCCTGGCTGCTGGGCGCCCTGATGTCGATGCCGATCATCGACGGCGGCCGCAACAAGGCGGCCGTGAGCCGCAGCGAAGCGCAGCTGGAAGAATCGGTGGCGACGTATCGCCAGAGCGTGCTGGTGGCCTTCGCCGAGGTGGAAGACAACCTGGCCGGCCTGCGCATCCTGTCTGGCCAGACGCAGCAGATCGACGAAGCCGTCATCTCGGCGCGCCGTTCGGCCGACCTGGCGCAAAAGCTGTACGACGCGGGCCGTTCCAGCTACCTGGACCTGCTCGACGCGCAGCGCAACCTGGCGTCCATCGAGCGCAATGCCGTGCAGCTGCGCGGCAACCGCGCCGTCACCACCGTGGCGCTGATCCGCGCCCTGGGCGGCGGCTGGGGCGAGACGGAGCCGCAGGTGGCGGCCAACTGATTTCCGGCACCGCGGGCTGGCATGTCCGGCCCGCGGCAAGGAAAACATCGTTAAAACGGCGTCGTGCGCTTGCACGGCGCCGTTTTTTTGTTTTCAGCGAATTGAATCCGTTTGCGGCAAGGCCGCGTAAATACTCCTGCAATCATGCAGACGCAGTCATCCAGGAGATACCATCATGCGCACCTTTATTCCCGCAGCACTGTTTGTCACCGCCTTTACTTCCCTGCTGGCCGCCAGCGCCCCGTTTGCCGCCGACATGACGACCATGGTGGGCGGCCAGAGCATGTATCCCAGCAAGGACATCGTCGACAACGCCGTCAATTCGGCCGACCACACGACCCTGGTCGCTGCCGTCAAGGCTGCCGGCCTGGTCGATACCCTGAAAGGCAAGGGCCCGTTCACCGTGTTCGCGCCGACGAATGCGGCGTTCGGCAAACTGCCGGCCGGCACCGTCGACACCCTGGTCAAGCCGGAAAACAAGGCGACCCTGACGAAAATCCTCACCTACCACGTGGTGCCCGGCAAGTACGACTTCAAGGCGCTGGCCCGGGAAATCAAGATGCACGACGGCAAAGCCACCTTGCCCACGGCCAGCGGCGGCAAGCTGATGTTCGCCATGAACGGCATGCACAACATCGTCGTGATGGATGAGAGCGGCAACAGTGCCAACGTCAGCACCTATGACGTGTATCAATCGAATGGCGTGATCAATGTCATCGATACGGTCCTGATGCCGAAATAAGCGGACGAAAGAAAGTACGAAATAGCGGACGAAAAAAAAGACAGGGAAGACCCTGTCTTTTTTGCCTGCATGGCGCCGATTATTTGGCTGGCGCTGCTGCTGGTGCGGAAGCTGCCGCTGCGGCCGGAGCTGCTGGCGTTGCCGGTGCTGCTTTCTTCGCCTTGTGGTGCTTGGCTTTCTTGTGCGCTGCCGGTTTGACGGCGGCTGGCGCTTCAGCCTTGGCTGCTGGTGCAACGGCGGCGGCAGAAGCTGCCGGAGCGGCCGGTGCTGCAGGCGCGGCTGGCGTCTGGGCGAAAGCGGCGGTGGCGAACAGGCTGGCGATCAGGGTAGCGATAACTTTTTTCATGATGAATTCCTAGGTATGGTGAGGTCGGTAAAGTGTGCGGGAATTACTTGGCTGCTGCCGCTTCGGCGCTGGCCGATGCCAGTTTCGCATCTGCCTTGGCCTTGGTTTTTTTCGCCGTGTGGTGGGCCTTGGCCTTGGTCGCGGCAGCGTCGGTTTTGGCGCTGGCTACTTCCGTTTTCGCGGCGACGACTGCCTTGGCTTCCTTGGCGTCCGCTTTGACGACGGCTTGCGCTTCCTTGGCATCCGCTTTCACGACGGCCTTGGTGTGGGCCGCTTCCACTTTGGCAGGAACCGAGGCTGCCGGAGCTGCCGGCGTTTGAGCAAAGGCAGCGGTGGCGAACAGGCCGGCGATCAGGGTAGCGCTCAGGTTGAAAATGCGTTTTTTCATGGTGCAGTCCTCAGTGGTGGTTTGTCTGGTATGTCTGTTGGTGCCGGGATGATTCCCGTGTCACTGAGCATAAAACGCGGCCCCGGGCGCTTGCGTTGACGGTCATTACAAACGCTTACATCTGCGCTGCATCCACGGCCAAAATGGCTTTCAGGATGTCTTCCGAACGGCGCTGCCCGTAACCCTTGCCGTAGGCGCTGGAAGCCACGCTCACCACCATGCGGCGCGCGGGGATGACATAGATCTTGTTGCCGCCATTGCCCGAGGCGAAATACACGGCAATCTTCCGGCCGCCGACGTCCTGCGTCTTCGCATACCAGAAATAGCCGTAGCTGTCCGCGTAGCGGTCCGCGGCGCCGATGGCCACGCGCGGCGCCAGCGCGGCCTTGATCCATGCCGCATCGATCACGGGCCGGCCGTCAACCTTGCCGTCGTCGAGCACCAGCTGGCCAATTCTTGCCGTGTCGCGCGCGCGCAGCGACAGATTGCCCTGGCCTTTCGGGTGGTTTGCCACGTCGCGGCCCCAGCTCCAGCGCGTGATGCCCAGCGGCGCGAACAATACCTTGGCGGCGTAGGCTTCCAGGTCGGCGCCGCTGGCGTTTTCCACCACGCGCCCGGCGATGTAGGACCCCAGCGAGTTGTAGCGGTAGACGCTGCCCGGCGCCGCGGCCGCCGGCACGCCGCGCACGAAGGCGGCGGGGTCGGACGCTTCATCGAGCTTGTCTTCGTTGCCCGGCGAGTGTTCGTCTTCGTCGAAGGCGGCCAGGCCCGAACGCATGGTCAGCAAGTCGTCGAGCACCACCTTGCCCGCGGGGCTGCCCGCCACGTCGGGCCAGTAGCCGCCCACCGTTCCTGTTGTCGCCAGTTGGCCGCGCGCCACGGCCGCGCCCACCAGCAGCGCGGTGATGCTCTTGCCGGCCGAGCGGATGTCGTGCAGGGTATCGGCCGTCTCGCCGTTGTAATAGCGTTCGGCGACGATGGCGCCGTCGCGCAGCACGACGACGGCGCGCAGGTCGCCATGGCTGTCGCGGTCCTGGGCTTGCAGCACTTGCGCCAGGGTGGCGGGGGCCTCTTGCGCGCTGGCGGCGCAGGGCAGGGACAGGGTGGCAAGCAGCAGCAAGGACAGGTGGCGCATGGACAGCTTTCGTGGCGATGGCGGGAGTGCCAGTGTCGCCCATGTGCGCCGCTTTGTCGCGTGCAAGCTGGCCTGTTCGATGAAGTTCGCATGAAGGCGCGGCGAAACAGGCGATCTTTGGCGCCCCGGCATGCAAAAAGGACAGCCGAAGCTGTCCTTTGTACTGCAGGCGAAGGTAGCCACGCAAGCGCGGACCCGGCGGACGCGCTGCCGTGGCCGGGTTCGCGCTTACTTCGCTGGCGCGGCCGCTTCTGCCGGAGCGGTTTCCGCCGCTTTTGCCGCATCCGCTTTTACCTTGGCCTTGCCTGCCTTGTGATGGGCCTTGGCCTTGGCGGCTTTGGCGTCGGCCTTGGCGCTGGCGACGTCGGCTTTCGCGTCGGCGGCGGCAACCGCTTCTTTCGCATCGGCTTTCACGACAGCCTTGGTTTCCTTGGCTTCTGCCTTGGCGACGGCTTTCGTGTGGACTGCTTCCGCCTTGGCGGGAACCGACGCTGCCGGGGCGGCAGGGGTTTGGGCGAAGGCTGCGGTAGCGAACAGGCCGGCGATGAGGGTGGCGATAACTTTTTTCATTTTATTTTCCTGGCGAGTGGTAAGCGATTGTGTGGGGGATTACTTGGCTGCTGCTGGAGCGGCTTCTGCGGTGGCCGAAGCCAGTTTCGCATCTGCCTTGGCCTTGGTTTTCTTGGCTGCGTGGTGTGCCTTGGCCTTGGTGGCCGCCGCTTCCGTTTTTGCGCTGGCGACTTCCGTTTTCGCGGCGACGACGGCTTTCGCTTCTTTCGCGTCCGCTTTCACGGCCGTTTGCGCTTCCTTGGCGTCGGCTTTCACGACGGCCTTGGTGTGGGCTGCTTCCACTTTGGCGGGCGCTGCCGGAGCTGCGGGCGTTTGAGCGAAGGCAGCGGTAGCGAACAGGCCGGCGATCAGGGTAGCGATAACTTTTTTCATGGTGCAGTCCTCAGTGGTGGTTTGTCTGGTATGTCTGTCGGTGCCGGGATGATTCCCGTGTCACTGAGCATAAAACGCGTCCCAGGATGAGTTCGTTGACCTTGTTTACACTTTCTTACAATCAGGTGTTTTATCGGCTGTTGCTGCGAGATGCGGGCATGAAAATGCAAAAAGACAGCCGAAGCTGTCTTTTTGTGTGGCGCAAAAAAATGCGCGGAACTGATTATTTGGCTGCTGCTGCGGTCGCTTCAGTTTTGGCTTCGTCAGCCTTGGCCTTGGCTTTTTTCGCTTTGTGATGGGCTTTGGCCTTGGTGGCGGCTGCGTCAGCCTTGGCGCTGGCGACATCGGCCTTGGCATCGGCAGCGACGGCGGCTTCTTTGGCATCGGCTTTGACGACGGCTTTGGTTTCCTTGGCTTCCGCTTTAGCCACTTCCTTGGTGTGCTTGGCTTCGGCCTTGGCAGGCACGGCTGGCGTTTGAGCAAAGGCTGCGGTAGCGAACAAGCCGGCGATCAGAGTAGCGATTACTTTTTTCATGGTGCAGTTCCTCGAGAAGTGGGTTGTAGTTCAGGAGATGCATTTCCCCTGTCACTGAGCCAAAAACGCGCCACGCGCCAATACCGTTGACAGGTAATTACAAATACTTACACTTGTCGCGTAAGCGCCTTGCGTGACCAACGCGCGCGGCGTGCTCTGTTAGCTGGCGCACGGCGCCACGGCCCGCGGCGGCCTGGACTCGAGGCTATCGTCACCGCATGGGTTCGCCATGAAAGCTGCCTTGCAAGCCTTTCAAGCCAGGCCGGGCTTGCACGTGGTCGTGCCGATCCGCCCCAGGCACGGGTGGGAGGCGGTCAAGGCGTTTTCGCAAAATATCCCATGGGCGGGCTCGGCGCGCAGCGCCAGGGGAATTGGGGGCATGAAGAAACCGGGATTCACGGCGCCCGCTTGACGGGCAGGGTGGCGCGCGCCAGCTGCAGCGCTTCCTCGATGGCTGCGGTGAGCTGGGCAATCTCGACGGGTTTGGTCAGGTAGCGGAAAAACCCCGCGGCCAGGCCATGCCGGATGTCGCCCTTCATGGCGTTGGCCGTCAGCGCGATGATGGGGATGTGCGCCGTGCGCGTATCGTTGCGCAGGATGCGCTGCGCCTGGTTGCCATTCATGCCGGGCAGGTTGATATCCATCAAGATGACATCGGGATGGCGTTCCAGCGCCAGCGCGATGCCCTGGCGCGCGTCCGTGGCCGAGATCATGCGCAGGTGGGGCAGGAAGCTGACGATGTCTTCCACCAGCTGCAGGCTGGCCGGGTTGTCTTCCACATACAGCAGCAGCGCCTGGCCTTGGGCGGCGTCGCCGGCACCGGCGGCAGGCCCGGACAGCTCTTCCTGCTGCAGGCTGGCGGGCGGCACGGCCATGGTGTCCACTTCGATCCAGAACACGCTGCCCACGCCAAGGCAGCTGTGCACGCCCATGCAGCCGCCCATCAATTCGACCAGGCGCTTGGTGACGACCAGGCCGATGCCCGTGCCTTCTTCGCTGCCCGCCTCCTGCCCCAGGCGGTTAAATGGCTGGAACAGTTCCGTCATCTGCGTGGCGTCCAGGCCCTTGCCCGTGTCGCGGATGGCGATGCGCACGCGTTGCGCATCGGGCTGCGAGACTTCCAGCTCCACCTTGCCGGCCGGGCGGTTGTATTTGATGGCATTCGACAGCAGGTTCAGCAGCACTTGCTTGAGGCGCGTATGGTCGGCCCTGACCGTCAGCGGCGCGCAGGCCGGAACGACCAGCAGGATCTGGCGCTGCAGCGCCTGTTCTTCCACCATCACGCGCACTTCCTCGATCAGCGGGGGCAGGGCCACCGCTTCCATCGACAGGCTCAGGCTGCCTGATTCGATCTTTGCCAGGTCGAGGATTTCATTGATCAGGGTGAGCAGATGGCGGCCCGAAGTGACGATGTTTTGCACGAACGCCCGTTTTTGCAGCGAGGTGGCGGGCAGGGCTTCGTTGGCCAGCAGCTGGGCAAAGCCGAGAATGGCGTTCAGCGGCGTGCGCAGCTCGTGCGACATACTGGTGAGAAAGCGGTCCTTGGCCAGGCTGGCCCGCTCCAGTTCGATTTTCTGTTCGTTGAGCGTGTGCTCGATGTGCTTGCGTTCCGTGATGTCGCGGATGGCCGCTGAAACGAGCACGCCTTCGTCCGTGTCCAGCGGCGACAGGCTGATTTCCACGGGAAATTCGCTGCCGTCGCGGCGCAAGCCGTATAGTTCCAGGCCCGCGCCCATGGAGCGGGCGCGCGGCGCCGCGGAAAAAGCCTGGCGGTGGCGCGGATGCTCTTGCGCGTAGCGGGCGGGGATCAGCACTTCCACATTGCGCCCCAGCAACTCCGCGCGCGAGTAGCCGAACAGCCGTTCCGTCTGCGAATTGACGAGCACGACCTCGCCGTCGCCATTCACGATGACGATGGCATCGGGCGCCGATTCGAGCAGGCCGCGGAACTTCTGCTCGGCCCGGCGCCGGTCGCTGACGTCGCGGATGGCGCTGATGACGAAGGTGCCGATTTCCGTCTGGATGGGCGAGAGGCTGATTTCGACGGGGAACTCGATATTGTCCTTGCGCAAGCCGAGCAATTCCAGGTCGGCGCCCATGGTGCGCGTGCGGGGCTGGTCGAAATAGCGCGCGCGGTGCGCCACATGCGCGTGGCGCAGGCGCTGCGGCAGCAGGCTATCGATTTGCCTGCCGCTCAATTCGCCTTCCCCGTAGCCGAACAGGCGCTGCGCCTGCTGGTTGGCCAGCACGATGGCGCCCGTGGCATTGACCATGATGACGCTGTCCGGCGTCGATTCGAACAGCACGCGGTAGCGCACGTCGACGAACTGGGCGTCGCGCGCCGCTTTCAGCAAGGTCGTATCTTTCATGGTGGAAATCAGGTAGCGGGGGCCGTCCGCCCCCGTCTGCGCCAGCTGGCAGGCCACGTCGACATAGATGAGTTCACCATCCTTGCGCCGCCGCAGCGATTCGCGGTCGTAGCTGCCGTGCAAGGCCAGCTGCTCGTCGATCAGCGGAGCCGCCTCGGCCTGACCCGGCAGCGAGATCAGTTCCCACAGCGTGCGGCCCAGCGCCTCGTCGCCGGTATAGCCGAAGATGCGCTGCGCCCCGGCCGTCCAGCGCACGACGGCGTGGTCTTCGCTCGTGACGACCACGCCGCCAGGGGCGCCGCTGAGGATAAGCTGATCTAACTCGGCATCCATTTCGTTCCCGCACGCATGACTGGGCTTGCCGGGCGGCAGGCTGTGTGCATAAGCTAGCGAGAAGATTGATCAAAGTCAACTTCTTTAGTTTCTTGCAGGCCCGGCAGGCAGGCTACAGGCCGCCTTGCGCGAGACGGCCCTGGCCGCCCGCTTGCGCGCCGGCGGGGCAGGCGCCTTCTTGCCCAGGCATTGCAGCAGCAGGGCGCCCAGGTCGATCGCATTGCTGCCGCGCGCTTCTTCCGGCGCCGGCGCGGGCGGCGTGATGGTCTTGGCCTGCCTGGCCTTGATTTTCCTCTTGAGCAGCGCCAGCACGTCTTCACGGCAGCTGTGGGGGTATTGCTCGGGTTGCTACAGTGCGCGCGCCATCGCCTATTCCCCCACTTTGCCGGCGACGGGCAGCACGATGCCCGTGATGTAGCTGGAACAGGCGGGCGAGGCCAGGAAGACGTAGGCGGGCGACAATTCCTCGGGCTGGGCCGGGCGGTGCATGTCCGTGTCCGCGCCGAAATGCTGGATTGCTTCCTGCGGTTTGTCGGCCCGCTTGAGGGGCGTCCAGACGGGGCCCGGCGCAATGGCGTTGACGCGGATGCCCTTGTCCAGCAGGTTGCCGGCCAGCGCCATGGTGAAGGCATGGATGGCGCCCTTGGTGGTGGAATAGTCGAGCAAGTGTTTCGACCCTTGCAAGCCCGTCACGGAGCCCGTGTTGATGATGGAGGCGCCGCGCTGCAAATGGGGCAGCACGGCCTTGGCCATGTGAAAGTAGCCGTAGACATTGGTTTTCATGGCGAGGTCGAAGCGTTCCTCGCTCAGGTCCAGCAAGGACTCCGCATGTTGCTGGAAGGCGGCGTTGTTCACCAGCACGTCGATATGGCTGAACTTTTCCATCACCTGGCTGACGGCTTGCTGGCAAAAGCCCTGTTCGCGCACGTCGCCGGGGATCAGCAGGCAGCTTTGGCCTTCCGCTTCCACGTAGCGCTTCGTTTCGTTGGCGTCCGCATGTTCGTTCAGGTAAATGATGGCCACGTCCGCCCCTTCGCGCGCGTACAGCACGGCCACGGAGCGGCCGATGCCCGAATCGCCGCCCGTGATGACGGCCACCATGCCGGCCAGCTTGCCGCTGCCGCAGTAGGCGGGGGCCAGGAAGCGGGGTTTCAGCTGCATCTGCGCTTCGATGCCGGGCTGGGCCAGGTGCCGGGCGGGCAGGGGCGGCGCCGGCTGGCTGCGGCTGCCCGTCAGCACGGGCTGCCTGCTGTCCCGTTTGTCCGGCTTGGCGGCATCGCGCCGCTTGTCTTCCTGATCCTGCTCCTGCTGCAGGCTGCGCTGCAGGTTGCCGGCGAACTGGTCCTTGTTTTCGTTCATGCTGGCCTCCGTATCAACGAAGATCCAGTATCGGCGCGGCAAAAGCATCCAACGGTGCGCTTGCTAACAGAGTGGCGCAAACAGGCGTAAAGTTATATGATGATTGACATTATTGTGGGAGGCAGCATGAAGGTGAGCAGAGAGCAGGCGGCGCTGAACCGCGAGCGCATCGTCGAAGTGGCGGCACGGTTGTTCCGCGAAAAGGGCTACGACGGCATCGGCGTGGCCGACCTGATGAAGAATGCGGGCCTCACGCATGGGGGCTTTTATGGCCATTTTGCGTCGAAGGAAGACCTGATGGTCGAGGCATGCCAGCATGCGCTGGAGAAATCGCTGGACGGCTGGCGCGCGAAGATCGCCAGTCACCCGCAGCGGGCGCTGCCCGCCATTGTCGACAGTTATCTGACGGCCCGGCACCGCGACGCGCCCGGCACGGGCTGCCCGGCGGCGGCCATGGGCGTCGACGTGGCGCGCATGTCGCCCGGCGCGCGTCCCGCCTTTGCGCAGGCGACGCGGCAGCAGTTTGCGCTGCTGGAAGGCTTGATGCCGGACGGTAAGCCAGAAGAGCAGCGCCAGCAGGCCATCACTACCTTTGCCGCCATGGTGGGCGCCATGGTGCTGGCCCGCGCCGTCGATGACGGGGCGCTGTCGCAGGAAATCCTCGATGCCGTGAAGGCGCAATTGCTGCAAGACTGATCGCTGCGGCCACAGTACCCCCTGTCAGCCGGCCTCGTCGCATGATAGGCTTCGGTTTTCAGATTTTGGGATTTCATCATGCTGCTTTGGCTCAGGCAATACCGGCGTCCTCTGTTGGCCGGGGACATCACTGCCGGTATCGTTGTCGCCATGATGATGGTGCCGCAAGGCATGGCCTATGCGCTGGTGGCCGGCTTGCCGCCCGTGGTGGGCATCTACGCCAGCATCCTGCCGCCCGTGCTGTACGCCTTGTTCGGCAGCAGCATGACGCAATCGGTGGGCCCCATGGCCATCGTGTCGCTGATGACGGCCGCGGCGCTGGCGCCGCTGGCCGATCCCGGCTCTTCGCTGTACATCGTGCTGGCCGCCCAGCTGGCCTTCATCAGCGGCCTGGTCCTGCTGCTGTGCGGCGTGCTGCGCCTGGGCTTCATGGCCAGTTTCCTGTCGCGTCCCGTGATCAGCGGTTTCAGCAATGGCGCCGCCATCCTGATCATCTGGGGCCAGATCACGCCCTTGCTGGGCGCAAGCCTTCCCCACTGGCATCTGCCCAGCCTCGTGCTGGGGCTGTCCAGCCTGCTGTTCCTGTGGCTGGCCAAGCGCTATCTGGCGCGCCTGCTGCAGCGCTGCGGCTTGAACAAGGTGGCGGCCGACGTGGGCGCGCGCCTGGCGCCCATGGCGCTGGTGCTGGCCGGTATCGCGCTGGTCGCCTGTTGCGGCCTGGAAGCCATGGGGGTGCAGACGACGGGCCACGTGCCCAGCGGCTTGCCGGGCCTGAACCTGGCTACCTCCGGCGCCCATTGGCGTACCCTGCTGTCGCCGGCGCTGCTGATCGCCTTCATCATCTTTCTGATGAGCATGTCCGCCGCCCAGACCCTGGCGCAGAAGCGCGGCGAAAAACTGCACACCAACCGCGAACTGCTGGGCCTGGGCGCGGCCAACGTGGCCAGCGCGCTGTCGGGCGGCTTTCCCGTCACGGGCTCGATTTCGCGTTCGGCCGTCAATTTCCAGGCGGGCGCCAACACGCCGCTGGCCAGCATCATCACGGCCGGCCTGCTGGCGCTGGCGCTGGTGGCGCCCACGGGCTGGCTGGCCCTGCTGCCCCTGCCCGTGCTGGCGGCGACCATCATCTTTGCCGTGGCCAGCCTGCTGGACTGGGACACCTTGAAACTGTCGTGGCGCTACGACCGCAGCGATGCGCTGGCCCTGCTGGCGACGACGGCCGGCGTGCTGGTGCTGGGCGTGGAAGCGGGCGTGGTGATCGGCGTGCTGCTGTCGATGGGCACCCTGATCTGGCGCGCCAGCCGTCCGCACATCGCCGTGCTGGGACGTATCCCGAATAGCGAGCACTTCCGCAACGTGGAGCGCTATGAAGCGCAGACCCTGCCGGACGTCTTGCTGCTGCGCATAGATGCGGGCCTGTTCTTCGGCAATGTCGAGGCGGTGACGGAACGCGTGGAAGAAGAGTTGCGCGCCCATCCGACGGCGCGCCACCTGGTGCTGGTGCTGTCGGCCGTCAACCAGATCGACAGCACGGCCCTGCTGGGCTTGATCGAGCTCAATGGCGCGCTGGGCAAGCGCGGCATCAGCCTGAACCTGGCCGAAGTGAAGGGCCCCGTGATGGACCGCCTGCGCCAGAGCAGTTTATTGAAGGACCTGAGCGGCAAGCTGTACCTGAGCACGGCGCTGGCGACAAACGATTTGAGCGGGAGCAAAGCATGAGCATGGAATTGAATCTGCACGGCGAAGCGCGCGCGCTTGACAGCATCGTTGCGCTGGAACAAGCGCTGCAGGAGGCGCGCGCGCTGGCCCAGTGCGAGCTGTGGCTGACGCAGGCCACAGATGCGGAGCAGGGGCCGGCCCTGTGCATGCTGCGCAACGGCGGCAATGCCTGGCTGATGTATCTGTCGGGACAGGACGATCTCAGTTACCACTCGCTGGGCGATGAGGAGGCGGAGGGCGCCTGCAGCTACCTGCTGGCGAATGGCCAGGTGGATGCGTATCCGGAAGCGTGGTGCGTGGACGTGAACTTGTGCGAGCGCGCGATTGTCGCGTTTTTCAGGACGGGCGGCGCGCAGCCGGCCGTCATCGCCTGGGAAGCCGATTGACATGCCGCACACCATCATCGCCGATATCGACAAGGACTTGTTCGCTGCGCTGGACGCCAGGGCAGGTTTATTGACGCTGCGCGCCATCCTGCTGCGCTACCAGGCCAGCGGCGTGACGGACGCGCAAGTGGCCGCTTGGCTGCAGGAACTGCGCGCCGCCACGCCGGATGAGGCGCTGGAAGACGCGATACTGGACGCCCTCGACATGGTGACGGGCTGGAGCGGTCCGGAATTACGGGTGTGGGACGGGGCAGGGGACAAGCATGCATCCTGAAAAGTTCAAGCAGGTGGCGGCGCTGCCGACCGCCGAACGCCATGCCTACTTCGTGCGCAAGGCGGCCGATACGCAAGAAGTGTGGGGCTTGCACCATGACGGCTGGGCCACGGCGCAGCTTGACGGCAAGGTGGCGATACCGTTCTGGCCGGAAGCGGCGTTTGCACAGGCGTGCGCCAGCGGCGACTGGGAACATTTCCAACCGCGCGCCATCGCGCTCGACGATTTTCTGGCCAAGTGGCTGCCCGGCATGGCGGAGAATCACCAGCTGGCGTTCGTCTTTCCCGTGCCGCAAGGCAGCGCCAGCGTCGCGGCGCCTGGCGATTTGCTGGCGGACTTGCAGCAGGAGGCAGAACAGTATGAATAATCAGGAAGAACGCCTGGACGCCTGGTACGACGGCTCGGCCATCTGCCTGATCGCCGTCGGTGCGCAAGGCAACCCGCTGGACCTGGGCGACGACGAAGTGCGCGCCCTGATTGCGAAGCTGCAGCAATGCCCGGCCGAGTCCGAAGCGGGCGCGGTGCCCGACTGAAGGTTCAGGCGGGCGTCAGCGCTTTTTCCATCGCCACGCTGGCCAGGCTGATGCCGCTGGGATGCGCATATGCTTCCTCGCGCAAGGCCGTAAAACCGGCCGCCGCGTAAAACGGCACGGCATTGAGCGAGGCGGACAGGTGCAGGCGGGCAATGCCGCGTCCACGCGCCAATTGCTCCAGCGCCGCCAGCAAGCGCTTGCCGATACCGAGGCCCGCGCGCGCGGGATCGACAAACACGGCATCGACTTCGTGTGTATTGACGTCCAGCATGGCATAGCCGGCGATGGCCGCGTCCTGCATCGCCACGATGCCGCCACCGGCAGCCAGCATGGCGGCATAGCCGTCCGGCACGGGCGAGGCCGTCCACGCGGCAATCTGCTCCGGCGCATAGTGCGTGGCGCAACTGACGCGCACAGCCACCGTGCGCAGCGCCCACAGGGCGGCTACGTCAAAGGGCAGGGCGGGGCGCAGGGTGATGGTCATGGAGGCTTTCCGGGCAAAAGGATCATGCTAGCGCACGATGCGGTGGCTGGCCAGTACAGCGCCGTCATATGACAAAAGATTGCCCGAAGGAATAGACTTGCCCCTGCAGTTGACGTTATCATGTTTTTGTAAGTGTCGGTGGCTGATCCGTCGGCGCATAGTTGAAACATGGTGACAGGCGAGAGTGAGCATGGGCATGGCGAATGATGCGTGATGTGTCGGGCGGCTTGCGGCCTGGCGGCGGGATGGGCAGGGCGGTGCGCCGCTGCGGCCGCGCCTTGCTGCTGGCGTTCTGTGTCGCCGCGCCGCCTGTGGCCTTGCCGGCCGCGGCACCGCCGCAGCACGGCCAGCGCGTGCTGTTCCTCAATGCTTACGATTATGGCCGCGCCGGCGTGGAATCGTACACCCGCACCTATGTGGCCGCCATGGTGGCCGCGGGCCTGGCCAGCGAAGACATCATGGTCGAGCACCTGAACCTCAATACCCAGGGCGACCCGGCGCTGCGCAATGAGATGCGCGATTTGTTGCTTTTAAGATACACCCAGATGATGGGGCGCAAGGCCGACCTGATCATCGCCATGCAGCAGCCGGCGCTCGATTTCCTGTTGTCGGACCTGGCGCCGCTGGCGCGCGGCGTGCCTGTGCTGGCGATTAACACCTCGGGCAAGGCCTTGCCGGCCGGCAGTCCGCTGGCCATCTGGCAGCAAAAGGCGAATGTGGATTTTCCCGGCACCCTGGCGCAGGCCATGGCGCTGTTCCCGGAGACCAAGACCATCGTCATGGCCGTCGGCGCCAGCGAAGCCGACCAGGCCCTGAAGCGCAGCATGCAGCAGGCGGCGCAGGCGTGGCAGGGCAAGGTGGCCATGCGCTACCTCGACGACCTGAGCCTGGAACAGATGCGCGCGGCGGTGGCGCACCTGCCCGCCGACACGCTGCTGGTGGCGGGCAATGTCAACCGCGACGTGGACGGCGCCATCGCCACGCCCGTGCAGTTTTCCGCGCAACTGGCGCAGCTGGCCAACGTCCCCACCTTCGGCATGTATAACGCGACGGTCGGCAAGGGCATCCTGGGCGGCTCCATCCTGCACATCGAACGGGCCGCGCAGCAGGTGGCGCAGATGTCGCTGGCCGTGCTGGCGGGCAAGGCGCCTGTCGCACGGGGCGCCTTGCTGCCGCCGGCCCGTCCGCTGCCCATGTATGACTGGGAACAGTTGCAACGCTGGGATGCCGATATCAGCCGCCTGCCGCCGCACACCCTGTTCCTCAACCGTCCGCCGCAGCTGTGGCACGAACACCGCGTCGCCGTGCTGCTGGTGGGCGGCGTCTTCATCGTGATGGCCGGCTTGCTGAGCGCCTTGCTGCTGCAGCGGCGGCGCCTGCGCCGCGCCGAGAGCGAGGCGCGCGAGAGCGAGCAGCGTTTTCGCATCCTGGTCGAGCATGCGCCGGAAGCCATCGTCGTGTACGACCTGGACCTGGACCGTTTCATCGACGCCAACAGCAGCGCGCAGCGCATGCTGGGCCTGTCGCGCGAAGCATTGCTGCGCAAGGGACCCTTCGACCTGTACAGCGCGGAGCAGCCCGACGCCTTGCCGCTGGGCCTGATGGTGGAAGAACATTTGCGCCGCGCCATGCTGGGCGAACCCATCCTCGTCGAGCGCAACGTGCGGCGCGCCGACGGCAGCGTCTTTCCCTGCGAGGTGCGGCTGGTCAAGCTGCCCATGGAAGGGCGGCGCCTGGTGCGCAGCGGCATCGTCGACATTTCCGAGCGCAAGCACAGCGAGCAGGAATTGCTGGGCTACCGCGATCACCTGGAAGAGCTGGTGCAGCAGCGCACGGCCGCCCTGTCCGTGGCCGTCACCGAGGCCGAATCGGCGAACCGCGCGAAGAGCGTGTTCCTGGCCAACATGAGCCACGAATTGCGCACGCCCTTGAATTCCGTGATCGGTTTTTCGCAGATGATGGCCGATTCGAGCAGCATGTTCGAGGAAGAAAAGCATAACCTGGCCATCATCAACCGCGCCGGCCACCATTTGCTCACCCTGATCAACGACATCCTGGAACTGTCGAAAATCGAGGCGGGCCGCATGCAGCTGCAAGCGGGGCCCGTGGACTTGAATGGCTTGCTCGACGAGGTGCTGGAAATGGTGCGCATGCGTTCGCGCGACCAGGGCATCGCGCTGCGCCTCGAGCGCTCCGGCGTGCCGCCGCTGGTGCGCCTCGATGGCGCCAAGCTGCGCCAGGTGCTGCTCAATTTGCTGTCGAACGCGCTCAAGTTCATCGAGCAGGGCAGCGTGACCCTGTCGCTGGCCTGCCAGGCGGCAGACGATGGGCAGGCGGCGCTGGCGTTCGCCGTGCGCGATACGGGCAGCGGCATCGCGGAAGAAGACCTGGAGCGCATCTTTGAACCGTTCGTGCAGGCCGACAGCGCCGTGGCGCAGGCCGGCACGGGGCTGGGCCTGACGATTTCGCGCGAATTCGTGCGCCTGATGAGCGGCGAACTGCGCGTCGATTCCACCTTGGGAGAGGGCTCCGTCTTCCGCTTCGACCTGCGCGCGCCGGTGCTGCAGCAGCCGGCCATCGCGGCGCTGGCGCCGGGCCGCGTGGCGCGCGCAGGTCGAAGCGGAAGAC
>NZ_WFLL01000201.1:0-202 GCF_009208755.1 Janthinobacterium sp. FT14W | reverse complement strand
TGTTGCCTAGGCTTGCCGTCAAGTCGATGCTGGCGGCGCTGGTCTGGCTGTGGCCCAGGTCCACCTCCGCGCCCGTCAGGCTGGCGTGGCCCGCCGCCAGGTTCTGCCCGCTGGCCGTGATTCCTTGCGTGGTCGTCAGGGTCAGGTCGCCGCTGGCGCCCAGGCTGCCGTCGGCCTTGACACCGGCGCCCAGCAGGCTTTG
>NZ_WFLL01000200.1:0-215 GCF_009208755.1 Janthinobacterium sp. FT14W | reverse complement strand
CACCAGCAAAATCCATGTCTGTGTCGATGGGCACGGTTTGCCGCTGTCCGTTCTTGTCACGGCCGGCCAGTGTAGCGACGCGGCCCATGTCGGACAGCTGCTCGATGCGATTGATGTGCCTCGTCCGAGCCGTGGTCGCCCCCGGAAAAGGCCGTCGAGCGTGCGCGTCGACCGCGCTTATGGTGCTCGGCATTATCGGCAACAGATCCAGGCCA